>WFYI01000072.1 GCA_015490155.1 Aquificaceae bacterium | reverse complement strand
GCGAACTCCGTTCCTATGCGTGTGAGCAGGAAGAGGCTGAATATAAAGGAGACGAAAACACCCAAGAAGAGGGGAATTCTGACCTTGAATGTGGCATCAAGGACTCTGTCGTAAATTCCGTGTATCTTGCTCATTAGCTTGCTGTAGGTCTCCTTGCCCGGGCTTAGGAAGTAGTAGCTTAGAACCGGTATGAAGGTGAAGGCTATTAGGAGTGAGCCAAGGAGGGCTATTATCAGCGTCAGGGCGAGGGGCTTGAAGTACTTGCCCTCTATGGACTCGAAGACGAATATAGGCGAGAAGACTATCACGATTATGAGAACTGCAAACAGAACGGGCCTCCAGACCTCCTTAACCGAGTCCAGAACCACAGAGAACTTGAGACCGTCCTTCTTCTCGGTCAGATGTCTGTAGATGTTCTCCACTATAACCACCGATGAGTCCACGAACATTCCGATACCTATGGCGAGACCTCCCAAGGTCATGAGGTTCCCGCTCATGCCCGTTTCCTTCATCACTATAAAGGCGATAAGGAGGGTAAGGGGTAGGGAGGATATGACTATCAGCGATGCTCTGAAGTTGCCCATCAAGAAGGCGGTCACGAAGGCGACCAGGAGCATACCGCTGAAGAGCGCCTTCTGTATGGTGGAGACCGCCTTCTCTGTCAGATACGCCTGGTCGTAGAGGTGTTCTATCTTCACTCCCTCCGGGAGTATCTTCTGTATCTCCTCGAGCTTAGCCTTTACCTTGTCCACCACCTCCTTGGTGTTCTCGTATATCCTCTTTACAACTATGTTTCCTTGAACCTCCCTTCCGTTCATAGTGAAAGCCCCCCTTCTGTTGGGGACCTCACCCTTTACCACCTTCGCCACGTCTCTGAGATAGACGCTCACCCCCTTTTCCTCGTCCACCTTTATGGGAATTCTGAGCAGATCTTCTTCTGAATAAACCCTTCCGAGACCTCTGACCACCAGGTCCCCTTCGGCAGACTGGAAGAAGCCTCCTCCAACCAGAAGGTTGTTCTTCTCGAGGGCCTCCAGGAGCTCCTCAAGGGTTATCCCGTAAGCGAGGAACTTGTCAGGATCGGGAACTATCACGTAGGCGAGCTCGGGACCGAACTGGACTATCTCCTCGACTCCTCCTACGCTCATTATCAGTGGACGGGCTACCCACTGCTGGAAGATAGACTTTAGCTCCTCGTTGGTGTATCTGCCCTTCTCGTCGTGTATCACATACAGGAGGGCGTTTCCGAGACCCGTGGCGTTGGGACCCATGACTGGGTTGAAGCCCTCGGGAACCCTCTCCTTTGCGTCGGGGAGCTTCTCCATAACGAGCCTTCTGGCGAAGTATATGTCTGTGCCGTCTTTGAAATAGACGGAAACGTAAGACAGGGCTGGCAGGGAAACGCTACGCACGAGAGTAACGTCTTTGAGCCCGTTCATCACCGACTCAACGGGTATGGTTATGAGGGTCTCTACCTCCTCGGCGGAGAGTCCAGGGGCCTCGGTGTATATGTTCACCTGAACGGGCGTCGGGTCTGGGAATGCGTCTATCTGGAGCTTTTTAAAGCTGTAGGCTCCGTATATTATGGTGCCCACGAGGGCTATAAGAACTAAGATTCTAAACTTCAGTATCGCCCTGAACATCTCTTACCTCCGATAAAATGAAAGTGTGAAAAAGCTAAAGAAATTGAGCAGATTCTTTGGAGAGACCTTCCGTAATCTCGGCGTAGGTGTTATGGTAGGCTCTCTGATACTGAGTATATCCTCAACTATACCGAGAAATACGCTCATATATCTTTTCTTTTTGGGAGTGGCGTTTGTAGTTATCGGTTCTATACTATATCTATATGGAGAGTAGAGAAAGCTGGGACTTCCTAATCTGGATGGTTCTGTCGGGTGGCGTAGTTCTTCTTGTAGCCTACCTGATACTGGGTGCAGTTGCATACTACCTTGATAAGAAGGAAACCAAACCTTCCAATCAGTGAGCATGTCCACCCTCTTCTACACCTACCAGCTTGGTCTTTAAGAACACCGTTCCGCTGACGGCGACCTCTTCGCCTTCTTTAAGCCCTTCCAAGACCACGTAGTAGCCGTCTAACTCTCTCAGAACTTTTATCTCCCTCGGCTCAAAGCCCTCATCGGTTCTCACAAAGACCACCTTTTTACCTTCAATATCCTGAACGGCGGTTTTGGGAATCATAAGGGCTTTTCTCCCGCCGGTTTTTACCTCAAGGTTCACGAACATACCCGGCTTTAGTATGTGCTTCTTGTTAAGGGCAACGCACCTAACTTCTACTCTCCTTGTTTTTCTATCAACCTCGTGACCGATAAAGTCTATCTTGCAAGGACGATTCCCAAACTTAGAAATAACCTTCGCTTCCGTACCCTCCTTTATATGTGTAATCGAATCTTCATCAGCCCAGCCGTAAACCCATACTACATCGTGAGAGTGTATCTCAAAAAGCTCCCTATCCATACCTACACTTTCTCCCAAGGAAACACTCTGAGACACCACATAGCCGCTTCCCGGAGACCTCAGAAGCAGATGATAGCCCTTCAGCTCACCGAAGCTTTTAAGTTTTGAGCTTAAAGCCTCATACTCTCCCTTTGCCCTCTCGTACTCAAGCATAGAGGTGTAGTATCTCGTGTAGTCTATGACCTTCTCTTCGTACAGAGTTTTATCCCTGTCGTAAATCTTCTTGGCACTTTCCATGTTCACCTTAGCTATCCGAACCTCACCTATCAAATTCGCAAGCTCAGGAGAGTATATTTCCGCTACCGGGGAGCCTTTCTTCACCCTATCTCCCTCCTTCACGTATAGCTTTTTCACTATACCCTCAAGTGGACTGTAAATCGCATAGCTCGTAAGCAGGTTTTCCCTCACCTCTGCGGGCAACTTTATAAGCTTACCCGCCGGCTCTTTTTTTAACTCGTAAAGCTTTATTCCCAAAGCCTCGAACTGTTCCTCCGATAGATGTATCTCCTCTTCGTGGAGTTCCTCTCCGTGAGCCTCTTCATTTTCATGTTTATGTCCTTCCCCTGCGTAAACCAAGGATAGCAGTAAAGCCGAAAGTATAAAACCCTTCATCATTTCCAACCTCCTATGGAAACAAACTCGGCGTAAATGTTATGAATTTCTCTCAAAAGCTCTGCTCTGCTTATCAAAAGCTCGTAATACCTGTTCCTTACGTCGGAAAGCTCTAAAAGAGTTATAGCCCTGAGACGGTAGCTCTTAACCGCAAGCTCAAGCTCCTTACCTGCCTGCGGGATTAACTCCCTCTCAAACCTATCAAGCTCCTTTACGAGAGCTTTGTACCTTAACTTTATAGACTCAAGCCTTTTCCTAAGCTCAAGCTCAACCGCATCCATCTCCCTCGCAAGGGACTGCTTTCTATAGACACTCTGTAAAATCTCTCCCTGCCTACGATACAAAAGAGGAACTTCCGTAGAAATAACCGCCCTGAGACCGTAATATCCCGATTCCGAGTCTTCAACTATCACACCTGCACTCAAAGAGGGCTTGGCGAGAGCCTTTTCCAGCTCTATCTGTCTATCAAGGGACTCTATAAGTTTTTTAAATCTTTTAACCTGCGGTAGCTTTTCAACGGAAAAGTCCGATACGTCTTTGAGGCTCTTGAGTTCCCCTTCCACACTTTCAACCTCTGTGTTCAGAAGAGCCGAAAGCTCCTTTAGAGAACCCTCGTAGTTGGCTTCTGCAACCTTCAGCCTTACCTCGGCTAGTCCCCTTTCCCTTTTTGCCCTGAACACCTCAAGCTCCGTAGTATCCCCGAGCCTGTACGAGCTTTCTATAAACTCCTCAAGCTCTCTGGCAGTTCTGAGGGACTCTTTCCAAACCTTAACGACCTCTTTCCTGTAAAGAGCCTCGTAAAACCTCCTGTAAACATCGCCGAGTATTTCTCTCTTCAGAGATTCGTACTCTTCCATAAAAGCTTCCCTTTGCTTGTTTACTACACTCGCCCCCTTCTGCCGAGTTCCCCACAGAGGTATAGGTTGGGAAAGCTCCAATAGGTTCAGGAACCTCTCCCTCGGACCTCCGCCCCTGCTCGTGGTCAGAAATCCGCTCTCAAAGTTAATCTCGGGATTTCCGAATGCCAAAGCACTCTTCTCCAAACCTTCAAAAATCCCAGCTCTTTCTTCCATCGCCTTTAACTGTAAATTCCTCTCGAGAGCGAGCCTCATCGCCTCATCTACGCTTATCCCAAAGCCTAAACCCGCAAGGCTAAGGATTATGACCACAAAAAACATACTTTTACCTCCTTAAATGCGTGGTTTGTTAAATAAAAGGGACAGGAAATCAGATGAGTAGTTTCACAGAAGACAGAATAGATACAGGAGGAGGTTTGGTAAACACATACAGAATTTTTAGGTTTTTAGGTTCGTACGGGATTAACCAAATACTCCCAAAGGAGTGGCTGAAAGCTTGAATAAAGCTTCCATCTTTTTCCACGGAAAACTTAACAAACTTATCCTCCAAGATGTTTATGTGTAGCTCCTTACCCGAGACATCTTTAAGGTCGAACTTTTCAATATGGGCTTGCTTTACCTCTTCCGTGTGTATACACAACACATAGCTTGTGGCTCCATAAGAGGAGTTAATCCCTAACCCCAGAAATAAAACTACAAGGAGGATAAGCTTCATAACATTAAGCATTATCTTACATTAAGCCCTTTCGTGCAACTTGTCTAACAAAGCTTGGATATGGAATAAACATTGTGAGAAAATACAAGTTATTCTAAGCATGGGAAGACTGTTCACTAAGTACAAGGCGTATATACTTCTCTACCTAATATTTCTGCTTTCGGTAGTGCTTGTAAAGCTCTACCAGATTACGGTTGTTGCCCAGATAGTTTTACTATCCCCGATTATATTCACTAAGGATATAAAGGACTTAGGGTATAGGAACTTTAAAAAGGGCTTTATATATGGTATAACTTCGTTACCTGTGTTTATATTATTCCCGCCCAACCTATCCTGCTGGGCTTTTGTGCTAAACAATCTCGGGGTTGCGGTAGCAGAGGAAACCTTTTTTAGGGGATTTTTGATGAGGAGATTAAATAACCTCACGGTGTCTTTGCTGTTTACACTGCCTCATATCATTCTCTACCAGAACGTAGCCGCATTTCTTACTTTTTTCCCCTCCTTGATATTCGGTTGGGTGTACATTCGTTCCGGTTCCATACTCGCACCTGTAATCTACCATTTCGTATTTAACCTTGCCTACTTCTCAGTGGTGGAAAAGTTCCCTATACTTTATAGAAGCGTTTTCTGAGTTCCACAAGCTCCCTTAGGGGTATCTGCCCGGGAGCAAAGCTCTCGTCCAAGGAAGCATAGGAAATCACGGAGCCGAAAACGAAACCTGCCAGTCTGGAGATACTTCCCAGACTCCCCATTGATATAAGCACCTTATCTCCCTTTTCTTCGTTACCGAGACACAAAAGCCTTGCCACATCTTCCACAGAATTGGGCATTACGGCTATCTTAGGAATATCCGCACCGTATCTTTTGGACTCTCTCAGAACTTCTCTTAAAACCCACGTGGGGGGTGTTACTTCAAAGTTGTGAAACGAAACTATTAACTTCCCTTTGCCTTTCTTCACGAACTCCCTTACCGCAGGTATCTCCTCCCTCGAGGAAAGCTCTATATCCGTGTAATCGCTGACGGGAGCTGCACGTTTAAATATCTCCAATCTATTGCTTACAGGTTTACCGCCTTCCTGCGGAGACCTAACGGTGAGAATTGTTTTAAGCCCTTTGCTCTGAACGAGGTCTATACACTCAATTACATGTTCCACGGAGGTATCTCTGAATTGGTCAACCCTTAGTTCAATTATGTCAGCTCCGTAGGAACCGGCTCTCTCTACTTTTTCTGAGAGAGCCTCGTCCGTTAGAGGAACCGCTATCTGCATACTTACCTGAAGAGCCTTCTTACCAGAGCAAATAAGGGAATAGCCAGAAGTCCTAGGATAGACACCCCGGTGTTACATCCACCGCCGGAACCGAAAGAGGGTAATCCGGTTGAGGGACTCGTCGGTGGAGAAGGAGCCTCCATAGTTGCTACCACCGGAACAGCTATTATTTGAGCCGGTGTATCGAAAAGAATTGCAACATCACTTAAAGAACTCACTATAGGAGGTGTAAAGGAGATAACTATGGAACACAT
>WFYI01000071.1 GCA_015490155.1 Aquificaceae bacterium | reverse complement strand
TGTTTCTCGAAGGTGCTTATTTCCTCCATGAATTCCGATATGTTTTTTGATATATCCTGAGCCGCGACAGATTGTTCCCGCAGGGCGTTAGCCATGTCGGTAAGCAGTTTTCCTACATGTTCTGCAGCTTCTCTGTTCGCTTGCATAGCCCTTGCAACACTTTTTATATCCCCAACGATACTCTGTATGTCTCGACACATAAGCTCCACCTCTTCGGTAAAACTCTTGATGCTTTTCTCTGCTTCAACCACGCTATCGGCTATATACCCTGCAAAGTTTTCGGTTTTAGACGCGAGCTTTCTGACCTCTTCTGCAACTACCGAAAAACCTCGTCCCGCTTCACCAACCCGAGCCGCTTCTATGGAAGCGTTTAAGGCAAGTATAGTAGTTTGCTCAACTATTTCGTTTATCTCCTTGATAGACTTGCGAATTCTATCAAAGGCTTCGTTCGTTTCCCGTGCCTTCTTCATAAATCCGCTCATGCACTTCTCTGTGTTTTCGAGCCTTTCCACGTTGCTTACAGCTTGTTGCTCCACAGTTTTTGCGTTTTCTATGGTTCTGTCCATCTCTTCCTTTATCAGGTGTACATTTCTGTCCATAGAGGCTATTGTCTGAGAGAATTCCTCTGTAGAGGAGCTTACCGTATGTCCCCTCTTCCGAAAGGAGTTTAAGCCCCGTAAGAAAAACTCGAAAGCAAACTTGAGTATACCTTCCAGCTCCACAAACTTCCAGAGCTTCCTAACAAGATGCTTTATAGTTCTATCCTTAGTTTCTGTGGCTCTATCTACAGAAGAAATTTGTGTATTCACTTTTTTACCACTTCCGAAGATAGACATAACTTACACTCCGTATACTTCCCTAATTATGTCTACACCACTTTCCAGATTTCTGAACCAATCCAAAAATTTCCTTACGCTCTCTCCCTTGAATATAGCTCCGTGTTGTGGAGCAATTGCCTTCGGCTCTAACTTCTCTACCAAGCTGACCCACAGCTGGCAAACCTCTTTGGACGCCATATATCTCCTGTGGAAGTTTTCCATGTATTGAACGTGTTTATCAAAGTCCTCTACGAATATGTATCTCTCCCCCTTGGGAAACACGGCAGCACCTATGTCTCCGGAAAACAGAATCTTAGAGCGTTCATCGAACAGAGTGAAGTTCCCTACGGAGTGCAAGAAGTGGGCAGGGATAAAGTGTAGTTTTGAGCCGGAGGCAAGAGTTAAGCTACCTCCGCCGTCTTCTATGGGAATTATTCTGTTTAAGTCTATGCTACCGAAGTGAGGGATAAACCTCGTCCACAGTTTACTTATGTACACCTTTGCCGGAGTGTTTTTCATCCATAGAGCTACTCCCGAGCTGACATCTGGGTCCTGGTGCGTGTAAAAGATTACGTCTATATCCTCTGGAGATATATAGGCGGAAACCGTAGCCATAACACGCGGAAGCACGTAAGCCCCTCCCGGGTCCAGTAAAATTCCCCTGCCCTTATCGATTATCAGGTACTGATTTGTTTGGACAAAACCTTCTTCCTCTTCCTCTTCCCAACCGAGCCAAACGAACTTATGCTCAGCATCCTCGTATATAACTTCCCCTGTTTCTTTCATATGCCTGCTTCCCTCCTACTTAATCTCATATTTTAAATTAAATTATCGGGTGGCAACTGTTTAGATAAACATATAAAAGAAATATGCAAATTCAAGCTCAAAACGCTTCCCATCAAAAACCTGCTCTGCACATTTAGCGATATACACCTATCCCCAATAACGAATACATGCCTCTACACTCCGTGTTTGCTTTTTACGCAATTTTCGGCACAGTCCCAAGTTATCCTAACCAAAGCCGTTTTTAGACAAGGCACTGTAAAAGTCAAATACACCCTTCAAGTCCGCTTTTATTACGCTCAGATTTCTAAGTTTGGCGTAAAGTACGGGTTTTGAAAGAATGTATAAACTCAGCTTTTTAAGCCTATCAAGCCCATTAAAGTGCTTATATATAAATCTCAGACGGTTTAAACTCCCCCAATAGGCGGAAAACTCCGAGCTTGAGGAAGCTCCTTCGGTATGGTAAATCACAGACTTTGGGTTTACCCTTATCTTCCACCCTCTACTTAAAACTCTATAACAAAAGTCTACGTCCTCTATGTACATAAAGAAGCTCCCATCTAAGAATCCCACATCTTCAATTACTTCTCTCTTTACGAGCATTAGACATCCGCTAACGAAGGAACAGTAAAAATCTTCCCTTATGTGAGATACCTCATCAACAGACCTTCTGTAGTGCAATAGGTGTCCTACATTCTTCAGAAAGGAAATCTCTCCTCCCAAAGAGAAGACAGTTTTCCCGTCTTTGAACAGAATCTTTCCCGACACTATACCCACATCTTTTTCGGACTCCGCAGAATCAATCAATTTTTCTAAAAAGTCAGGCTCAACAGTGGTGTCGTTGTTAAGCAGAAGCACGTAATCAAAGTCCCTATCAAGAGCAAACCTAAATCCCATGTTTGCCGCCTTAGCGAAGCCGAGGTTTTCTTCGTTTACGATGAAGTGAACTCTTAAGGGATAGTTTGATATAAAGTCTTCAAGAATTCTCACGTCTTCCCCTCCCGAGTTGTTATCTATCAAATAAATTTCAAAGTTCTTATAAGTTACATTTTTAAGACTTTCTAAACATGAGGTTGTATGCTTCGCACTTTTATAGTTTATAAGGACTATCAGACATCTCTTGTTCATCTTAGAATTATAGTATGAAGGCGGTTATACTCGCCGGTGGCAGCGGTACCCGGCTTTATCCCACAACAGGTGTAATTAACAAACACCTCTTGCCTATATACAACAAGCCCATGATTTACTACTCTCTCTCCGTGGTCATGCTTATAGGCATAAGGGAAGTGGTCTTGGTTGTGAATCCGAAGGATTTGGATTCCTTTTACAAGCTCCTGGGGAACGGTTCACGTATAGGTATGTCTATTGATTACTCCCTGCAAAGTGAGCCTTTAGGGTTGGCGGACGCTCTTTTGAGTGCAGAGCATCTGGTAAGAGAGGATAGCGTGTGCCTCGTTCTGGGAGATAACATTTTCTTCGGGCACGGTCTTCCAGACATACTAAAAGAAGCAAAAGCCGGTGTGGAAGCCAAAGGGGGGGCGTACGTGTTCGGCTATTACGTAAACGACCCCTCAAGGTACGGGATAATCGAGCTTGATTCCGAGGGTAGGGTAGTGTCCCTTGAGGAAAAACCCAAGAACCCCAAGTCCAACTTTGCCTGCGTAGGGCTTTACTTTTATGATGAAGGAGTGTTTGATATAGCAAGGGAAGTTAAACCCTCAAAAAGGGGAGAGAAGGAAATTACCTCTGTAAATGAGGTTTACATGAGAGAAGGTAAACTCAGGGCGAGAATTCTCGGAAGGGGGTTTGCTTGGTTTGACGCAGGAACGCACGACAGCTTCTTAGAAGCGGGGGAGTTCGTAGCTACCGTAGAGAAAAAGACGGGCTTGATGATAGGGTGTATTGAGGAAATAGCTTACAGAAACGGGTGGATAGGAAAAGAAGAGCTTATCAAACTTGCCGAGCCGCTTGCTAAGACAGATTACGGCAGGTACCTAATGAGCCTGCTGGAAGAGGATAAAGATGCCCTTTGAGTTTAAGAAACTTGATATACCGGATGTTGTTCTAATCAAACCGAAGGTTTTTGAAGACACGAGGGGCTTTTTCATGGAGGTTTACAAGGCTTCCGAGTTTAAAAAGAACGGCATAACTCACGATTTCGTTCAGGACAATCATTCTGTATCCTGTAAGGGAGTTTTGAGGGGATTACACTACCAACTAAAGCCTATGGAGCAGGGGAAACTCGTAAGATGCGTGAAGGGTAAAATATGGGACGTTGTAGTTGATATAAGGAAAGGCTCTCCTTGGTACGGAAAATGGGTTGCGCAGGAGCTTTCGGAGAAAAATAAGCTTATGCTCTGGGTTCCTCCCGGCTTTGCCCACGGGTTCGTAGCCCTTGAGGAACACACTGAGGTGATTTACAAGGTAACTAAAGAATACGCTCCGGAACTTGACAGGGGAATAATCTGGAACGACCCTGATTTGGGGATAAACTGGCGTATTAAAAGTCCTGTCATCTCAGAAAAGGACGGCGGACTTCCGCGCCTTGAAGAAGCTGAGAATAACTTCGTTTACGGAGAGTGAAGCATGAGGGTTTTGGTTACGGGCGGTGCAGGCTTCATGGGTAGCGATTTGGTAAGAAGGTTAGCAACTGAAGGCACTGAAGTTTCTGTTGTAGATAAGCTCACTTACGCAGGAGATATTAGACGTATTTCTCAGGTTTTAGACCGCATAAGATTTTATAGACAAGATATAACCCATGATAAAGAGCTGGAAGAAATCTTTAGTAAGGAAAAGCCAAACGTAGTAATTCACTATGCAGCAGAGACCCATGTTGACAGAAGCATAGTAGAGCCACATATATTTGTAAAAAGCAATGTATTTGGAACGCTAAATGTCCTTAAAGCTTCTTATGTGGTTGGAGTTGAAAGATTTATCCACATATCAACGGACGAAGTTTACGGTGAACTGCCCCTGAATTCAAAAAACTGCTTTGCTGAAGAAGACCCTCTAAAACCGGGTTCCCCATACTCCGCAAGCAAAGCCTCTGCGGAAATGCTCGTAATGTCCTTCATTAAAACCTACAAACTCCCGTGTATAATCATCCGAGCTTCAAACAATTACGGACATTGGCAGTATCCCGAAAAGCTCATACCACTTGCAATCCTAAGACTGCTTTCCGGAGAGAAGGTACCTCTGTACGGGGCTGGCGAAAACATTAGAACTTGGTTGTATGTAGAAGATTTCACAGACGCAGTCATAGAAATTTTGCATAAAGGTAAGACAGGAGAAATATACAACGTGGCAAGCGATGAGGAAGTTAACAACATGCACGTTGTAAAAAGCATATTGAGCCTTATGAATATGCCAGAAGACTTCATAGAGTTTGTTCAAGACAGACCGGGACACGATTTAAGGTATGCTGTTAGTACAGTTAAGGTAAAAAATCAGATAGGCTGGGAGCCTAAAATAAGCTTTGAAGAAGGGCTACAAAGGACTGTGAACTGGTTTTTGGAAAATAAGGATTGGTTGTTTGACAAGAAAAAAGAAGTTGATAAGTTTTCAGCAAGAGTTAAAAGGCTCTTTCCAACGATAACATGAAAGCAATAATTACTGGTGCAAACGGGCAACTCGCCAAGGACTTAATAGAAAATGCTCCGAAAAATGTAAAGCTGATACCTCTTTCAAAGCAAGAGCTTGATATAACAGACATGGAAAAACTTGATGAGACTCTTAAACAGGCATCTGCCGACATAGTTATAAACACGGCTGCTTTTGTAAACGTAGACCTATGCGAAAGCCAACCCGAAAAGGCTTTTCTTGTGAACTCCGTTGGGGTGAAAAACCTCGTTGAGGCGAGTAAAAGGGCAGGGGCGATACTTCTCCAAGTAAGCACGGATTACGTATTTGACGGAGGCAAGCTAAAGGATAAAGAGCCTTACAAAGAGGAGGACATACCCAATCCCATAAACGTTTACGGCGTCTCCAAGTACGCCGGTGAGCTTGTAGTAAGGAATTACTTGAATAAGTACTACATCGTAAGGGTTGCAAGCTTGTACGGAAGAGCAGGCTCAAAAAGTAAAGGGGGGAATTTTGTATATACGGTTCTCAACAAGGCTAAAAGAGGAGAGCCTCTGAAGGTGGTAAACGACATATACATGTCGCCGACTTACGCCAAAGACGCCGCAGTAAAAATTTGGGAGCTTTTAATAAACAGGAGAGAGTTCGGAACTTACCACATCACCAACTCCGGATACTGCTCGTGGTACGAGTTTGCGGTGAAAATTTTGGATTACGCCGGTATCAAAGCAGATGCAATTCCCATATCCCACAGGGATTTTCCGAGAAAAGCGAAAATACCCCTCTGGACACCGTTGGAAAGCGGTAAAGGGATAAGTACAAGGAGATGGGAGGAGGCTCTAAAGGAGTTTATCAATTCGTTATGAAAATCCTTCACTTAATCTATGACCACGTGGACAACCCATGGGTAGGGGGCGGCGGGGCGGTTAGAGCCTTTGAGATATACAGGAGACTTGCCAAGAAAGGACATGAGATAACCGTCGTGTCGGGTGCTTTCCCGAACTGCAGAGATGGAAATGTTGAAGGTATAGAGTTCAAGTTTTTAGGAACCCCCAGAAATTACTATCTGAGCGTTTTCTCCTACGCCCTTTCCGCCGCTTCTTTCCTGAAAGAAAACTTCTCCGACTACGATGTCATAGTTGAGGACTTCGCACCGTGGAACCCCGTATGCTCTTACAGGTTTCAGGATAGGAAGGCTGTGTTTTTGCAGCTCCATCACAAAGAAGGTATGGAAATCTTAAAACGCTACCTAATTTTGGGTCTTCCCTTTTACATACTTGAGAAAACCTACCCTCGTAAATTCCACAGAGTCATAAGTGTATCGGAGGCAACGGCAAGGAAGTTCAAGCTAAGGAATACATATATAATTCCGAACGGTATAAACCTCCCTAAGTCCTCACAGGTTTTCAAGGGAGATTACATTCTCTATTTGGGCAGGATAGATTTTCATAACAAAGGGTTGGACTTGCTCTTAGAAGCTGTAAGAAACCTTGATGTTAAACTTTACATAGCTGGCAGAGGTAAAGATAGCAAGTTGCTCCAGAAGAAAATCCACGGAGATACTCTTCTATCAAAGAGAGTAAAGTACTTGGGATTTGTAAGCGAGGAGGAAAAGTCTAGGTTGATTGAGAACTGTAGGTTTTTGGTTTTGCCCTCAAGATACGAAGGTCAGGGAATAGTAGTGCTTGAGGCTGCTGCCAGAGGGAAACCGGTTCTCGTGAGCAATATAGAGGAACTTGATTACGTGGTAAAGAATGGGTTCGGTGTGTCATTTGAAAAAACGAACCCCGCAGACCTCAGAGAAAAAATAAAATTCCTATGGGAACGAGAAGACCTGTTAAGGGAACTCTCCCATAAAGCGTCAAAGTACGCAAAAAAGTTCACGTGGGACAGAATTGCAGATAAGTACGAGAAACTGCTTCTATCTCACTTGCAGACCTGACACCCTCCGAGCGTAAGCTGTTTTATCCTTACAGTGGGTTGGGCATCCGTTACGGGAACACCTTGCCCGTCTTTACCGCAGGTGCCTATAGCCCACCCCAAATCGTTGCCTACCGCATCTACATCTTGGAGAGCTTTGGGTCCGTTCCCTATGAGCGTAGCCCCCTTTATCGGGTAAGTTATCTCTCCGTTCTCTATCATGTAACCTTCCATTATCTCAAAGACGAAGTCTCCGGTAACTGTATTTACTTCGCCTCCGCCCATCTTTACGACGTAAACGCCGCTTTTAGTGTCCTTTAGAATGTCGTCTGGATTGTCTTTGCCTTTATCTATAAAGGTGTTTGTCATCCTCACTATGGGTATGTGGGCGTAGCTTTGTCTCCTACCGTTTCCCGTGGATTCTCTGCCTTCCTTCATAGCCCTGAGCCTGTCGTACATGTATCCCACGAGGTATCCGTCCTTTATAAGAACCTTCCTTTGGGCAGGAACGCCCTCGTCGTCTATGGTGAAAGAGCCGTTATGGGAGGAAAGTGTAGCATCATCTACCACGCTGACAAGCTCAGAGGCTACCTTTTTGTCAAGTTTTCCCGCGTACACGGACAAGCCCTGCTGAACCAAGTCTGCTTCAAGCCCGTGTCCCACAGCCTCGTGTATCATGGTTC
>WFYI01000070.1 GCA_015490155.1 Aquificaceae bacterium | reverse complement strand
CTCTCTTACAAGAGGATTATCGAAGAGAGCCTTTTAAGGGAAGCTGCTTTGCACAAAAGTCTTATAGCGATAGTAAAGTCCTACCAAATTCCCGAGTACATAAAGATAACCGACAAAGAGTTAGAAGAGTTTTCAAAGATAGGTGTAACGGACGGGAAGTTTATATTAGTAAAAAACTCGTATATTCTGGACAAAACCGTCAGGTTCGGGATACTGCTTTTCGTTTGGGAAATTGCCCTCGTTGTATCCTTAAACTACATACTCTACATCACCATAGTCAGGTATATAAAAAGGCGGGAGGAGTTTGAAAGACTATTGGGAGCTATTGTCTTGAGCATATCCCACAAAATTGGGAACTTTCTTTCCTCCCAGAGGATAAACTTACAAATACTTAAAGACACTAATAACCCTGCGGTAGATAGGCTTTTCTCAGCTTACAGCTTCATGGAAAGGGACTTCAAAAGACTTACCAAAACACTGCGGGAGCTGAGCTTTATCGAGGAATCAAAGGAAAAGGTAGATATTATGGAGCTAATCGGGGACATCGTCGGTCAGCTTGAGAGCTTAGGCAACAAAAGAAAGATAATACTGAGTGGGAGAAACGTCAGCGTTAATTACAACAGAATCAAGTTAGAAAACATACTCTTTCCGGTTATAGAAAACGCCTTCTTTTACTCAAAGGACTTCGTTCACATAAAGGTTTGCTTAAGGGAAGGAGTCAGCGTGGTGGTGAGGAACGATATAGGGAAGCTTTCCGGGGGTAGCGGTGTGGGTGAAGCACTGGCTAAGTATTTGCTTGAAACCGAAGGAGGGGAGTTTAAAAAGAAGTTCGGGGGAAAGTACTACACGGTGGTGATAAAACTATCGTAGCCTTTCGGCTTTTTCAATCACTACACTTAACCTGTAGTCTGCTAAATTTATCTCAAGACTCTTTACAAATCCCTCCTTGCTGAAAGCAAGGAAACTCACGCTGAGCGCGTTGTCAATCTTTAAACTCACGGGCAAGCCATTTTTGAACACTACTCTTACGCCTTCCCCTTTGAAAACTCTAATGTTCCCTTTACAGATAACCTTCTCGTTCCCCTTGAGAAGGTTTGCAAATATCAGGTCTTCAAATCTCACGGGCAGGTCGTAACATTCGTCTCCGTAGCAGAGGGTATCCGCGTACAACCGTAGGTTGCCAAGAGTTCCGACTTTAAGTTCGTACTCTCCGTTTTCCTTAGCCAGTAGGAAAGGGGTTTTACCGTAAACAGAGCTTACGTATCCGTAAATCCTGAAGCTTTCGGGTACCTGTGATAGGGGTTCGGGGTAAGAGGTGTCGCATAGGGGTTTTTTTGCACAGGATATTAGAATAAGGAAAAACGCAAGGGGTAAAAGTTTCATTCTTTATTTCTTATCTCTATAGCAAGCCCGTGGGCTTCTAACCCTTCCGCCTTCGCTATGTGGTACGCAAGGTCAGAAAGTCTATCAAAACCCTCTTTGGATACGTATATTACGGAGCTTCTCTTCAAAAAGTCGTAAACCCCCAAGGGAGAGAAAAACTTAGCCGTACCACCGGTGGGTAAGGTGTGGTTCGGTCCCAGTATGTAATCCCCGAGGGGTTCGGTGGCGTATCTGCCAAGGAATATCGCCCCTGCATGTTTAAGGTAGGGCAGAAGCTCAAAGGGGTCTTGGGTTATTACCTCAAGGTGCTCCGGGGCTATAAAGTTGGCAATCTCACAGGCGTGGAAGAGGTCTTCCGATATAAAGATTGTTCCGAACCTCTCCACAGAGCTTCTGGCTATTTCCCTTCTGCTCAATACGGATAAAAGCCTTCGTACTTCGTCTGCAACCTTGCGTGCAAGCTCCTCCGAAGGCGTCACAAGTATAGCCGCGGCAAGCTCGTCGTGTTCAGCTTGAGATAGCAAGTCTGCTGCAACCCAGGTCGGGTCTGCGGTATCGTCCGCTATTACGAGTATCTCCGAAGGTCCGGCTATCATGTCTATGTCCACAGTTCCAAACAGAAGCTTTTTTGCAAGGGCTACGTATATGTTTCCGGGTCCGACTATCTTGTTTACTCTCGGCACGCTCTCGGTTCCGAAGGCAAGAGAGGCTATAGCCTGTGCCCCTCCTATCTGGAAAACTCGGCTCACGCCGGCTATGTAAGCCGCCGCAAGGGTGTGGGTGTTGGGTTTAGGAGACACCATAACTATTTCTTCCACACCTGCAACGACCGCAGGAACGGCGTTCATGAGAACCGTGGAGGGGTAAGCTGCTTTTCCCCCGGGAACGTATATGCCCACGCTGTCCAGCGGAACTACCTTCTGACCGAGAATTATGCCCTCTTCCTCTTTGAAGAAGGAGTTTTCGAGCTGTTTCTCGTGGAATACCCTTATCCTTTCCTCGGCTATCTCAAGGGCTTCTCTTACATCTTCATCGACCTCTTCGTAAGCGTTTTCGAGTTCCTCGTAGGTTATCTCGACGGTATCTGGTGTAAGCTTTACGCCATCAAATCTACGCGTATACTCAAACAGGGCATTATCGCCGTTCTCTTTTATATTCTGTATTATCTCCTTAACAACCCCCTCGTATTCCTCTGTAAGGATTTCTCCCCTATAGGACAGGTACTTCAGCCTTTCGTTAAACCTCCACGCTGAACCTCTGAGATTTTCTATCTTCATAATTCTTTAAATTCTATCAATATCGTAAGTAATCTGTCTCCTGTATATAGCACCTATGAGTCCTATACCCAGCAAGTTGGCTAACATATTGCTCACACCATAGCTGACAAAGGGTAGGGGTATGCCCTTCGGCGGTAGCAGGTTTATAGCCATATAGTAGCTTATTAGAATTGACAAGAGCAGGTTTATTATGACACCCACGGCAAGTATTCTACCGAAAGTGTCCACAATCCTCATAGATATGAAGATTAGACGGGATACGAGCAACAGGTAAAGAGTTGATAGAAAGAAAACACCTATAAATCCAAACTCTTCCCCTATTATAGCGAGTATGTAGTCTGTATCCGCTTGGGTAAGATAACCTAACTTTTGAAGCCCAAACCCGGGACCCATACCGAAAAAACCGCCGTTGATAAAAGATAAAAAGGATTGAAGTATGTGGTATCCGCTGTCGTACGGGTCTTGTAAGGGGTTTTTCCAAGCGTAAAACCTTCTGTCTATGTAACTCCCGCCCACTTTTAGCATAAACAGGGAAACGAAAGCAAAAAAGGCTCCTATGGGAAGGTATATCCTCGGAGAAACCCCGCCGAACCACAGAAGTATGAAGGTACTTAAGAGTATGAATATAGCCATTCCCCTATCCGGCTGGAGGAAAAGTAAGAGGGAATGCGCAACCGCTATAAAGGCAACCCACGCCAAGTAGGACATCCTATCTATGTATCCCTTTTTAGATATGTAGTAGGCTACGAAAATTATTAGTATTAGCTTGGAAAACTCCGACGGCTGGATACTCGTTCCTATTAACCACCTATTTACCGACATCTGGGAGGCAAATTTCTTAATTAGAACTACCGTAAGCAATGCAATTGAAAAGCCCACAAGGGTGTAGATTAATTTTTTGTTATTGAGCTTTCTGTAATTGAATCTCCGTGAAATAAAACCAGCTAAGAAAATTCCCGCAATAAAGGAAAGCGCATGAAGCGTAGGTCTTCTGAGGTTCTGTAGAGAAATTTCCTCGAATAGGTAAGGGAAAAATTTCACGCTAAGTATAGTTAACTCACCGAACAGAAAGATAAGCAGAAGGAGAACAAAGGTTACGGGGTCAGGATATATCCTTTTTATGCTTTCCATACCTCAGCATACTTTCTTCTCTATATCCCCTATGAGCCTGACCCTAACCTCGTGCCGTCCTCCCTCAAAGGGTGTGTTGAGCCACACCTCAAGAACTGAAATAGCAAGCTCCTCGCCCATAACCCTGTCTCCGAAACATATAACGTTGGCGTCGTTGTGCAGTCTGCTCATTCTTGCCATGTACTCGTTAAGACAGAGGGCGGCTCTCACTCCCGGAAACTTATTCGCCGCTATACACATACCTATACCTGTCCCGCATACGAGAATGCCCCTATCAGCCTGCCCTTCCTGAACCAAGCGAGCCACCTCACTTGCGAAGATGGGATAGTGGGTGGACTCTTCGGAATTCG
>WFYI01000069.1 GCA_015490155.1 Aquificaceae bacterium | reverse complement strand
TCACCACAGTTCTTATTCCCCGGTAGGAACATACCTCCGGGTATATCGATAGGACTCAGTCTGCCCTACTGCAGTATTCCCTTCGTGGTGCTTCTGTCCTTTTACTCACTGCATTACGGAAGCCCATTTCTACTTTTCTCCTCCTTTGCCCTATTCACGACCCTACCCTCCTTTGCGGTACCCTTCTTGTCTGAAAAACTCCTCAAGGGGATAACCAAGTTCATACCGGTAGTTCCCGCACTTACAGGCTTTTTACTGCTGATAGCGGTGGGATTACTGATAGACACGGGTGAGTTTAACCTTTATTTGTCTTCACTGCTTCAGGAGAGACCCTCCACGGCTTTTCTGGTAGCCCTAATGTTCCTACTTGGAGTCCTAACCAGCTTAGGACCCTCTACCCTTCCCTTCCTACCGGTGGTCTTCGGCTTTATAGTAAGCAGGTCTAAAACGGGCAGGGACATTCTACTTAACACCGCAGGGTTTTCCCTCGCTTTTATATCTACCCACGCCTTCGTGGGGGGCGTTGTATCCCTCGGAGCGGTAACCCTCTCCCGCATATTCAAAACGGATATCTTTAACTTGATACTTGCCCTTCTGCTGTTTATCATAGCCCTGAACCTCCTGAACCTCCTGCCGTTCTCGGTGGAAGTCTCAAAGCTGAACCCCGTGTCAAATCCTGCGATAAACAGCTTTCTCTTGGGCGTCTCCTACTCATTCTCCCTGTGTCCCTCCTGTACATCTTTGCTATTGGGGGCGATAGCCCTGAGCGCGTCTACGGGCGACCTTCTCATGTCCGTATTCCTAATGAGCGTTTACGCCCTGGGTAGGTCTGTTCCTATATTTCTTTCGGGCTTTATCGTTAAGAGCATTCCTGAAGCTGTGGGGCGGGGCTACGTCAATAAGTTCGTAGGCTTTTTGTTTTTGCTTCTATCTGCCTACTTCTTTAAAAACTTTCTGGAGGTCTTGTGATGAACAGAAGAGACTTTCTCTTAGGCTCTGCGCTCCTAACTTCACTAATACTTCCCTCGGCAAGGGCTGAGGAGGGCGACGAGATAAAGCTTTTGTTCCCTATAACCTACAGGGACAGAAAGAGATTTAAAAAGGTATTTCTGAGAATAAGGGGTGCGATAAACCTCTGGGGTTCCGGTGTTGACATAGAGGTAGTGGCTTACGACGAAGGTATAGTCTTCCTCGACAGGTTCGAGAACGGAGAGTTCGAGGAGAGGATAAACAACCTCATGCTCTACGGCGTGAAGTTCAAAGCTTGCAGAGTTGCTATGAAGATGCTGGACGTACCGAAAGAGGCTCTTTTTGAAGGGGTAGAAGTGGTAAAGTCCGGATTCGAATACCACGTCTTGCAAGTTAAAAAGGGATACATACCTATATACCTATGAGGATAGGTGAGCTGGCAGGCAGGCTCGGGCTAAATCCTAAAACCCTGAGATACTGGGAACAGGTGGGTATACTACCGGAACCCGCCAGAGACACTTCCGGTTATAGAGACTATACAGAGAACCATCTGAAGATATGCGAGTTCATATTGAAGGCTAAAAGCCTCGGCTTATCTCTGAGAGAGATAAAGGACATACTTGACTTGGCTATCTCCGGAGAAACCCCCTGCGAGTGCGTGAAAGAAAAGATAAAACAGAGGATAGAGAACATAGACCTCCTAGTTGAAAGGTTAAAGTCGGAAAGGGAAAAGCTCGAAGGTCTTTTGAACCAAACACCTCAAAGGGAAAACGCCAATATATGCCCCATAATAGACTCGGTTGAGCTAAAGGGTAGCCTCGATTAATTCCTAAGCGTCCTCAAAGGAGTGCCTGCAGTGGGGACATACCTTAGCCTTTCTATGAGCTTCTTCCCAGCAAAAGGGACACCTTTTCTTACCTTTAAGGAAAAGAAAAAGGTTCATGTGGAAGAAGTACTTGAGACTTAGAAAAACGAGAAAGAAGCCGAGTATCAAGCCCCACACCTGAAGAGCCACCATAGGGTCTCTGTTCTTAAGCCAGAACCAAGTTGTACCGATTGAGGAAACCCAAAAGGAAATCCTTTTGTCTATAAATACATTTGAAAGAAGGTAAAGGACAGCCATCCACAGGAAAAATTGAACTATAGGTTCTCTAAAAAGAGTCTCGAAGTGAGAAACCAGCTCCACAACCCTATTTTATCCTAATCCCCCTCCTTAGAGTATTAAGGAATAAAGAGATTAGAAATCCGGCTGAGAAAAATAGGAATCCGTAAATACCTAAGAGCTTCAGAACAGCCACCCCCACTACTCCGAGGATTACGAACCTTACCCAGAAGGAGAGCAGTAGTCTACGCTTGGGAAATATCCTCGATTGTTTGTATATGTGTTCTGTATACAGAAAACCTGCAACTATGCCTACTAGGATAGCCAGAATATCTCCCATACCTTCCAAGAGTATAATTTATTTGGATATGGCAAACTTCATAACGGTTCTCAGGCTAATACTCACCCTTCCAACCGTAGTTTTTATAGAGCTTGAGCTTTACACAACCGCCTTAATCTTAGTTATACTCGGAGCGGTTAGCGACTGGTTCGACGGAAACTTCGCCAGAAAGGAAAACAGCGTGAGCGACTTGGGAAAGCTCTTAGACCCTTACGTGGACAAGGTCTTTGTCCTCTCTATACTAATAGCCCTACTCGAGAAGGGATTTGTAGGCTCTACGGTAGTAATACTCATACTTTTCAGAGAGCTGAGTATATCCTTCTTCAGGAGCTTAGCGGTTCAGAAGGGGCTGGTTATAGAAGCTTCGGGAATGGGCAAAATCAAGACCTTCTTAGAATTCGTGGCTATAATAGGGCTTTTGGCTCACGTTCCCCTATCCATTCACATCCTTTGGGTGTCCGTTGTGTTTGCTTACCTATCGGCTTACGATTACATTAAAAGGTACATTTATGTCTCTGTGCGAGAAGTGTAAAGGAACAGGCTTTCTCAAGAGAGATGACGGAACGGTAGAGTTTTGCAGTTGCAGGTTTAACTCGGTAAGTGAAAACAAGATTTTAAGAATTCCTAAAAGGTACTGGCATGCGGAACTGAAGGAGCTTGCGGTTAAGAGGCTATCCCAGTCCCAGCACAGAGCGATAGAGGAATCGGTCAAGTTCATAAAAAACTTTAATCCCGAGGAAGGTAAAGGTATAACTTTCATAGGTAGTCCGGGCGTTTACAAGACCTACATGGCTGTATGCATACTGAAAGAGGTTTACAGGAATAAAAGAATAAAGGGGCTTTTCTTTGACACAAAAGACCTCCTGTACACGATGAAAATGCTAATTGAGGACAGAAAAGACCTTAAACTCTTAAAGGCTCTTTTGGGTAGAAGTCTGCTGGTCTTAGACGACCTGGGAAGCGAGAGGCTCTCAGATTGGCAGAGGGAAATCCTTAGTTACATTATATCTCACAGATACAACAACTTAAAAAGTACGATAATAACCACCAATTACACCTTAAATGCATCAGAGAACAAACCTCAAAAGGGAGATGATAAAGAGTACGAACTCAGCCTCTCCTTAGAAAACAGGCTCGGTTCGGGCATAGCCAGAAGAATACGCGAGATGACGAGGGTCGTAGTAATAAGGAGCGTTGATGAAGAGCTTAGCACGGAGAACCGTAGGGGAAAGAACGGCTAAGGACAAAGAGCTTATAAATACTGTAAAATCTTGATATGGAAAAGATAGAAGGCATAGTTAGAAAACACATAAAAGCCGGTTATGAGTACGAAGTTTTTTTTCATCGCATAAAGAAGAAAAAGATAGAGGTTCAAGAGGAAAGGGTAGAGAACCTTTCCGCTTCGGAAGAGGTGGGCGTAGGTATAAGGGTTTTAAAGGGAAACAAACTCGGCTTTGCGTACACCACCCACATTCGGGAAGAGGATATAAAAGACTGCCTCGAAAAAGCCATAGAGACCTGCGAGTTACAACCTCCCGACGAGGGATTTGCCTTTTTAGAGAAGTTAGAGCCTTCCAGCGTTTCCTCTGTTTTTGATAAAGAGGGCGTTCAGAAATCCCTCGAGGAGAAGATAAATATACCCATCACCATGGAAAAGAGGGCAAAGGAGATTGATGGTAGGATTAAAGGTGTAAGGAAGTCTTCCCTCAGCGAAGGTATATTTGAGGTACACCAAAGGAACTCCTACGGGCTGGAGATAAACTACTCCGGTACCTCCTACATAGCGATGATTTCCGCCCTCGCGCAGGACGGCTCCGACGCGAGCATATCTTGGGAGTACAGGGGGGCAAGAAGGCTCTCGGACATAGACGTGGAAGATATAGTAAAAGACGTGGTCTTTAAATCAACCTCCTTGCTAAATCCCTCAGAGTTTGAAACCAAAAGCATACCCGTAGTTCTTTTCAGAGAGAGTGCAGCCATGTTGCTCGAGGCTTTCTCTCCCATGTTTCTCGGAGACTCGCTCGTTAAAGGGAAAACACTCCTTAGCGGTAAAGAGGAAGAAGCTGTCGGCTCGGAAGCGCTGACTATCATCGACGACGGAAGTATGGACAACGGATTTGCAACCTACCCATACGACGGCGAGGGAGTCCCGACGAGGCGTAATGTCGTTATAGAAAAGGGTGTATTTAAGGGCTTTCTCCACAGCCTATACACATCGAGAAAGCTGGAAACCTCGCCTACGGGCAACTCAGAGAGGGGGGGCTTTAGAACACAGCCGGCGACCGGTATAACTAACCTTTACGTGGAAAAGGGAGACAAGAGCTTAGAGGAAATGCTCTCCCTACCGGAGGTGTTTCTGGTTATAGACCTAATGGGATTGCATACGGCAGACCCTATATCCGGTGAGTTTTCTCTCGGAGCCTCCGGAGTTCTTTACAGGGAGGGCAAACCTTACAAAACACTCAGAGGTGTAACCGTTGCGGGTAATATATTAAAGTTATGGAACGATATAATTTCCGTTGGGGAAGACCTGAAGTTCTTTGCGAACGTGGGTTCCCCTTCGATACTTGTTGATAGGTTAACCGTAGGAGGGAGCTGATGAAAAGGCTTGTTATTTTTACGGTAAGTGGGATTTTACTACTCGTGTTCGGCTCAACCTTCGTCCTATCCTTTGCAGAGTACTCCACGGAAAGGGAAAGGAAGATAGTCAAGAACATAGCCACCTTCATGGTTAATACCCAAGAGGACAGGAACATAGTAAACATACCTGAACCGGACTACTCCCTGATAACACTGAGAACTAAGGACGGCAAGAGCTTTATAAGCTCCAATATGAACCTGCCCTTCGACAGTAGCCTTTACCTAAGTACGAGAGCCTCCGTGGGCGGTTCGAGCGCCATAGTCTACTACAAAAAGGTGAGCCTATCCGATTACCTGCTCTTTCTGGTTTCAAAGCCCGTCTACCTCGGTATGCTCGGTGCGTCCGCTTTCCTTTTCATAGCACTACTAATTTACATATCCGGCGAGACGAGACAGATTGTAGGTAAGACGACGGTAGACGAAAAGTTTATGGATAAAGTAAAAGCCTTACGGCTCACGCTATCCACGATGAAGATAGTGCCGGAGGAGAGCGCCCAAGAGATGAAGAAAGTTATAGATAGTATATTAAAAGAGAGTAAGTAAAATGAATATACAGGGGGATAGAAAATGAAGATACTAATAATATCCTTCGATAAAAGGCTTTCGGAGGAGCTTAAAAAGGTATTTGCAAAGGAAGATGTCATAGTGGTCAAGAACAGTGAGGAAGCCCTTAAGATTGCTCCCACGCACGTGGACATCGTAGTCTACGACGCTATCTCAGGAGCCATATCCGAAGACGACATAAACAACCTCTACCAGAAAAAATTCAGCGACTCCCGATATGTAATTCTCTTCGACGAGCTTTTCCCGGTAAACAAGGACAACCTAATGCCACAGGACAAGGTCCTGGTTCCCAGAGAGGAAGACCCCAAGAAGGTAAAGGAGATAGCCCTATCCTTCGATACAGAACCATCTACCGCCCAAGAGGAAAAACCTCAGGAACAGCCCCAAACAACGGAAGAAGCTCCCAAGGAAGAGGAAGTTCCCCCGCTGGACGATTCCCTTATTGAGCTTTCACACGTGCCGGAAGTGGAACCCGAAGAGCCACAAAGCCCCACAGAAACGCAACCTCCTGTCGAGCCTGAGCCTGAGATAGAGCTTACCCCTATTGTAGAGGGTCAGGAAGAAGAGCCACCCACAACCGAAGAAACCACTACGGCGGAAGTTCCGGTTCAAGAAGAAACCATTTCCAAGAAGCGTAAGGCTCTGTTGGTATCCTTTGACGCTACGCTAATAGACTCCGTTAAGGAAATCTTAGGCTCGGAGTACGAGATAGAGACGGTTAAGAATACAAGGCAGGCGATAGAGAGGGGTGAGGACAGCGACATCGTAATCTACGATGCGATTTCCGGTGTTATAGCCGAAAAGGGATTAACGGAGCTTTCCGAGAACCCCAAGTTTTCAACGAAACCTTACCTCGTGCTTGTGGACGACCTTTTTCCAATAGACGTAGACGGCATACCGCTTACTTTAAAAAGGAGCCTCTCAAGGGATAGCAGAGAGAACCTCAAGGCGCTTGTAGAGGAGTTAATATTACAGGCTGAAGCAAGCTCTATTCAGGAAGAACCACAGTTAGAACAAGAGCCTCAGCCTCAAATTACCGAAGAACCACCTACAGTGGTAGAAACTCAAATGGAAGCTGAAGAAGAGGAAATCCCAGCCCTTGAAAACTTAGACAAGATAGTTGAGGAGCTGGAAAAGGGTATGCCCGAAGGTACAACCGAGCAGAAAACTGAACAAGAAGAGCAGGAAACCACCGTAGAGCCGGTGGAGGAGCTTTCAGAAAGCGTTCCGCCAATCGAGGAATTAGCCAAAGAAGTTGTAGAATCAACAGAACCGGAAGTATCAGAACAAACGCAACCGCCTGCACCTGTGGAAGTTCCGCAGGTCTCGGAAGGAATCTCCGCGGAGAGCTTGGCAAACGTTGAGGAAATTATAAGGAAGGCGGTAAAAGAAAAGCTCGAAAGCGTAAACGTTGAAGGTTTGATAACCAAACTGATAAGAGAAAGCGTACGGGAAGCTCTGACGGGTGTAGATGTAGCTCAGATTGTTAGAGAAGAAACCGCAAAAATCCTAAAGCAAAAAGTAGAAGAGCTACTCAAGTGAGCCGAAAACCTTTTTATATACGTAGTCGATGTTTTTTAGAAACTCCCAAGGATTCATAATGCCCTCAAGCTCTTCGGCAGAGAGAAAGGAGGTAACTTCCTTATCCTTGAGCAGAACCTCCTTGAAGCTCTTGTCGGAGTTCCAGCTTTCCATGGCACACCTCTGCACCACATCGTAAGCCCTGTCTCTGTTCATTCCCTTTTCCGTTAAAGCTACCAAGACCTTTGAGGAGAAAAATAGACCCTTTGAGAGTTCCATGTTCCTTTGCATGTTCCTCTCGTTCACGACTATGTCCTTGAGTATACCGTGAAAGAGGTTAAGTATGTAATCCAGTGCTATGGAAGAATCGGGAAGTACGACCCTTTCCGCAGAGGAGTGGGATATGTCCCTCTCGTGCCAGAGGGCTATGTTCTCTAAGGCTGTAATTAGGTTCGACCTGATAACCCTCGCAAGCCCGCATATCCTCTCGGAATGTATGGGATTCTTTTTGTGGGGCATAGCGGAAGAGCCTCTCTGACCCTTGGTAAAGGGTTCCTGAACCTCTAATACCTCCGTCCTTTGAAGGTGTCTTATCTCCGTGGCGAACTTGTCTAAGGAGGAGGCGGTTATAGCCATTGCGGACATGAACTCGGCGTGTCTATCCCTGTGAACCACCTGAGTGGAAGCCGGCTCAGATTTAAGCCCGAGGCTTTCAAGGGTTAGCCTCTCAACTTCCGGGGGAATGTTGGAGTAAGTACCCACCGCACCGGAGATTTTCCCGTATGAAACCCTCTCCTTTGCCTTCTCGAGCCTTTCGTAGTTTCTCCTCATCTCGTCGTACCACACCGCGAACTTCAAGCCCAGAGTTATCGGCTCTGCGTGAACACCGTGAGTTCTGCCCATCATAAGGGTTTTTTTATGTTTGAAAGAAAGCTCCTTTAGAACCTCGAGAATTCTTTCCACGTCGCCGAGGAGTATGTCTATAGCCTCTCTCATTAAGAGGGCAAGGGCGGTATCTATAACGTCCGAGGAGGTAAGCCCCAAGTGTATGTATCTTCCGTTTTCTCCCACCTGCCCCGAAACCGCAGATATAAAGGCTAATACATCGTGTTTGTAGGTTCTTTCGTACTCGTTTATCTTATCCAGCGTGTTCTCGTCTATAACTACCTTCTGTTCTATATCTTTTAAGGCATCGTCAGGTATCTTACCGAGGGTATTCCATGCTTTACAAACCGCAAGCTCCACCTCCCACCACTTGCGGAACTTGTTCAGGTCAGACCATACCTCGCCTATCTCTTTTCTCGTGTATCTCTTTATCATAAACTTCTCCGTAAGGAATTTTTAAGAGAGTTCCTGAAGCACCCTATCCGGAACCTCAAAGTTTGCTATAACTTGCTGAACGTCGTCAAGCTCTTCCAAAGCGTCTATGAGTTTTAAGATTTTCTTGGCTTTATCCACGTCCTCCACGCTAACGGAGGTGTTAGGTATCCAGCTAATCTGTGCCTTTTCGACCGGTACTCCCATATTTTCCAAGTTTTCTTTAACTGTGTAAAGCTCCTCCGGTGTGGTGTAGATTATGTGTATCTCACTGCCCGTTTGTATGTCCTCAGCACCTGCTTCTATCCCTTTTTCGAATATCTCCTCCTCGGATATACCTTCCGCAGGTACTTCTATGTATCCCTTTTTATCAAATAGGTAAGAGACACAGCCAGAGGTTCCCAAGCTTCCACCGTGTTTCGTAAACGCGTGCCTGATTTCAGAGGTAGTCCTGTTCCTGTTGTCGGTTGTAGTTATTACCATCACAGCCACGCCCTCCGGGGCGTAGCCTTCGTATATAACTTCCTCAAAGGTTTCACCCTCAAGCTCGCCCGTGCCTTTCTTTATAGCCCTCTCTATGGTATCAAGGGGCATGTTAGCCTTTTTAGCCTGCTCTATAGCCGTCCTAAGCCTGGGGTTAAACTCAGGATTTCCTCCGCCCAACCGTGCGGCAACGGTAATCTCCCTGATAAGTCTGCTGAAGAGTTTGCCCCTTTGGGCATCTATCTTAGCTTTTTTGTGTTTTATCTGCGCCCAGTGGCTATGTCCTGCCAATTTAAAACCTCCTAAGTGGATAGGATAATTATCTTACAGCATATCCATAGCCGTAAACAAGCTCCAATACAGAATAGTACGAATGGAACATTTACAAAGCTCTGCTTGGTGTAAAATACATACTGTAAGGAGGACATAGGAGCCTCCGCGTATCCTTAGTAACTGAATAGGCAGAGCGCTTTATGGTGCATCAAAATGCCTTGATGTTTTGATGCTTTGATGGCACCCTTCCGGATTTGTTGGCTTGCAATAGTTTGAAGTGCCTAATTTTCGACCC
>WFYI01000068.1 GCA_015490155.1 Aquificaceae bacterium | reverse complement strand
GGGGAAAAAGGAGAAGGCAAAAAAGATACTTGAGGATTACGAACACGAGGAGGACTTGAGGAAGGTTCTCTTTGACCTTTACCTTGAGGAGGAAAACTACCTTCAGGCTTACAGACTGATAGAAAAATACGGCAGAGACTTAGGGACTGCAAAAGAGAGAGCCTTGGTATTCGAAGGGGTAGGAAGGCTCAAGGACGCCTACGAGGAGTATCTCAAGGTAGGAGACTTTGAGAGTCTCTTCAGGGCGGGACAGATAGTAAAGGGTTTGGGGGACAAAGAAAAGGCTCTGGAGCTTCTTGAGAGAGCATTAAAGATAGCACCGCCTTCAGAAAGAGAAGAGGTAGAGGAAAAGATACTGGAAGTAAAGAGGGAGTTGGGACTGATAAAGGAAGAGAAAAAGGAGAGCCTTCTGGATAAGTTCCGCAAAGGGCTAAAGAAGACGAGGGAAGCTATAGAGTTCGGAATAGTCTTTAGAGGTAGGAAGATAGACGACGAGCTTTTTGATGAGCTGGAAGAGCTGTTCGTTAGGGCGGATTTGGGCGTTAAAACTGCGGTAAACCTCGTTGAAGAGCTAAGGAAGGAGGCTATAAGAAAGAACCTAAAAAGCTCAGAAGCTCTCAGAGATATAACGCGGGAGAAGATAGAAGAACTCTTAAAGGGTTGCTCTTCGGAGTTGAAAGTGCCTCAGAAGGAGCACCCGGTAGTCTTGCTCTTCTTGGGGATAAACGGCTCCGGGAAGACCACCACCATAGGAAAGCTCGCTTACAGGTTCACAAGGGAGGGCAGAAAGGTTATCTTGGGAGCTGCGGATACCTTCAGAGCTGCGGCCATAGAACAGCTTGAGGTGTGGGCAGAAAGAAGCGGAGCCGATATAGTTAAAAAGCACGAGGGTGCAGACCCCGCCTCGGTGGTATATGAGACGGTGGATAAGGCGGTGAAGGAAAACTACGATGTAGTTTTGATAGATACAGCAGGCAGGCTCCACACGAAAGAGCCTCTGATAAACGAGCTTAGGAAGATAAAGAAGGTCGTTCAGAAGCTACTTCCCGAAGAGCCTACGGAGACGCTCTTAGTTCTGGACGCCACCATAGGACAGAACGCCATATCCCAGGCAAAGGTATTCAAAGAGGCGGTGGACATAACGGGTATAGTTATAACCAAGCTGGACGGAACCGCTAAAGGCGGCGCTTTAGTCCCTATATGCAGGGAACTTAAAATCCCTATAAAACTGGTAGGCGTAGGCGAGAGCGTAGAAGACCTGCAGGAATTCAGGGTTAAGGAATACGTAGAAGCTTTGGTGGGTTAAGAGTCAAGTTTATTTAATAACCTTCTAAGGTTTTCCTTTATAGATTCCCCATCACCGCTGAGCAGTTCTCTTATCATATCTATGAGCCCATCGTTCTTCACTCCAGGACTACCGACTGCAACCTTAAATATCTTCGGATGCTCCGTTCTGCTTAGCTTTTCCGTGTCCGATACAAGCTCTTCCGAGAGCTTTTCGCCGGGTCTGAGACCGGTGAAAACTATCTCTATATCCCTGTAAGGCTCAAGACCCTGAAGCCTTATAAGTTCCTCCGCAAGCTTCAGAATCTTTACCGGCTCTCCCATATCCAGCACGAAAATCTCTCCGCCTTCTCCCATGGCTGCCGCCTGTATGACGAGCAAAACAGCTTCGGATACGGTCATAAAGAACCTTTCCATGTCAGGGTGAGTTATGGTCACGGGTCCTCCTTTCCTTATCTGCTCTATAAAGATGGGTATGACGCTTCCCCTGCTCCCGAGAACATTGCCGAACCTGACGGATATGAACTTCGTGGAGCCGTTGCCATTCATGGAGAGGCACAGCAGTTCCGCAAGCCTTTTGCTCATTCCCATGACGCTCTTGGGCTTAACCGCCTTGTCCGTTGATATGTTGATAAATTTCTCAACACCGCAACGTTCCGATAGGGTTGCTATGTTGTAGGTGCCTATAACGTTCGTTTTTATGGCTTCTTCAGGGAAGAACTCCATGAATGGAACATGCTTATAAGCGGCGGCGTGGAACACTATATCGGGATTGGTCTCTTTGAACACTCTCTCCAACTTCTCCCTATCCCTGACATCCGCAACCGCAGGTTTTAATTTTGTGTAGCCCAACTTACCTTTTAGTTCCTGTTCAAGATTAAACAGTTCCGTCTCGTCTATCTCAAGGGCTATAATCTCTTTGGGAGAAAAGCTCATAAGTTGCCTCACCAGTTCCGAACCTATTGACCCACCGGCACCGCTGACCAGTATCACTTTGTCCCGTAGAAACTCAAGGACATCGCTCTCCTCTATCTTCACAACCTCTCTCGAGAGCAGGTCTTCTATGGACAGGCTCTTTAAATCCTTGACCGAGATAGCTTCCGAAGGCATCTTTTCAATCGGCGGAACTATCTTAATGTCTTTCACCCCCATACTTGCAAGGCTTTCAAAGATTTCCCTAACTTTCCTGTGGCTCAAGGAAGGTATGGCTATGATTACCCCCTCTATCCCGCACTCTTTTACCGCCCTCTTCAAGTCCGACAGCTTCCCAAAGACGGGTATTCCGTGAATGTTGGTTCCCACCTTAAGCTCATCATCGTCCAAGAAACACACCGGCAGGTAATCCTGCCTTGATAACAGCTCCCTCGCTATCCTCTCCCCGGTGCTCCCGGCTCCTAAAATGAGCACCTTCTTGCCACCCTTCTGTCCTTGCAGAATCTCAAGATAAACCCTTTTAGAAATCCTGAAGAAGGATACGAGCAAGGCGGATATGAGGTAGTCCATCAATATCACACTTTTTGGTAGGGAATAAATCGCGCCGATTCTCTGAAAGTATAGATTGAACACAAAGGCCACAAAAGCAATTGCTGATAAAGACACAACCACCTTGAAGAGGTCTTTAATTCCTATAAACCTCCAGTTAACCCTGTATGCACCCACCAGCCACAAAGTAAGCAACTTTGCCGAGAGAAGGGCTACCAGCCACGTGCGGAATGCTACCGAATAATGCTCCGGAAATCCGAAATCAAACCTGAAAAGTATCGCTAAGTAGAGACTAACTATAAAAATCAACGAGTCAACAAGGAGAAAGAATAAAAGCCTTTTTCTCTTTGTTGGCTTCAGTAGCGACCTAAGCATCTCTGCGAACTATCCTCATAAGGGTCCTCAGTAATATACCTACGTCCGTGAGAAAGCTCTGCCTCTTTATATACTCTTTGTAAAGCTCTATCTTCTTGGGCAATATGTGATTTATATAATACTCTTCGGGGTTCTCCGCATCCTTTAGCATTTCCTCCTCGTCTATAAACTCTAAAGCCGCGAAGTCCGTTATCCCCGGCCTTACCTTGAGTATGTAGTCGTAATCCTCCTTATACCTGCTGGCGTACTCAAACACCTCCGGTCTGGGACCAACGAGGCTCATATCCCCCTTCACAACGTTTATGAGCTGGGGAAGCTCGTCTATTTTATACCTTCTCAAAAACCTACCTACCTTCGTTATCCGCGGGTCCTCACCGGCGGTTATCTTAAGTCCCAGACGCTCTGCGTTCTCTACCATCGTTCTGAACTTCCAAACTTTAAATGTCTTCCATCCTTTGCCGACCCTTTCCTGTTTGAAGAATACGCTGCCTCCGTCCTCTCTCTTTATCGCAAGAGCTACGAGCAGGAAAAGGGGCGATGTGGCAACCAGTCCCACAGAGGAAAGCAGCAAATCCATTATCCTCTTCCCGTAGCTTTTATAAAAGTTCTCCATTATCTTTTATACCTTTTCAGTGTATCGGAAACTACCTCCACCACGTAGCTCAGCTCTTCTTCGGTCATTGAAGGGTATATGGGCAATGATACAACTCTCTTGAAGACCCACTCGCTGTTGGGAAAGTCCACTGGGCTATACCCGAACCTTTCCCTGTAATACTTAAACCTGTGGAGAGGTATAAAGTGAACGCTCGTGCCTATTCCTTTACTGCCAAGAATCTTTATAAAGGTATCCCTGTCTATCTTCAAAGCGGGGAGGTTCAGTCTAAGCGGATAAAGATGCCACGAGGAGACCCTATCCTCCTTCACTTTGTAAGGCACCACAGTATCTAAGCCTGCAAAAGCCTCACTGTAGGTGCTGGCTATCGCTTTTCTCTTTTCCCACATATCCTCAAGCTTTTTTAGCTGTGCAAGTCCCATAGAGGCGTTTATATCAGTGGTGTTGTACTTAAAGCCGTTCTCCGCGACGTCATATTCCCAACTCCCGCCCTTAGAGTATCTTTTCCACGCGTCTTTGCTTATGCCGTGAAGCCTCAAAATCCTCATTCTGTCCGCCCATTCGTCGTTCTCGGTCGTTGCTATTCCCCCTTCGCCGGTTGCGAGCGTCTTGGTAGCATAAAAGCTAAAGGCCGTAATATCTCCTATAGTCCCAACTTTTTTCCCTTTATACCACGAAGGCAAAGCATGAGCAGCGTCTTCAATAACGTAAAGGTTATGTCTTCTGGCTATATCAAGTATCTCGTCCATATCTGCCGGCTGTCCAGAGAAGTGGACGGGCATTATAGCTCTCGTCCTATCGGTAATCTTCTCCTCTACCTTTGCCACATCTATCAGGTGGGTATCTATCTCCACGTCCACCAGAACCGGCTTAGCACCTAAGTAGTTAACAACCTCGGCAGTTGCCACAAAGGTGGTCGTAGGCACGATAACCTCATCTCCTTCCTTTACACCTACAACTACCAAAGACAGATGCAGAGCGGCGGT
>WFYI01000067.1 GCA_015490155.1 Aquificaceae bacterium | reverse complement strand
CGACCACCGCCTCCGGCGGTATGGAATATCTCTGCCTTAGCTCCATTTTGTCCATAGGCTTGAAGGTCTGAGTGTCTATAAAGTGGTTTAGAACCCTCACTCCCTTGAGTTGGTAGTTTTTCCGAAGTGAGTCCTTCACGAAGGAGCTTACTGCCAAGTTCCTCCCTATAAGCCCCGAGACGTGTTCTAAAGAGGAGACTATGTGCTTCCAGCTCAGGTAAGTGGTTGTGGGAATTCCACCTTTGCAGCTGTGTGCCATCTCTTTAAAGCACATGTGATAAACGTTAATAAGGTTTATGTCCTCGCCCAGAAGGTAATGGGAGATTATGGGGTTGGATATAAAGAGGTCGTAGTCCTTCTTTACTTTTATCACCTCCACCGCGAAGCGGTAAGAGTATTTATCCTCCGATATACCGAAAAGCTCAGGATAGAGTATGTCCACGTGTACGCCGATGTCTGTAAGAGTTTCTTTTATCGCAAGGCTGAAGGTCTCCGCACCTCCGCGGAACCTATAGGGGTCGTAGGCGTTCAGTAGAGCCACCCTCATGATATGTCCTCAAACACCTGTGAGACTTTCCCTATCAACTCCCTCTCGTATCCGAAGGTGGGACAGCTCATAAACTCCGAGAGAATCTGCCTTACCTCCGCAGCGGTATCGTGAATGGGCTTAAAGCCTCTGACCTCGGTTATGAAGCTCAGGAGTCCGTATATGAATCTCTCTATGCTGTGGTGCTCGTAAACGTAGCGCTTCGCTCTCTCCCCTACCTGCCTGAGCCTGTCCGGGTTTTCCATGAGATTGTATATAAGCTCGGGTAGCGTGTTCAGCCTCCGGGGGTCTATCTTAAAGACCGCATCGTCGGGAAGCTCGGCGTAGAAGCCCACGTTTGCCACCACAACGGGCTTAGCCATCTGAAGGGCGCGTATCAGGACTCCGGAGCTTTCCCCGAAGGTGGGATATCTGAGGTTCACGCACAGGTCTGCCTTGTTTATGTAGTAGTTCAGCTCTTTCTCGGGCTTTCTTCCCTCAAGCACCACGAAGTCCCCCAGTCCCTTTGTGGCTATCAGCTTTCTTACCCTCTCTGTGTCGGGTCCCCCGCCTACTACAATTACCCTCGTCAGCTTTCTTATGTAGTTCAGATATTTACTCTCGCCAATTTCTCTTATTACATCGTAAACCTTCTTGTTCTTGGTTATCTCGCCCGCTATAAGCACCTTAAACCTGCCGTCTTTAAGGTAGGGCTTGTCCATCTCCTCAATATCGGTGCTCAGAACCGGGTGGTAGAGCGTCTTCACCGGGCAGGTGGCTACCTTTTGAACCATGTCCTTTACGAAGTTGGAGTGAACCACCACGCCCGCAGACCTGTAGATTATAGGCTCCGAGAGGGGGTATTTAAGCTTTTCCTCGTCGCTGAGAACTCTGTTTAAAAGCTCTTTCCAGCGTTCGGGATAGTAGGCTCTCAGGAATGAGCTATACTCCCGCAGGGAGTTTTTATGCTCAAGGAAGTATCCCGCAAAGAAGTCCCACATGACGTAGTCGTGCAGAATGGTTATACCGGGAGTCGTGGACATCAGCTCATACATCTGAGAGTGAAAAAGGTAGGTGTTGCCGGGATTGTAAACTATGGCGTCGTATTCCTCTCTCAGCCTTCTGGCGTAGCTCTCATCTGCCCTGTAGGAAACTACTCTCATACCTTCCAGATACTTGGGAGGATTATCCATGTCCGTCCAGAGTTCCACCTCCGCGTAATTGGAAAGTTCTTTCACTATTGAAACCGAATACTCGCTTATGCCGCTGGGCTGGGGCGGAATGGGCGAGAGCCACGCTATTCTCATCTTGTTAGCTCCTCCACGACCTTCTGCCAAGTTATGTCCATGGAGATTATCTTTTCGTAGGCGCTCTGCCCCATCTTTATAGCCTTCTCCCTGTTTTGAGCAAGCTCGTCTATTTTTTGAGCTATCTCCTGAGGCTCGGATTCTACCACAAAGCCGTTTACTCCGTCCTCCACGAACTCAGTGGGTCCTCCAGAGTCGGTGCAGGTTATCACCGCCTTTTGGGAATACATAGCCTCAAGGGTTATGTAGCCGTAATCCTCCTGATAGGTGGGGAAGAGAACCGCAAGACATTTAGAATAAAGCTCTATAACCTCTTCATGGGTAGGTAGTTCCCCTTTGAGTATCACCTTGTCCTGCAGGTTATTCTTTTCTATGGTCTCCTCCACCTTTCTCTGGTAGTGGGGGTCGTCCGCCTTTCCTACGAGGACGAGCTTTACATCGCTCTTTACAAACTTCATCGCTTCAACCGCAAGGTGCTGTCTCTTGTAGAGGGTCATACGGCTGGGGTAGTAAATGAAGTTCTCATAGCTCTCACACCTGTATTTGCCTATTCCCGGCGGCGGGTGATACAGGGGTTTTGAGTCTATGTCTAAGAACTTCTTAAACCTCGAGCTTACGGTCTTTGATATGGAAAAGAGCCTTTTTGCCTCTTTGAGGTATTTCTTGTCTGCGTTGATTATACTCTCTCTTACCTTCTCTCCCTCAGGGATAGGTGGAATGTCCGAGAACTCCGTTTTCCACAGCTCGTAAGCCGCCTTGTAGGGGTGCATTAGCCACAGAACCTTGTTGGGGTGGGGTATGAAGTAGGAAGGAAAGCGAAAGCCCACCAGAAGGTCTATACTCTCGCCCGCGGACTCGGTCAGGTCTATTAGGCGGGATATGAGTATGTATTTAGGTATTATGGTGTAGGGATACCACTTGAAAGGCACTCTGACAACTTCCGATTGGTAGCCTGCCTCTTTGAATGCCCTGTTTAGATTCTGTATGTGATACTCCGCACCGCCCCATATAAAGGGAACGTGATTGTCCACTATGACTATTTTTTTTATCATTTCAAGAGCCTCATGAGGAGCTTTCTGTAAAGGAATTTTGCCGTTGAACCTAATACGGGAATGCTCTTGAGGTGTTCCTTGTGTTTGAGTCCCAGCTCAACGAATCTGTTTAGCGGGTTTTTGGAGATTTTCTCTTCCTCAACGCACCCCTCGCTGAGCATCGCGATGTACTGTTTTTCTAACTTTTCCTTCTTCATAAGGCTGGATTTATTATAAGTGATTAGAGGTCAAACTCGGAAAACCTTATCAGTTTGTCCTCAAGTACGAAGGCGCATAGGGATACGTAGCCCTCCGGGTATATCTTGCACCTGCCGGCTTTTAATCCCTCTACGGTTATGTCCCTTCCCCAAGGCAGGTGAATTACATCCTCCTCGGCGGTTATAGAACACTCTCCCGAGGCTTTGCTCATGCAGGTTGCCCTTGCGTCTTGAAGTACGAACCTGAGCTGTTCCTCCGGTGGCATGTGCCTTCCCTTTACCATGGGTATTACCAAGGTGGTGGTCAGTGTGGCTATGCTTATCACGACTATAAGCTCTATTAAACTGAAACCTCTCTCGGGGGACATGGATTAATATTCTAACTGTGAGCGTGCTTGAGCTTCTGCTTGAGGAGTCAAAAAGAGCCTTTGAGAGGGGTGAGGTTCCCGTGAGCTGTGTAATTTTGAAGGAGGGGAAGGTCATTTCTTCAGCCCACAACCTTACGGAGAGCTTGAGGGACGCCACCGCCCACGCTGAGATTTTAGCCCTGCGAAAAGCCTCCGAGGTTTTGGGTAATTGGCGGTTAACCGGCTGTGAGGTTCACGTCTCCTTAGAGCCGTGTATTATGTGTACTTACGCCCTCGTCCTTTCAAGGGTTGAGAAGGTGGTCTTTTACGCTTTAGACGAAAGACACGGGGGTGTTATGAGCCTTTATAACATTCTTGACGATGTGAGACTGAATCACAAGGTAAGGTGGGAGTATAAGCCCGACGGGGAGTGTGCTAAATTATTAAGGGAGTTCTTTAAACTCAAGAGATGACCGTCGGAGTTCTGGTACTCGAGCTTTACTTTCCCGAAGGTGGCTCCTTAAAGGAGAAAAGACATCATGTTCGTTCTATAAAAGACCGCTTGCGCGGTAAGTTTAACGTATCCGTTTCAGAGGTGGCTCATCAGGAGTTATGGCAGAGGTCTGCGATTGCCGTGGTCATGGTAGGAAGTGACGCAAGGCAGGTTCAGAGTTCCATATCTAAGGTTCTGAACTTCGTTGAACTCAACTGGTCTGAGTTCCTGCTCAACTTTTCCCAGGAACTTTTGAGCCTGTAAGCCCTAAATTATATCTATGTCCAGAAGAAACAAAGAGCTTGCAGAGATATTTGAGAAGATGGCGGACATACTTGAGTTTTTGGGGGACAGCCCTTACAGGATTTCCACCTACAGGAGGGCGGCTACGGTTATATCCGAGCTTCAGGAGGACGTGGAGGAAGCCTTTAAGAGCGGAAGGCTTGAGCGATTTCCCGGTATAGGCTCCTCAACCCTGCTTAAAGTGGAGGAGTTTCTGAAAACCGGGACTGTTAAGAAGTACGAAGACCTCAGAAAGAAAGTTCCCGAAGACCTCTTAGAGCTTATGGACGTTCCGGGAATAGGACCCAAAACCCTCAAGGTAGCCTACGAAAAGCTTGGTGTGAAAAGTAAAGACGACTTTATAAGGGCTTTGAGGAACGGCTCTCTTGAGAAGCTCCCTGGGTTCGGCAGGAAGAAGGTGGAGAAGATTTTAAAGGGTATAAAGCTCTGGGAGAGAAGCAGGGAGAGAATATCCCTCATAGACGCGTACCAGATGGCTCAGGAGGTCTTAGAGTACGTAAAGGGCATAGGGGGCGTTATAGAGGCTCAGGTGGCGGGGAGCATAAGGAGAATGAGGGAAACCGTAGGGGATATAGACATACTCGTTTCAGCGACTAAGGAGAGCTGGAGCGGTATCCACGAGGGCTTCGTTCGTTATCCCGGCGTTAAGGAGGTGCTTGCGAAAGGTGAGACCAAGTCAAGCGTTGTCCTTAAAGAGGGCAGGCAGGTTGACCTCAGAACCGTTGAGCCTTCCCAGTGGGGTGCAGCCCTTCAGTACTTTACGGGTTCAAAGAGGCACAACATAAGGGTAAGGGATATTGCAAAAGAGAAGGGGCTTAAGGTTAACGAGTACGGTGTTTTTAAGACCGACACCGGGGAGCGGGTAGCGGGAAAGACAGAGGAGGGGGTTTACAGAGCCATAGGTATGCAGTGGGTTCCTCCCGAGATAAGGGAGGACTGGGGAGAGGTAGAGCTGGCTTTGGAAAACAAACTTCCCCGATTGGTATCCCTTGAGGACATAAAGGGAGACTTCCACATGCATACCAATTGGAGCGACGGGATAAACAGCGTGGAGGAGATGGCGAGAGCCTGCTACGAGCTTGGGTACGAGTACATAGTTATAGGTGACCACTCCCAGAGTGCGAGGGTGGCAAACGGGCTTACCCCCGAAAGGTACGCGGAGCAGTGGAAGGTGATAGAGGAGGTCAATAAAGCTTACGAGGGTAAAAACTTCAGAATCTTGAAGGGTGCGGAGGTGGACATACTTCCCGACGGCTCCTTAGACCTGCCCGACGAGGTTCTTGAGAGGTTTGATTTTGTAGTGGCTTCAATCCACTCCCGATTTGATAGGGACAACACGGACAGGATACTCAAGGCTATGGAAAACCCCTTCGTAAACCTGATAGGTCATCCAACTGGAAAGTCTTACGGTTACAGAGAGGGCTATCCTCTGGATATGGACAGAGTTCTTGAGAAGGCAAAGGAGACGGGAACCGCCTTGGAGGTTAACACCTTCAGGATAGACATAGCTCCGGAGCTTATAAGGAGGTGTATGCAGGGGGGGGTTACGGTTGCCATAGTGACGGACGCCCACGCCGTAGCTCACCTACCTTACATGAAGCTGGGAGTAGGAATAGCCAGAAGGGGGTGGGCTACCCCCGATAAAGTATTGAACTGTAGGAGCCTGGAGGGAATACTTGAGTTTGTGAGCAGTAAGAGAAAGGCTATGCGCGTAGGCTAAATGGTGCTTATAACCTCACTGCCTATGTCCCGAGTTTCTCTTTCCTCTATCTTGATGTACCTCCTGTCCCCCGATGAGAAAAGCGAAAGTGTTACGGATTGAACAAACACCCCTTCGCTGTAATCGGGTCCCACAGCCTCGGTTAGAAAGTCCACACACGACTCCTCCGTACCTGAAAATGCCATTCCCTTTGAAACTTCCGGTAAGTTATCCGATTCCTCAAGAATCTCAAGGTTTATACTGCCTCTCCAGTCCTCCATGCTATCTGTGAACAGTCTCAACCTGTGGAGTTTCCCCTGCTTCCCGCACAGCTCGGACACTATCTCCCTTAACTTTTCTCTGTTTAAATCTTTCCACATCTAAGCAGACCTCCATGTGGGCTTTTTAAAATATAAAACGGCTTTTTAAAATTGGAAGTCCAGCCGAAGGCTTGAAAGTCTTAGTTTATAAAAGTTTGCAAATATTCTGATAAGGTGTAAATTAATTACCAGAGTTTATAAGTTGTTTGGAGGGGTTCTAAGATACGAATCGCTCCGAACGGGAAACCATAGGAGGTATTCATGGATTTCAGCACACTAAGTCAACCGGTAAAGAGAGCTTTAACGGAGATGGGTTTTACGACTCCCACACCTATTCAGAAGGAAGCTATACCTTACGCCCTTGAGGGGTACGACATCTTAGGGCAGGCGGCTACCGGGACGGGAAAGACAGCTGCCTTCGGCATACCTACCGTTGAGAGAGTGAGAAGGGGCGGTGGAACGCAGGCGTTGATACTTACCCCTACGAGGGAGCTGGCACTTCAGGTAAGAGACCAGCTCAAAGCCATAGGCAGGTACAAGGGTGTTAAGGCGTTCGCCTTTTACGGCGGAACCTCCGTTCAGAAGAACCTTGAGGTGATAGACAGGTTCAACCCCGAGGTGGTGATTGGAACGCCCGGTAGGATAAAAGACTTGATAGACAGGGGTGTCCTTGACCTCAGCGGGGTAAAGGTTCTTACCCTTGACGAAGCGGACGTAATGCTTGACATGGGTTTCATAGAGGACATAGAGTACATAATCTCTAAAACCCCTTCAAGCAGGCAGACCTTTCTCTTTTCAGCCACGATACCCAGAAGCGTTGAAAGGCTCGCCAGAAAGCACATGAGGAGAAATTACAAGTTTATAAAGGTCTCCTCGGACGAGCTGAAGCCCCAGATAGAGGAGGTAATCATAGACATTGAATCCTCAAGGCACAGGTTCAGGGAGCTTGAGAGGGTTCTGAGACAGCACAGGGACGACAAGATTATAGTCTTCGTGAAAACCAAGAGGGACGCAAGGGACATATCCGTTGAACTCAAGAGAAGGGGCTTTAAGGTGGTTTCCTTGCACGGGGACATGACACAGAGACAGAGAGAAAACTCTTTGAAGCTCTTTAAAGAGGACAAGGTTAGGGTTATAGTTGCCACCGACGTTGCCTCAAGAGGATTGGATATAAGGGACGTGAGCCTCGTTATCAATTACCACATACCCGAGGAGCCGGAGAGGTACATCCACAGGATAGGTAGGACGGGAAGGATAGGAAGAGCTGGCAAGGCTATGAGCTTCATAGCTCCCGAGGACAAGCGTTTCTTTGCGCGCATAAGCAAGCTCAAGAGGAACTATCAGGTAGCTTGAGCTATCTTTTTAAATTAAATTAAGTTCCCTATGAAGCTGGATAGGGCAAAGGAACTGATAAGCGGGGAAGGGCTTGACGCCTTCCTCTTCTCTTCACACTCAAACGTCTTTTACCTCTCGGGATTTAAATCCACCCACGCTTACGTGGTTCTAACACCTGAAGACAAACACCTCTTAACCGACGGAAGGTACTACGAAAAGGCAAAGGCTCAGCTTGGAGGCTGGAACGTTCACCTTATAGAGGGCAGAGCCACGAGGTATCTCAAGAGGTTTCTAAGGGAAAGGGGGCTTAAACGCGTAGGTTTTGAGAGCGATAGGGTAAGCTGTCATTTCAGGCGGTCCCTCAGGAGTACGAAGATAAAGTGGGTACCTTACGCGGACTTTTTGGGCAAGCTCCGTATGGTTAAAACTCCCGAGGAGATAGAGATAATGAGAGAGGGGGTCAGGCTCAGCGACCGGATATACAGGGAACTGTTCAACCTGATAGAGCCGGGGATTACCGAGATACAGCTGAGGGGTAAGATAGTTGAGCGCATATTCAAGGTAGGTGCTTCCGGAGAGAGCTTTCCGGCGATAGTGGCGAGCGGTGAGCATTCCGCAGTTCCCCACTGGGAGAGTTCCTCGGAGGAGATAAAGCCTAACGCTCCCCTTTTGATAGACATGGGTCTCCTGTGGAAGGGCTACTGTACGGACTTCACCAGAACCCTTCACTTGGGAAAGCCGAGCGAGGAGTTTAAAAAGGTTTACGGCATAGTTAGGGACGCCCACCTTATGGCTCTTGATAGGGCGAAGGTTGGCAATACTCTCGGAGAGCTGGACAGAACCGCAAGGGAGTACATAAAAAAGAAGGGATACGGTAAGCTCTTTAACCATTCCCTCGGACACGGCGTTGGCATAGATATCCACGAAAGCCCCAGAGTGTACTACAAGGGTGAAGACTCTGACGTAGTGATAGAGGAGGGAATGGTGTTTACCGTAGAGCCGGGTATATACATACCGGGCAAGTTCGGTGTGAGGTTGGAAAACATAGTCGCCGTTGAGAAGGGCGTGGGTGTTCCCCTCTCGGAGGTCAGTTTAGAGCTTGTGGTGATTGGTGATTTAAGCTATGGAGCGTGAGGAGTTAAAGCCGGGCGATATAGTTCTCTCCTACTACGAGGTTCTCGGTATTATAGGTAGGGGACAGTTCGGCACTGTTTACAAGGTAAAGGGTATAAAGGGTCGGTACAGGGGCAAAATACTTGCCCTAAAGGTGGCGAACAATCCCTACGGGATAGAATATCTATGGAAAGAGACGCAAACCTTGATACTTTTCAACCATCCCAACATAATATCCCTGCAGAGCTATCTCTTTAAGAAGGAACAGAAGGAGCTTTACGTTCTTTACGAGCTTATGGACGTGGGAGACCTCAAGGACTACGTACAGAACAGGGAGATGACCGAGAGGGAGGCTATAAAGGTTCTCTGGCACATAACGAACGGCTTAGCCTTCCTTCACACGAGAGGGTACATACACAGCGACCTCAAGCCTGAAAATATATTCGGTAAGAAAGTCCTTAACTCCATAGTTTGGAAGCTGGGCGACTTCGGTTTGATAAAGATAAGGGGAAGCGTGTCCATACTTGACGTTAAGGGAACCCTCGGCTACATAGCCCCGGAGGTATTCAAGGGAGAGATACACAGGAGCAGTGATATCTACTCACTCGGTTGTCTTCTTTACTTCGTCCTTAGAAAGAAAGACCCCTTCCACGTGGAGGATAGGAAGGAGAAGCTAAGGAGAAATAAAGAGGGCATAGTTCACGTTCCCAAGGACATATCCCCTAAGCTCAGAGATACGCTCGAAAAAATGCTCGAGCCTGATTACAAAAAGAGGTTCAGGACTGCCGTTGAGCTTAGGGAACATCTCGTTAGAGAGGGATTGACTTGAGGTACGTTTGTAGGGAGTTCTTTAAGGATAGGGAGAAGTACGCGGATAGACTGTTCACCTCGGAGGACACCTTTGCGGTGGCGGACGGTATGGGGACGCTCAAAGGGAGCAGGTGCGCCTCGGAAAAAGCTGTGGAGCTTGTTGCCAAGTACAGACCCTTCAAAGACCTGAGTGACCTGAACGTTTTTTTCCAAAGGGCTAACAGGAAGATTATGCAGGAGGTAGCGAGGCTCGGTGACGAGAGCGTGTCGGGAACTACCCTCAGTATACTTTCCCTTAACGAGGGATACTTCCTCGTGGGACACGTAGGTGATTCGAGGATTTACCTTTATAGGAACGGAGGGCTACACCTACTTACGGAAGACCAAATTAGGTTCAAAGGTGGTAAAAAGTACGTGTCCGCTCTCGGGCTTGAGTGGAATCCTCAAGTTATCCTGCACGAGGATACACTCTTAGAGGGGGACAGGTTTCTCCTGATTTCCGACGGGGCTGTCGATAGTATCGAGGATACCAAGATAGCTCAAATTCTGAGTGTTGAATCTTTGGAAGATGCTGCAGACCTCCTAATGGAAACCTACCTTAGTTCCCACCCCGAGGAAGATTTATCCTTTGTAGCTGTCCATGTCTAACGGCTAAAGTAAAATATCAGTGTTGTACTCTATACTTGTAAGGCTCAGAAACTTTTTGTACGACAGAAAGATACTTGAGGCAAAAAAACTCCCCGTGCCCGTGGTATGCGTAGGTAATCTTAGCGTGGGAGGGTCTGGCAAGACGAGCCTCGTGAGATACCTTGCTCGTGAGCTTTCTACGGATTACAGGGTGGCGATAGTCATGAGGGGTTATAAAAGGAGGAGCCGGGGGTTGAGGGTGGTATCGGACAGAGGGAGGGTTCTATTGGATGTTTCCGAAGCTGGGGACGAGGCGTACATGCTCTCTAAGTTTTTAAGTCCTGTGGGCGTGAGCGTTGTGGTTGCAGAGAATAGATACGAGGGCGGACTGAAGGCTTGTGAGGAGCTTGATGCTCAGCTCGTACTCCTTGACGACGGCTTTCAGCACAGGAGCTTACACAGGGATTTGGACATTCTACTTTTGAAAAAAAGGGACATTGGCGATAGGGTTCTGCCTTTTGGTAGGCTCAGAGAACCTTTAAGCTCTTTAAGGCGTGCAAGCTGTGTGGTTCTAAGTTATCAAGATACTGAACCTTTCGGCTTTTCTTTCGGGGACAAGCCGGTTTTCAAGATGTACAGGCGGTTTAACAGCCTACTTAGGTACGACTTTGAGCGGGTAGGTTTGGAAGAGCTGAAGGGTAAAGAGGTTGTAGCCTTTGCGGGCTTGGGAGACAATACACAGTTTTTTAAGTCCTTGGACAGATTGGGAGTTAGAGTTGCAAAAACGTTGAGTTTCGGAGACCATCACGACTACAGGGACTTCCAGCTTGAAGAAAACAGAATTTACCTGACCACGCCCAAGGACATGGTGAAACTGAAGCCTGCAGAGAACCTCTTAGCCCTTGATTTTGAACTCGAGGTTCAAGGGCTTTTAGAGTTCGTAAAAGAGAAGCTCAAAGTCCGCTTATGAATAAAACTTCTTGCTTATCTGGGCAAGTTCCTCTCCGCAGTTGACGTTTTCCTTCTCGATGTACTCCTTCTGCTTCTGGATAGCTTCGTCTCCGGTAACGAGGTCTTTTAAGTCCCTCTCGAGGTTTGTGGGTTTTACCTTAACTATCCAGCCCTTCCCGTAGGGGTCGTCGTTTATAAGCTCGGGAGTATCGAACAGCTCCTCGTTCCTCTCTACGACCTCACCCTCAATAACTGCGGGTATGGGACCAGTCCACTTGCCGCTTTCTAAGGAGGCGTAGGGTTTACCCTTTGCAACGTGCCTTCCTATCTTCTTAATCCTTATGTTTATTATCTTTCCAGCTCTCGCCTGCCCTATGTCCGTTGCCCCGACTGAGACGGTGCCGTCGTCGTTCAGCCTGAACCAGACCTGATTATCTATGTCGTAGTAAAGCTCCGGCGGTAGCTTACAGCCTCTATAGACAATCTCCTCTGCCATCTTTTACCTCCTGATACTCCTTTAGTATTCTACAAGAATGTTCAAGACAGGATATATATCTGTAGGCTTCTCTTAAAGACTTTCCCACAGAGAATACTCCGTGTCCCCGCACTATGACCAGCCTTCTATCCCGGAGTTCCTCGGATACAGCACGGGCGAGCTCCTCGGAGGCAGAGGGCTTTTTAAGAGACAAGACTCTCACGCTTCCCAGCATATCTCTACCCTCGGAGTCCACAGGCTTTATACTTTCAAAGGTGTAGGAAAGTGAGACCGCAGATATTGGGTGCGCGTGAACTATTGCCCTTGCCCTGGTTTCCCTGTACAGCTTTCTGTGAACCACAAGCTCGGAGGAAGCCCTGAAGTCCAAAAAATCCCCTTCAAGCTTGAGCCTTAGTATGTCCGCTCTGCCGAGGCTTCCCTTCATACTTCCTCTTCTGGTTATGAGTATGCGGTCTTTGAACCTCACACTTATGTTGCCGGCAACCGCATCCACGAGCCCCTCTTGAAACAACAACCTTCCTATAAGGATTATCTCCTCTGCGAGCCTTCTCATTTCACCTCAAAAAGGATAACCGCAATACGCCGAGCCTTCAAGGGCGGGTAAAAACGCACGCGCTTTGAAGTAAGATAGTAATCCATGAAGGAAGTGTTAAGGGAAAAGGTGGAAAAGGCAATTGAGGAGCTGTACAGAGAAAAGCCTGAAGGATTTAAGATAGAGAAACCGAAAGAGGAGAAGTTCGGAGACTACTCCACGAACGCGGCTTTCCTACTTGCAAAACCGCTCAGAAAAAGCCCCTCTGTGATAGCGGAGGAGCTTTCCCGTTTCCTTGCCGAAGATTCTATGTTTGAGAAAATAAGCCCCGAAAGGGGCTTTATAAATTTCTCCCTATCAAAGGACTTTTTGATAAAGGAGCTTGAGAGCTTGATAACCGAAGGTGAGGATTACTTCAGGGAGGATTTGGGCAAGGGTAGAAAGGTGCAGGTGGAGTTCGTGAGCGCAAATCCCACGGGCCCCCTTCACTTAGGACACGGCAGGGGTGCGGTCGTGGGGGATACCATATCCAGACTCCTTGAGTTTTATAACTACGAGGTGGTTAGGGAGTTTTACATAAACGATGCTGGAAGACAGGTCTATGTTTTGGGTGTCTCCATATTTTACAGGTACCTTCAGCTGTTCGGTAAGGAGAGGGAGTATCCGGAAATTGAGAAGCTCTTTGAGGAGGAAGGGTACAAAGGTGAGTACGTGAAGGAGCTTGCGGTTACACTCAAAGAGGTTTTGGGTGAGGCTTTGCTGGGGCAGAGCTTAGAGGAGGCTCTTGAGAAGCTATTGAGTGCAGATTTTCCCTTCGAGCTGAACTACTTAAATAGACTTGAGGAGCTTGATAGTGTGAAGCTCTGTTCTTCCTTCGGGCTTGACGCCATGCTCCACGAGATAAAAAGGGACTTGGAAGGGATAGGTATAGACTTTGACGTGTGGTTCAGCGAGCGGAGCCTCTACGAGCGGGGATTGGTGGAGGAGCTTATAGAAAAGCTGAAAGAAAAGGGCTACATATACGAGAGCGAGGGGGCTGTGTGGCTAAAAGCTTCGGAGCTGGGAGACGACAAGGACAGGGTGGTAAGGAAGTCCGACGGGAGCTACACCTACTTTGCCTCTGACATAGCCTACCACTACGAGAAGTTCAGAAGGGAATTTGATAGGGTTATAAACGTGTGGGGAGCCGACCATCACGGGTACATTCCCAGATTGAAGGCTGTTTTAAAGGCTCTCGAGATACCAGAGGAGTGGTTAGAGGTATATCTGATACAGATGGTCAGGCTGTTCAAAGGGGGAAAAGAGGTAAAGATGTCCAAGAGGGCGGGGAACTTCGTTACCCTGAGCAGCCTCGTTGAGGAGATAGGACAGGACGCTGTTCGCTTCGTATTTCTTACAAAGAGGAGCGATACTCCCTTGGACGTTGATGTAAACAGGCTCAAGGAGAAAAGCTCAGACAACCCCGTATTTTATGTACAGTACGCCCACGCCCGAATATCCGGTGTGTTCAGAGAGTACGAGAAGAGGTACTCCGAGAGTGTGGAGAATATACCTGTGGACTTTCTGAAGCACCTGTGGGAAGAGGCGGAGTTTAAGCTGGTTAAGAAGCTACTCGGTATGAAGGACGAGCTTGTGTCCGCTACCCTAAAGAGGGAACCCCATGCGATAACCTACCTGCTCATAGAAACCGCAGGTTTGTTCCACAATTACTACAATCACCATAGAATTCTGGGCATGGACGAGGAGGTTATGAAGTCAAGGCTCTTACTGCTAAAAGCCCTGAGAATATTTATAAAACTTGGATTAAAATTAATAGGTGTGAATGCACCTGATAGAATGTAAGGGGGGATACAGATGAAGAAACATAGGTTAATCTTACTGTTGGGGATACTTGTAGCTCTTGTATTTTTCTACTTCGGGCTTAACACATGGATGAAGTCTCAGGAGGAACAAGCCTTTGTGCCACCCCCGATAGTCAAGAAAGAGGTTCCGAACCCGAGTCCGCCCCCGAAGCCGGCGGTTAAGGAGGAAAAGCCGGAAGATAAGGTAGAGGCTAAGGCAGAAAAGAAGGAGCCTAAAAAGGAAGAGCCTGTCGTAAAAAAGGAAGCGAGAAAACTTCCCGAGCCGATAGGTGAGGAGAAAAAGGTAGAGAAGAAGGTAGAGAAAAAGGAGGAACCTGTGGCTGAGAAGCCCCGCCAGAAAGCAGTGGCTAAAGCGACTCCCGTGAAGAAGCAAACTCCTGCCAAGCCTTTAAAGTCCTATGTAGTTCAGGTTGGGGCGTATGTGAAGAAGTCCAATGCGGATAACGCTCTTAAAACCGTGAAAAAGCTCGGGTACAGGGGCTTTCTGGTTAGAGAGGATAACTTCTATAAAGTCAGAGTAAAGCTCAGAACTGCTGACCTCAAGGTTCACCTCGCAAAACTCAGGTCTAAGTTCCCGGGAGCTTACAGGATAAAGTGATATGAAATCCCTCCTTCTAATTGCGGTCGTTGCCCTTTTATTGCTTTCTTGTTCTCCCAAGCCGAAAGTAGGCGGGCTTGAAAGCGATAACTGGAGGTACTACTACGACCTCGGTATGTCCTCCTTCTACGCTAAAAATTACTCGGACGCCATATCCAAGCTTTACAAGGCAAGTCTCCTTGCACCTTCCGAACCGAAGGTATGGAACGCACTGGGGCTAACCTACATGGAGGTTAAGGAGTACGAGAAGGCTGAGAAAGCCTTTAAGAAAGCTCTTGAGGTTTCACCCTCCTTCACGGAAGCCAAGATGAACTTGGGTATACTCAAAATAGCCTCTAAGAACCTTAAGGAAGCCTCCGATTACCTGAACCAAGCTTTAGCAGACGAGTCCTTTGATAAGAAGCACATAGCTTACTTTTATCTTGCAAAGATTCACAAGGAGCTGGGAAATACGCGGGATTACCTGAGAAACCTTGAGAAGGCAACCGCCTACAACCCCATGTTCATAGAGGCACAGATGGAGCTGGGAAACGCCTATATAGAGCTAAAGGAATACGATAAGGCTGAGAAGTTATACAATTCCCTACTATCTAACAACATAAGCCTCCCCGAGGTGTACCTTAACCTCTCGAGGATATACTACGAAAAGGGACAGTTTGAGAACGCAAAGGCTATGATAAAGCTCGTCCTAGAGAACAAGATGACCACCAACATACAGAGGAGTCAGGCTTACGACCTTTTGAGCAAGATACTGATAAAGGAGCAGGAAAGCCTTGCCCTTTCAAAGATACCCGAGGTTAAAAGAGACACGAGGAAGAAGGAGGAAGAAAAAGCCGTTGAGAAAGCTCCCGAGCATGAAGATAAAAAGGTAAAAAAGGAAGAAGCTAAAAAAGAACCCGAGGGCAAGTACGCTATACAGATAGCAGCTTTTTCAAGCGAGAACCGGGCTAAGAAGCTCATCGAGAACCTGAAGAGTAAGGGACTTGAGGGCGTTAGGATTTTAGATGTAAAGGGTATATATAAAGTGGTTTACGGCACCTTCGACAGTAGAAAGCTCGCTAAGGAGGAGCTTGAGAGACTGAAGGGATTAGAGATTTACGGGTTCATAGTTGAGGTCAAGTGAATTCTCTCTCTCTTTTTGAAGGACTTTAGCGTATTCATGAGCAGGGCTGAGACGGTCATGGGTCCCACGCCTCCGGGAACGGGGGTTATAGCGGAGGCTTTCTCCTTTACCTTATCAAAGTCCACGTCTCCGACAATCCTGCCATCAACCTTGCTTATGCCCACGTCCACCACAACCGCTCCCTCCTTTACCATGTCCGCTTTTATGAGATGGGGGACTCCTGTGGCGGATATGAGGACATCCGCTTTAAGAGTGTGTTCTCTTAAATCCCTCGTGTGTATGTGGCAGACGCTCACCGTTGCGTTTCTCCAGAGCATTAAAAGGCTGAGGGGTCTTCCCACTATAAATCCCGCTCCCACAATCACAACCTCTTTTCCTTTAAGCTCTACTCCGTAATGTCTGAGGAGAATGTCTATTCCCAGGGGTGTACAGGGTACGAACCCATCGTCCAGAAAAGCCATCAATTTGCCGAGGTTCTCGGGGTGGAAGCCATCAACGTCCTTCTCAGGAGATATGGTCATTATTATCTCCTGTTGGTTTATGTGGGAAGGTAGTGGAAGTTGAACGAGTATACCATCAACGTCCTGTCTGCTGTTAAGCTCCGCTATCAATTCCAAAAGCTCCTCTGTGGTTATGTTCTTTGGTAGATGATAAAAGAGGGACTTTATACCCACCTTCTCGCAGGCGTTCCGTTTGTTCTTAACGTACACATGGCTGGCAGGGTCATCTCCCACGAGAATAACGGCTAAGGCTGGACTCCTATAGCCCATTTCCCTGAGACTGTCTATCTCTCTTTTTATATCTGCCCTTATCTCCTGAGAGAGCTTTTTACCGTCAAGTATGAGAGGTTTACCCATCACCTCACCTTTTTCCACTTCGTTCCCGCAGGCGTGTCCTCAAGCTCTATACCTGCCTCGGTCAGTCTATCTCTTATAAGGTCTGCAATTTGGTACTGTTTGTTCTGCCGTGCCAAGCTCCTTACCTCTATGAGTATGTCCACGAGCTTGCTGTCAAGTACCTGCCCCGCCTCAAGCTCCTTCCTTACCACCCTTTCAACCTCGCATTCGGGGTACAGGTCTTCCATAAGCCCGAAAATCTTTTTCAGGTTGTCTAAAAGAGACTTGGCAACTTCTTCGTAGGCTTCAAGCTCCCTTCTATCAATCTTCTTTTCCTCAAAGGCTCTGTTCTTTATCTTGTTGAGTTCTCCCACGAGTGTGAATACATGGGATAGAGCCTCCGGCGTGTTGAAATCGTCGCTCAAGGAAGCGAAAAAGCTCTCCTCAAGCTCCTTTGCCCTGGCGTAAATGGAGGGTGTTTCTCTCATCTCCTCAACTACGCTTAGCTTTTTTAAAAGTTCTATGTTGGTTATTGTGTCTTTCAACCTTTCGTATGCCCTTTGTGTTTCCTCCATCTTCTCCCACGAAAAATCGAGGGGACTTCTGTAATGGGTAAAGAGAACTAACAGCCTGAGTATGTCCGGGTGGTACTTCGTGTATATCTCCTTAAGGGTTACGTAATTGCCGAGGGATTTAGACATCTTTTGACCGCCGACGGTAACGAGTCCGTTGTGCATCCAGTACCGAGCAAAGGGCTTACCGGTGATAGCCTCCGCCTGTGCAATCTCGTTCTCGTGGTGGGGAAATACGAGGTCAAGTCCGCCGCCGTGTATGTCTATCGTCTCTCCCAAGTGTTTGAAAGCCATCGCAACGCACTCTGTATGCCAGCCCGGCCTCCCTTTTCCCCAGGGGCTATCCCACCATGGTTCTCCCGCTTTAGCTGATTTCCACAGGGCAAAGTCCATCGGGTCTCTCTTTTTCTCCGAAGGCTCTACCCTCGCTCCCGCTTCCATCTCCTCAACACTCCTCTTGGAGAGCTTTCCGTAATCCTTGAAGGCTTTTACCGAAAAATACACGTCGCCTTCGGATTCGTACGCCACACCTATCTCCACGAGCTTTTGAATGATTTCTATTATTTCCTGCATGTGTTCTGTGACGCGAGGCTCTACGTCTGCAGGCTTTACCCTTATGGCTTCCATGTCCTCGTAGTAGTGGGCTATGTATCTGTTTGCTATGGTCATGAAGTCCGTACACTCTTTACCTGCCCTGTTTATAATCTTGTCGTCAACGTCCGTGAAGTTCCTTACGAACTTTACCTGATAGCCTAAATGCTCCAAAAACCTTCTGAAGGTGTCAAATACAACTAAGCTCCTGCCGTGTCCTACATGGGACTCATCGTAAACCGTGACACCGCAGGTGTATATAAGTACGCGAGGGGGATTTATAGGAACGAACTCCTCAACCTTGCCGCTGAGCGTATTATGTATCCTCAAACTCATGAATTTATTATATGATATTTTAAGGGTGAAAAAATCGACACAAGATATATTTCTTGGGGTGAGGTTGCTCGTTGCAATCTACTTTATACTCGTTGGATTTTTCTCGGATAACGAGCTGGGTAAGGTCTTAATTTTTAGCTCCGCCGTTTATCTATGTATTTCCGTACTTTACTACTTCTATCCCCCTAAGAGGGAGGTTCTAAAGAGCTTGCTTGATATAGTGTTTGTACCGGGTCTTATACTTATCTCCGGAAGTGCTGTTTCCGTGTACTCGGCAGTTCCTTTTATAGTTTTATATATAAACAGGAGCTACAAAGCCTCCATAGTGATGCTTATTGCCGCTGTGGCGTTGACCTTTTACCACATGCACACGACACCTCAAGACATGTTCCCTACCCTCATACTTCTGATGACGAGCCTTATATCCGGGCTTGCTCCAGACCTGACCGAGACTATAAGCAAGAAAAGAGCCTCCATGTTAAAACTCAAAAGGTCTTACAACACACTCCTGAAGGACTTTTCCAGATGGGAGAGGGATAGAAGAGAGCTTCAAGTGAACAGATTTCTCGTAGAGCTTGCCCTTAAAAGTGAAGACCTCGCGAGCTTCATGTACGGTGTAAGGGAGAGCTTTGACCTACGGCATATATACATACTTCCCAAAAGAAAAGTTGAAGATATGAGTTATTCTAAGGATTACGAGAACGGTGCCCTTTCCGTACCCGTCAAACTGGAAGAGGGCTTTGCAGTCGTGGTATTTGAGCTGGAAGACCCTTTCCATTTGAAGGACGAGCTTTTAGTTAAGTCTTTGGTACAGGCGGCGAGCATGGTTTCCCTGTTTATATCAGGTTTTTCCGAAGAGTATTACACTAAGTTTAAAGTATTCAAGATAGGTTAAACTTTCATAGCCATGGCAGAAGTAACTGATAAGTTAAGGTTTGATAAAGAGTTAGACCTAAGCGGGCTTTCCTGCCCTCTTCCCATAGTTATGACCTCGGAAGCGGTTAAGAAGCTTGAGGAGGGTAAGGTTCTGAGAGTTGTCTCGACAGACCCGGGCTTTGAGAGGGATATATGGAACTGGAGCAATCAGACCAAAAACAGGCTTTTAAACTTGCAAAAAGAAGGGGATAAGATAGTGGCTTACATAGAGAAGCAGAGTGAGGGTAAAGAGCCTTCCCTTTGGTACTGGATAAAGTTTCACTCTCTCGGAGTTAAACTCCATGCGAGGCTCGTCTTCATGTACCTCAATCCCTTCTCCGAGAAGCCAGACCACTTTATAACCTTCGTTGCCATATCCGAGGGTACGAGAGCGGAAAAGCACCTGAAAGAGGCAAACGAAAAGGCTAAACTTCTTCCCATACCGAATGAGATAGACCCGAGGTGCGGCGTCGTTCTCGGGGTAAAGGGGTTTGAAAAGGCGAAGGAGATATACCAACACCTACTCGGGGAAAACTACGGTGTAGAGGCTATATACAGAAAGAAAGGCAACCGCTACGAGAAAGTTTACCCTTAATAGGGACTATCCTTCGCAGGTTCTAAGAGGGGTTATACAATCTCGTCGGCTTTTATCTTGCTCTGCTCTCCGCTTTCCATGTCCTTTAGAGTGACTACGCCTTCCCTCATTTCGTCTTCTCCGATTATCACCGCGAACTTAGCTCTCAGCTTGTCTGCAAACTCAAGCTGCTTGCGAAGCCCTCCCTTTCTGTAAGAGAACTCTACCCTTTTACCCTTATTTCGCAGTTTTTCCGCAACCTCAAGGGCATACCCTTGAACGTTTCCGAAGGGTATGACTATGTACAGCCCTTCTTGTTCTTCTATCTCTTTTAACAGTAGGGAAAGTCTTTCTATTCCTACCGCAAAACCGAGAGCCGGCGTTGGGGGTCCACCCAGCTCCTCAACGAGATAATCGTACCTGCCGCCAGCTATAACCGTTGTGTCTAAAGACTCCGCCACAGCCTCAAAAACGGTTCTGGTGTAGTAATCCAAGCCCCTTACGAGGTTGCTGTTTTCCCTGTAGGGAATAGAAAGCTCTGTAAGTAATTCTTTCAGTTTGTTGAAGTGCTCATTACAGCTATCACACAAGAAGTCTACCGTTTTGGGAGCGTCCTTAACCGTCATCTGACAGCTTTTCTCCTTACAGTCCAGAACTCTCAGCGGATTTCTTTCTTTCCTGCTCACACAGTCTTTACATAGGTTTTCCTCTTTGGTGCTTAAGAATTCCTTTAAAGCCTGTCTGTAAGCCGGTCTACACTCTTTACAACCGAGAGAGTTTATTTCTATAACAGCCTCTATTCCAAGGCTGTTAAGTATTTTGTACACTACACTTATTACCTCAGCATCCGCGGTAGGTTCCTGAACACCGAAAACCTCTGCCCCTATTTGATGAAACTGCCTGTATCTACCCGCTTGGGGTCTTTCGTACCTGAACATGGGTCCTTCGTAAAAGAGCTTGGTGTACGGTCTTTTAGCGTAGAGTTTATGTTGTATAAAAGCTCTAACGGTTCCTGCGGTTCCTTCCGGTCTAAGGGCTAAAACCCTACCCTTTCTGTCTTTGAAGACAAACATTTCCTTTTGGACTATGTCCGTGACCTCTCCTATGCTCCTCTGAAAAAGCTCAGCATACTCAACTACAGGGAGTACAATCTCCTCAAAGTTATGCCTTTTTAGTACAGAGCGAGCGGTGCCTGAAACCTTCTTAAACCTTAGTATGTCGTCTCCGAGAATGTCGTGAAAACCTCTAACGCTTTGTAAAGCCATGGGACTTTATATTTTATATCCCAAAGTCTAAATTTAGCCGCGGATTATTATAGATAAGAGTTATAAAAACTTGACATCTCCATTTAAAAATATTTATAATTGAGTTTGGTAAAACTACTTTTAGAGGAGGGTTTTAGGATGAAGAAAGGCTATTTGGCAGCAGCGGCTTTACTGGGTGCAGTATTTGCGACGGACGCGGCAAATGCTGTGAAGATTAAGGTAGACGAGAACTCTTGGATGAGCATAGGCGTAAGGGGTGTAATCGACGCTAAGTTCAAAGGTGACAGGGGCGGAAACGACACGGCAGATACGGTTTTCGG
>WFYI01000066.1 GCA_015490155.1 Aquificaceae bacterium | reverse complement strand
TTTGGCAGCATCTGGGGTAAATCTTCTTGAGCAGTTTCTACAAAGGTAGGTTTGTTTACCTTTTTGCTTGCCGTTTTTCACAATCCTATTGCTTCCACACTCTGGGCATCTCATGGGGTTTATTATAAATCATCTAAGTTGCGGACTACCTGTGCTTCAACCGCTTTAGTAAAGGAGGTGCCCAAAAGCTCAAAAGCCTCCCGCCAGCCCTTGAAATAGTCCGTAAGCTGTAAGATAATTAGCAGATGTCAGAAAGGAGAGATAGTATGCAGAGAAGCAAGATAGAGGTAACGGACATATCTCTGAGAGACGGAATACAGAGCTTACTTGCTACGAGGGTTAGAACAGAGGACATGTTGCCCGCCATAGAAGTTCTGGATAAATGTGGTTTCTGGTCTCTTGAGGTTTGGGGAGGGGCTACCTTTGATGTATGCCTTAGATTCCTAAAGGAAGACCCTTGGGAGAGGTTAAAGAAGTTTAAAGATGCCGCAAAGAACACAAAACTCGAGATGCTCCTAAGAGGGCAGAACGTAGTCGGTTACCGCCACTACCCGGATGATGTAGTAGAAGCATTCGTTAAAAAAGCCTACGACAACGGTATAGAGGTCTTCAGGATATTCGACGCCCTGAACGACACGAGAAATATGCGCAAGTCCATAGAGGTTGCAAAGAGCATAGGAGCCATAGTTAAGGGAGTTCTCTCCTACACCATAAGCCCGGTTCATACCGTTGAGTATTACGTGAGCGTTGCAAGAGAGCTTGTGGATATGGGGATAGACATTATCTCCATAAAAGACCAGGCAGGGTTGTTGTCCCCAAAGGTTTCCTACGACCTCGTGTCTGCACTTAAATCTGAGTTCCCCGATTATCCCATCCACCTGCATACCCAAACCACCGCAGACCTCGCGGAGATGGCTCAGTTAAAAGGAATAGAGGCAGGGGCAACTATAATAGATACAGCCTGCTACTCTCTTTCGGAGCAAACCTCTCATCCGCCGGGCGAAACGATGATATACGTTCTCAGGGAGTTCGGTTACGAGGTAAACGTGGACTCTAACTTGTACAAAAAGGCGGGAGACATCCTTAAAGAGGTGAGAAAGAGGTACAAAAAGTTTGACGTATTGCCTCCTTATCCGGACGTTGAAGTTCTAATACACCAGATACCTGGAGGAATGATAAGCAACTTCATAAGTCAGCTGAGAGAACAGAACCTTGAGGACAAACTCGAAGAAGTTATGAAAGAAGTTATCTTAGTTCGGGAAGACCTCGGCTATCCTCCCCTCGTTACTCCCACGAGTCAGATAGTAGGTACCCAAGCCTTCTTAAACGTATTACACGGAGAAAGGTACAAAGTCGTTACAAAAGAGACTAAGGATTACGTAAAGGGTCTTTACGGAAAGCCACCGGCTCCCGTTAAAGAGGAAATTCTCAAAAAGGTTCTCGGAGACGAGGAACCAATTTACGACCAACGACCGGCAGACCTGCTCGAACCCGAGCTGGATAAGATAAGAGAAGAGGCTCAGGAAGCCGGAGCGAGAAACGAGGAGGACGTTCTTTCTTATGTCCTCTTCCCGATGGTCGCAAAGGAGTTCTTTGAAAGAAGGGAAAAGGTCGAGCTTGGAGAAGAGCCTCCCATACCTATAGAAGAGATGGAGGAAAGTCCCTGTGATGACAAGAAAGCCCCCGTTGAGTTTAACGTTACCGTTCACGGAGAACAGTATCATGTCCAGATAGCAGGAATGGGTGAGGAGACACCGCAGGGCAAGACATTCTTTATAAGGCTTGACGACCAGCTTGCCGAGGTAGTCCTTCAACCCGTAAGGGAGGTTGAGGTAGGAGGTGTTTCCTACGAGGTTCCAGAAGGTTCTCCCGTATCACCCAAGAGACCTAAACCGAGAGACATAGGCGATATAACCGCTCCCGTGTCCGGAAAGGTAGTGAACATCAAGGTAAGCAGAGGACAGGAGGTTAAAGAGGGTGACGTGATACTCGTTATAGAGGCTATGAAGATGGAGAACGAGATACACAGCCCTGTTGACGGAGTGGTTGAGGACATACTCGTAAAGGTGGGTGAGATTGTAAATCCCGACGAGGTAATTATGAGGATAAGACCCAGGAGGAAGGGAAGGAAGTCTAAATGAGGATAGCCCTTCCCAAGGGAAGGCTCTTTGAAGAGTCAGTGGAGCTTTTCCTTAAAGTCGGAATACTTGAGGAGAAAATCGAGGAGGGTAGGAAGTTAACTATAAGGAGCGGGGACTTCGAGATATTTCTGGTAAAGCCCTTCGACGTCCCCATATACGTTGAGAACGGGGTGGCGGATATAGGGGTATGCGGGTACGATGTTCTCCTTGAAAGGAACTCTGATGTTTATGTGCATGTGGACTTGGATATAGGCAAGTGCAAGGTGTGTGTTGCCGGAAAGCCGGAAAGCAAGCTCATTTACAGGGAGTCAAACTGTCTCAGGGTAGCGACAAAGTACCTGCGTATAACGGATTCCTTTTTCAAAGAAAAGGATAAAAGAGTAAGAATCCTTCACCTTAACGGCTCTGTGGAGCTTGCTCCCGTGGTGGGACTGGCTGACTTTATTGTGGATTTGGTTCAAACAGGGAGGACTTTAAAAGAAAACGGGCTTGTAGTTATAGACGAAATTGCGGACTCAAGCGCACGGCTCATATCAAACAAGGCGAGCTTTAGGAACAAACACTCCCAAATAGTGGGAATTATAAATACCCTTTTGCAGTACTCACAAACTCCTTGAATAAGTAATAAGAATCGTGGGGACCCGGCGAGTTCTCGGGATGATACTGGATTGCGTATATCGGCAGGTTCTTGTGCCTTATACCCTCAACGGTGTTATCAAGCAGGTTTATGTGGGTTATCTCTACCTCTTTCGGAAGAGACTCGGGGTCTATGGCGAAGTTGTGGTTTTGGGCTGTTATCTCCACTTTGCCTGCCCTTAAGTCCTTAACCGGGTGATTTCCCCCGTGATGTCCGAACTTGAGCTTGTAGGTTTTGCCTCCAAGTGCAAGTCCTATGATTTGACAGCCCAGACATATCCCGAATATGGGTTTCTTACCTATAAACTTTCTAACCAACCTTATCCCCTGCACCACCCTCTCTGGGTCGCCGGGACCGTTGGAGAGGAATATAGCCTGTGGATTTATCTCTTCTATAAGTTGCTCCGCATTTCCCGGAGGAATGACGACGACCTTTGCACCCTCGTGGGTAAACCTTCTCAAGATGTTGTACTTTATCCCGAAGTCTATCACCGCCACGAGGGGTCTATCGTTATCGAGCGTTTCGTAACCATGCTCTAAACTCCACGCTCCTTCTTTCCAATAGTAAACATCCTTCGTAGCCACCTCTTCCACGAGGTCAAGCTCCGATATGTCAGGAACGCCTTTAGCCTTCCTCACCGCCTCAGAGGGGTTCAGGTTGTCCGTGGATATCACACCTCTGATAACTCCCTTCTCTCTTATCTTCTTGACCAAAGCTCTCGTATCTATTCCGTATATCCCGACTACACCGTGTTCCTCGAGGTACTCGTTCAGGCTCTTTTCCCCCCGCCAGTTGGAGTACTTGGGAAATTGTTCCTTAACCACAAAACCCCTCACGTGTACTTCTTTGGACTCTATATCCTCATCGTTTACCCCGTAGTTTCCTATCTGGGTGTAAGTCATAACTACTATCTGTCCCCTGTAAGATGGGTCTGTCAAAATCTCTTGGTAGCCGGTCATTGAGGTGTTGAAGATTAGCTCTCCCGATGTCTCGCCCTTAGCTCCGAAGGAGTATCCAAGGAAGTAAGTGCCGTCCTCAAGGGCAAGGATAGCTTTAGTTTTGTTCATTAAAGTTTATATTTTACAATAACCCGAGTTGCTACTGATGAATCACGACCCTGATTCTACGTCTGTAGGTTTACTAATGTTGTTATCGCGTTCCTAACGCACCGTTGTAGCTTGCCAAGGGATATGGAGGTATACTTCTATGTAGTCCAAGTTGTCTTCGTTTTTCCTTACCCACACTCCATCAGTTATCACCGGACTGAAGAGGAGGAAGAATGCCTACCTGACTGCATTTAACCTCCTTTCTCATTCACGGAAAGTTTCACAGAACTCTTCTGAACTTATTACCTGTATATCCGGGGAGTAAAAAGAGCTATCGTTAGAAAGTATCAAGTTGCAGTTTTCCCTCTTTGCAAGTACATACACGAGAGTATCCTCAAGGTCTCTGAAGTTTTTGTCCTCGGACATAAGCTCTATCGCTTTCTTCACTTCCCCGTTGGAGAACCCCACAAGCGTTGTGTAGGAAACCATATCTTCTATGAGGTCAAGAACCTTCTCCTTATCTTTGAGTATTTTGGAAAGAACGTAGTAGATGGTGGTTATGAAGTCTGAACTCGTGTAAAGCTCATACCCATTCTCAAGAAGGGACTTTACAGCTCTTACAGAGCTTTCGTGAAAAGGTCTGTCTGTTATACACAGGTCAAACAGGACGTTGGCGTCTAAGAAGACATTAGAGATACTTATCAACCCCCATCATTTCCTTTGCTTTCCGGAAGGTGATTTCCTTTCCCAAAGCGGGCTTTGTTTCCCTGACTGTCTTGACCATGTCCTCAAAAGCCTTGAGTCTATTTTCTTTCTCCTTTTCCTTAGCCTTCTTTACAATAAGCTCTTCTATCACCTCGCTCTGGGACTTTTCCATCTCCTTCGCAAGCTCTTTCAGAAACCTCTCCGCATTCTTAGAAAGGGTAATGTTCTTCCTGACTTTCATGTATTTGAATATACACACGGAAGGGTATGTATGCAAGTTTCATCTTTTACATAGTGAAAATTCCCTAAATTAACCCGAGTTGCTGCCTGTGAATCATGACCACCAGCCTAGCTGAGACCGGGTAAGGGCTTTTTACGGAATTATTACCTTATTTCCTGTTTAGGGTTATATCCCATACCCCACAACTCGGGTTACAATAATGTCCGTGAAAAAAGTTAAGGTAGCAAGTCATAACGTTAACTCTATAAAGGCTCGCAAAGAGCTTGAGATAGAGTGGCTTAAAAGAGAAGCTATAGACATTTTAGGGCTTCAGGAGCTAAAGCAAGAGGAAAAGAACTTTCCCTTTGAAGACTTTGAGGAACTCGGCTACAAGTGTTATGTGTTCGGGCAGAAAACTTACAACGGCGTTGCCCTCTGCTCAAAGGAGGAGCTTCAGGAAGTACACAAGGGTTTCGGTGACGAGGAGTTAGACGCTCAGAAAAGGCTCATATACGCCCGATGGCAGGATTTGTGGCTCATCAACGTTTACGTTCCCCACGGAGACCTGAGAGGTAGCGACAAGTTTCACTACAAGCTCAAATTTTACGACAGGCTATTGGGATTTTTAAAGGAGAGGTTTTCCCCAAAGGATAAAATCATCATGATGGGGGACTTCAACGTCGCCTTAGAGGACATAGACGTTTACGACCCAGAGCTTTTGAAGGACTCTATAGGCACAATGCCCGAGGAAAGGGAAGCGCTAAGAAGACTGCTTGATTGGGGCTTGATAGATGCCTTCAGATACAAGTATCCCGACAAGGTTCAATATACGTGGTGGGACTACATAGGGGGCATGATTTGGAAAGACAAGGGAATGAGGATAGACTACATCTTCATAACCGAGTCTCTGAAAGAGAAACTCAAGGACGTTTACGTTGACCTATGGCCCCGCAGGAGAAGAACACCCAAGCCCTCAGACCACGCGCCCGTGATAGGTGTCTTTGAGTTATGAAAGCAGTAGTTTACGCAATTCTGTCCGCCCTCGTTTGGGGAACCGCTCCGCTCATATTCAAGCTGGGATTGAAGGGAACCGTACCCTCAATAGTGGGTATATTCTTTCACAACCTAACCGCGGCTACGGTGGCTTTTTTAAGCATACTGCTCGTACGGGAGAGCTTCAATTACCCCGTTAAAGATATAGCCCTAATATCCTTCGGGGGACTCGTGTCGGGCTTCCTTGGGCTTTTGCTTTACTATCAGGCTATCAAGTACGGTCAGGTGTCTGTGGTTGCTCCAATAGTGGCAAGCTCTCCTTTGTGGTCAAGCCTTTTGGCTTTCCTTATTCTGGGGGAGAACTTTTCCGTGTACAAGCTCATAGGCACGGTCTTGGTTGTGGTGGGCGTCATACTACTTACCGCCTCCGAGAGCTTAGAATAAAGAGCATGATAGGTAAAGTATTCCAGATTTTCAGGGAAAAAGGGGGACTTTTAAAAGCTCTCAATCTCTGGGAGTGGTACGAGTCCCTTGACGTTAAAAAGCAGAAGGCTATAAAGAAGTACTACTCGGTAAAGGTTATAAAGAACCTTAATTTCCCCTACAAAGCCAAGCACTTTGACTCGGGAGAGGTGGAAAATCCCCTCTACACACCGCGAACCTTCCTTGCAACGATAGCCCAAACAGCTCTGTTAGAGGGAGACTACGAGACCGCAGAGTGGCTCTACAACGAAGCGTTGAACTTTGAAGGCACACCCTACGAGGCACACTTAATCCTCAACGACCTCGTGCTGCTGTCTCAGAGGCTAAAGGACTTTGAAAAGATGAAAAGGTACTGCGAAAGGGACATAGAGCTGTATCCCCAGTATAAAGAGGAGCTAAAGAGCAGGAACATGAACACTCTTCCCCAGATAAACTCCTTTGAGGTTTGGGTGTATCTCTTGGAAAGGGAGGGCAAGATAAAGGAAGCTTTAGACTTTGTAGAGTACATAAGAAAAGAGGGAATAACCTATCCTTACTACGAGGAGGTTAAAAAGAGGCTTACGGAAAAACTTTAAGAGATATATTCTAAATATTAGATGGCTCAAGAGAATAAAACAGAGAAGGCTACACCACATAGGCGGAAGAAGTTAAGGCAGGAGGGAAATGTAGCCAAAAGTCCAGAGATAGCCAGCTCCCTTACGGTTTTGGTGTCTTCTATGATAATTTTCTTCACCGGAACCTTGATTTTTAGAGAAGTACTACTCTACTTTGCGGGAATATCTCAGGTCTCTCCGGGAAGCTTTCAGATGACCGTTCAGGAGATAATGAGAAGCTCTTTCTTAGGTATAACAAAACTGCTCGTTCCCCTGTTTATCACAACACTTTTGATAGTCGTCCTCTCCCACGTGGCTCAGTTTGGTTTCATATTCACGCTCAAGCCCCTACAGTTCAAGCCGGGCAGGATTAACCCCGTAGAGGGTATTAAGAAGATGCTATCCCTGACCACCCTATTTGAGCTTGTTAAGAACTCTCTCAAGGTGGCTCTCCTGTTAGGTGTAGCTCTCTTTATACTGAAAGGGAGCTTTGACCTCGTGGTAGGTTCGAGTCAACTGCCCGTGAGAGAAGGCTTGATGTCCTTTTTAAACCTTCTTTTCAGAGTTGTGATAGTCTTGGGTGTCGTTGCCTTCCTGATAGCCCTTATGGACTTAGCGTATAAAAAGTGGGACTACGAGAAAAGGATAAGGATGTCAAAGCAAGAGGTCAAAGACGAGTACAAGCAGTTAGAGGGTAATCCTCAGATAAAAGCGAAGCTCAAAAGTAGAATGAGAGAAATATCCAGAGGGCGCATGATGGCTGAGGTTCCCAAAGCGAGCGTAGTTATAACCAACCCGACACATATAGCCATAGCCCTCAGGTACGACCCCGAGAAGGATAAAGCACCGGTTGTAGTGGCTAAGGGTAAAGGAGACATAGCCAAGAGGATAGTTGATGTGGCACAGGAAAACGACATTCCAGTCTTAGAGAGGCAGGAGTTGGCAAGGGCGTTGTACCCTGCGGTGGAGATAGGCGAGGAAATTCCCCCTAAGTTCTACCGTGCCATCGCCGAGATAATAGCCTTTGTAATGTTTAGGCACAGGAAAGCCTACGCTTAGAAGCTTAAACACAAAAAACTTTTTATATCAACATCTTACAAAAGTTGTCCTTGTAAAAATGATTTAGGTTATGTAAAAGGGCTGGCTAAAACATTTAAAATTCTCTCTTAGGAGGAATACAGAATGGAAGTTATAAAAAGAGGAGGAAAAAGGGAGAGGCTGGATATAAATAAGATTAGGATAGCCCTCAACTTCGCATGTGAGGGTTTGAGGGTTGATCCCCTTGAGCTTGAGGTTGACGCCCAGATACAGTTCAAGGACGGCATAACCACCGAGGAGATACAGAGCATTCTCATAAGAACTGCGGCGGACAAGGTTTCTCCGGACGCACCCGACTGGCAGTACGTTGCGGCAAGGCTTCTTCTTTACGACCTTTACAAGAATGTAGGACACATAAGGGGGTACACGGTAAATGACAAACTCAACGGCAGGTACAGACCCTACAATCCCAGAAACTTTTACCCCTTCGTTAAGGAGTTTGTGGAGAGGGAAATTTACGGTAAGTATCTGCTTGAGAACTACACAGAGGAAGACTTTGAGGAGCTTGCGAGGTACATAAAGCCCAAAAGGGACCTGCTATTTAACTATACGGGTATAAAAATCCTATCTGACAGATACCTGATAAGGGACGAGGAGGGGAGAATCGTTGAGCTTCCCCAAGAGATGTACATGCTCATAGCCATGACCCTCGCGGTTCCGGAGAAGGAAGGGGAAAAGGTCAAGTGGGCTAAGAAGTTCTACGACCTTCTTTCAGAACACCTGATAACGGTTGCTACGCCTACACTTATGAACGCAAGGAGGCCCCACACACAGCTCAGCAGTTGCTTTATCTTGACCGTGGACGATGACCTCTACGACATATTTGACAACGTCCAGAAGGCAGCGCAGATATCCAAGTTTGCCGGAGGACTCGGTATATACGTTGGTAAGATAAGGGCTACGGGCGCACCGATAAGGAAGTTCAAGGGTGCCTCTTCCGGGGTCATTCCGGTTGTAAAGGTTATAAACGATGTCATGACCTACGTTGACCAACTGGGTATGAGGAAGGGTTCAGCTTCAATAACCTTGGACGTTTGGCATAAAGACATACTTGACTTTCTTGAGGTAAAGACAAACGCGGGTGATGAGAGAAAGAAAGCCCACGACATACACCCCGCGGTTTCAATCCCTGACATATTCATGAAAAGGGTTCAAGAGGGCGGAAAGTGGACTCTCTTTGACCCCTACTACACCAAGAATGTAAAAGACGGTAAGAACCTTGAAGACTTCTGGGGCGAAGAGTTTGAAGAGCTTTACGTGAAGTTAGAGAACGACCCGAACCTACCGCCGGATGCGAAAAAGGAGGTATCCGCCTTTGAACTCTGGAAGAGAATGATTACGGTTGCCTTTGAAACGGGAGAACCTTACGTCTTCTTCAGAGACCATGCCAACAGGCTGAACCCTAACAAGCACTGCGGAATGATTTACTCAAGCAACCTCTGCTTTGAGATAATCCAAAATATGTCCCCCACAAAGCACACGGGCAAAACTCTCAATACGGAAACGGGGGAGATAGTTCACACGAAGCAAGCGGGCGATACCGTGGTGTGTAACCTCGGCTCGGTAAACCTGGGTAAGGTTCACACGGAGGAGACGATAAAGAAGGTAGTCCCCACTTTGGTGAGAATGCTCGACAACGTTATTGAAATGAATTTCTACGCCATACCGGAGGCTGAGTACACCAACAAGAAGTACAGGGCTATAGGTATAGGCGTGTCAAACTATCACTACTGCCTAGTGAAGAACGGTATAAACTGGGAGAGTGAGGAACACCTAAAGTTTGCGGATAAACTCTTTGAACAGTTAGCTTTCTACACGGTCAAAGGCTCCGTATCCCTCGCAAAGGAAAGAGGAAAGTACAGGGTATTTGAAGGCTCGGATTGGGACAGAGGGGTATTTTTCGGAAGACCTCTTGACGAGGTTCTCGAGGATACAAAACAGAACGATAACAACCTACCCTGGGACAAACTCCATTCCGAGATAAAGCAGTACGGAATGAGAAACGCATACCTGTTGGCATTCATGCCGACTGGTTCTACCTCTCTGATACTCGGAGCTACGCCCTCAACAGACCCGATATTTGCGAAGTTCTACAAAGAAGAGAACATGAGCGGAATACTGCCCCAAGTTCCCCCCGAGATAGATAAGTACTTCTGGCATTACAAAACTGCTTACACGATAAATCAAGAGTGGGTTATAAGGGCGGCGGCGGTAAGACAGAAGTGGATAGACCAGTCCCAGAGTTTAAATCTGTTCGTTGACCCGGAGCAGGTGGACGGTCCCAAGCTCTCAAGGATATACCAGCTTGCATGGGAGCTGGGTATAAAGACCATCTACTACCTGCGCTCCCGCTCTGTCGTGGACATTGAGGAATGTGAGAGCTGTGCCGCTTGATTATGCAAATTTTTATATACTTGTGAATTACTTAAGAAATAGTCCCTGAAGGGCTTGAGTATCCTTACTCTTAAGCTCTTTGTATAAGAAGTCTTTGAGTATAAACTAAATATCCCCACCCTCTTTCTTTGGGGTCTGGAGGTAAAAAACATGAAAAGAAAATTAATATTTAATCCCGCAGGAGAAAGGGAGGCACACAGCAGGAAGGCTGTTTTCGGTAACCCCACGAACATAATAGAGCTGAACGAGATTAAGTACCCATGGGGATTTGACCTGTATAAAACTATGGGCTTTTCCAACTTCTGGATTCCCGAAGAGATACCCATGCTGGAGGACAAAAAGCAGTACGAGAGCGTACTTTCTGAGTACGAGAAAAAAGCTTACGAGCTGGTTCTATCCTTCCTTATAGCCTTAGACTCCTTTCAGGTGGACATGCTCAAGGAGTTTGCCAGATACCTGACCGCCCCCGAGCTGGAGATGGCTATAACCGCCCAAGAGTTTCAGGAGAGCGTTCACGCATACTCATACCAATACATTCTTGAGTCTGTCGTTGACCCCGTAAAGGCGGACGAGGTCTACAACTACTGGCGTGAGGACGAGAAGCTCAGGGAAAGAAATCAGGTGGTAGCTGAGGTGTACAACAACTTCATAAACAATCCTACGGAGGAGAACTTTCTCAAAGCTGTTATAGGAAATTACATACTTGAGTCCCTCTACTTCTACTCGGGTTTTGCCTTCTTCTACACCCTCGGAAGGCAGGGAAAGATGACCAACACGGTTCAGCAGATAAAGTACATAAACAGGGACGAACTTACACACGTAACCCTCTTCAGAAACCTGATTCAAACCCTGCAAAAGGAGTCTCCGGAGCTATTCACACCCGAAATGGAGAAGTGGATAAGGGAATACTTCAAGTTTGCGATTGATAAGGAGATAGAGTGGGGTAAATACGTAACCCAAAACCAGATTTTAGGTATAACAGACCAGCTGATTGATAGATACATCAAGTATTTGGGCAACCTCAGAATGTCCCAGATAGGCTTTGACCCCCTTTATCCGGAAATAACCTCCAACCCTATGAAGTGGATAGACGAATTCAGAAAGATTAACAACACTAAAACCGACTTCTTCCAGAGAAAGCCCCAAACCTACGCAAAAGCTAACGAGCTTAAGTGGTGAGCCGAGAATTTAGAAACATGGTAAGGGAGCTGCGCAAAGAAGAGTTACTATACGAATTAGATGAAGTAGCAATGTCTGTCATGAAAGAAGCAATAAATAGAGATTATGAGGAGGATACAATAACACAGAACTTGCTCACGGATATAGCAAAAATTTTCACCTCAGATAATGAAAGACGCAGATTAAATGGTTTAAAAATTTTTATGAATAAATATCTATATAAATATGTATCTTTGGAGGCTTATAAATTCAGAGGTCAGGCCGAGAAGGACTTTGGAGATATATTAGGGTTAATATCTTTAGGTATGAATGAAACGGTTTATATAGGGATGTTTTCTTTAGAAGCCAAGATTGTAGATAAGGATAAGATAAAAAGCTTTGGTACTTAGTTAATAAGTAGATATATAAATACCTTTGTCTCTTGATTAGACTCACCATTCTTTACTACCCTTTCCAAATTGCAGTATACATACCTCGCACTTCTTGTTTTATAATCAACTCCTTAACTGAATACCAAAGCTTTAGATATAAGCAATTAGCCCATTTATTAGGTAATAATATATATACTAGATGGGTCGTTTATAATTTAGACGATGAGGAGGTTTACGTTATTAATCCGCAAATTTTATCACATTGTGAGCATGAAAAGCCTAAGTTTGAATCTATCAGTACATTCTCATTATATCTAAGTGATTATATTGTCAATTTTTTGCTTAATGGTTATGATTCTTTTTTGTTTATTAAGGATAAAGGCGATTATAAGCCTATACCAACACATAGCAACCTTTCCCACATTTCCAGTTTGCGTGATATCACCGAATTCTTCATTGAAAAATACAATAAATTTAGTCTAAGGGAAGCTCCCACATACATATTAACTGCAGGACTTGCTACTAACAATGAAGCTTTTGAGAAAAGCATAAATGTATTAAAAGAATTGCTATATGAACTGGAAAATTACTTATCTAAGAAATACGAGGCTCTGCATATTGATAAACTATATGAAGACAGACCGAATAATAATCCGCCTGCCACTGGGCTTTAATTTTTACCTCCACAACATATAAACTGTAAAGTGAATTTATATACTGAACCTCTCAAGGTTATATACTTCGTAAACCTCTCTGTGCTTTCTTAAACCTATAGCCTCCCTGTAAATGATTAGGTATCTTCTATATTCAAGGGCAAGGGTTTTAGTTTCTCGGAACCGTTTTCTGAAGGAGACCAAAAGTCGCATAGAGAGAAGGGGTGTGGATTTCGCTCTCTGGATACGGAGCTTGAGGTAGTTTATGACACGCTCAAGCCTCTCCAACTCTTTCATGCACATCTCTATCCTGATGCCGTAGCCTCCTCCCACGGAGGCTATGTCCTTTAAAGCTTCCTCGCCGAGAACGTCCCTATCCAGCATCGGGGTCAAAAGCAGACCTCACGCTTTGGGGTATGGAGACGATTTTGCCTTCCCTAAGGACGCAGTGGCGTGTCTCTCCCAAAGCTCTTAGCTCTCCGTCGCAGAGGAGCCTGTAATTGATTGAGAAGGTGAACCTGTCCATGTGGCTTACCTTAAGCTCTACGCTGAACTCCTCGTCGTAGAGCAGGGGTTTCTTCCACTCGCACTTTGCCTCCAAAAGGACTACCTCAAATCCTTCTTCCCTCATACGGCTGTAGGGAAGTCCCCTGTCCCTTAAAAGCTCTCCCCTTGCCTCCTCAAAGTAGCGAAAGTAGTTGGAGTGATGCACAACACCTTGGGCGTCTGTCTCGTAGAACTGGACTCTCCTGCGGTAGGTGAACTCCCTCATCTGCTTATTTTAATCCGAAACTCCGCAGAGGAGCCCGAGCTGTCCCTAACTTTCACCTTCAGCAGTGCGCCTTCAATACCGGCTTCCTTCAAAACTTGAGCGTGGGTGTAGTTTATCCACACCTGAACGTTGGAGGAGCATACATCGTCCACGGGCGGGTTGAGGGCATCTAAGGCTTTGCGCTCTTCGTCCGAGAAGCACAGACACAGCCTTGCGGGTAGGAGGCGAAATCCTTCCCTCTTTGGCAGAGCGGAAAGGCTTGCGAATGCTCCCTCTTCCCCGAACACGAGCGCTCCGAATACGTTCTCACTCTCGTTTTTGTAATACATGTCCCCGTAGCACAGGCTCAGGTATGTGTATCTGTAAACCTTTCCGTATCCTTTAAAGTCGGTGTTGGCTCCGGATTTGGGAACCTTCGGCGGGTCAATCACCTCAAGGGTTATGGAGTGCTTGCCTTTGATGGGAATGAGTATGTCCTGCTCCCTTACCTCCACCTTCCCTATCTCAATACCGAAGGTCAGCTTTATAAATAAGAAAAATACTAAAAACCTAATCGCCAAAGAAAATCACCTCCAAGCTCTTTCTTTCGGCATGCGAACATAAAGCGTAAGCCCTGTCTCTGCTGAATTCAAGGGATAGCTCGCCGGAGCAACCGAGCCTGCGTATGTCCAGCACCTTGCCGTCCTCGGAGTCCAGCACCACCAGCCTGTTGCCTGAGCGCTTGAAGGCCATATCCCTATAAACGTATTCTGGATAAAGCCTGTATTTGGACTCTCCCAGCAGCTTGCCGCTCTTTATGTCTATCAAGGTAAAGCTCCTGTCCCTGTTTTCGCAGAAGGCGGCTCTGGCGTGGGCGCCGATGGTGCATCTCTTAAAGGTTCTGTAGCTCTTGTCGCCGAACACCACGAAGGAGAAGTTCTCTCCGAAAAGGGGCAGGAACTCGTAGCCTCTGAAGGTATCTCCGGAGCCGTAGATACCTAAAGGTGTCTCCCTAAGCTCAGAGTCCACGAACGTGCATTCTCGCTTTTTAAATAGGCAGTAGAGGAAGCCACCTTTAAGGTAGTATGTGTGTGCCGTCTTGGGTATGTCTATGCTTTTTATGGGTCTGTAGTCCGCTCCTAAGAGGGTGGCTTTGCCTTTGTAATACTTGGTTAATGTGCAAGAGCCTTGCCACGAAGGGGCGAGGCACACATCGTAAGGGGGCATCACAAGGAGGTATCTATCCCCCTCCGCAGGCACGAGGAAGTATAGCTTGTTGTAGTCCTTCTCCTCAAAGGAGAAAAGGCTTTCGGCGTTTCTGCTTCTTAAATCAATCCTGTGGAACTCAAAGAACCTGTCGGGATACTCGGCGGTTATGTAGAACTTGCCGTCTGCGTAGAGTATGAACTTTATCCTACCTCTGAGTTTATAAGACATGACCTTTTCAAGCTCCCTGTCGTAGAACTCTATACGGCTTGTGCCGCCTTTTTCTCTGCCTACGAGGAGAACTCCGTCGGGGAAGAGGAGATGGTTCCACTGGGAGGGGAAGGTTATCCTCCTGCCGAGCTTTATTATCTCCTTTAGGGGAGCTGCTCTGAGCGTAGGAGCTTCCGAAGGACTTACGAGACTTCCCATAACGCATACAGCATCTCCTTTGCCTCTCTTTATGAGCTTTCCTTCACGGCTCAGCAAAACGAAGTATCTGCCTTCCTTCAGCCAATACTTATTTCCGCAGGGAATAACAGGCTTGGGATTGGGATAGACCCAGTGTTTTGGGATACCCTTGGAAACCTTTATCACCTCGCTCCCGTGGTGTATTTCCACACTTTTATCCTCTCCGAGGGTTGCGTATGCGGGTGGCTCTTTCAGCCTACGAAGCTCAAGGGTGTCCAAGTTCAGCTCAAACAGCTCGTAGGATACGGCGGCTCTGCGGACTATGAGCGCCTTTTTTCCGTAAACGCTCGCTAAGGAACCTTTCGTGCAGTAGCCCTTGGGTATGTAGCAAGTTCTAACATCCGTAGTTATG
>WFYI01000065.1 GCA_015490155.1 Aquificaceae bacterium | reverse complement strand
TATCCACCTCAGCTAATCCCATCTGTATCATCTTGCGGTTTATAAAAATCTTATTCTTTAAATAAACGTAAGCCTCCACAACGTCCTTATCGTCAGGCTTAACTTCGGAATCAAATTTTAGGAATACATTCCGTCCTTTAATATACTTTTCGAGATAGGAAATGGCTCCCTTCTTTTTGTCTTCTGGAACATATACTCCGAGCAACCTTACCTTTAATCCCGTATCAAGCAAAATTTCCCGTTCAGAGATGATATTTACAACTTTATACAACCTATCGCCGTTTAATTTAAGCTTTTTCTCGTCCAAGACCGGCTCAGCGTCCTTTATTCTGGGCTCGTAGCTTACCGGTTCCAAGGTAATGCTACTCTCCCTTTTTATCACTTCAAGGCTCAAAGCTCCTACCTTTCTCTTGATTATCTCCAAGAATTCGGGGTTTATTTCATATCCTACAGCTTTTCTACCGAGCTCCAATGCTACCTTTAAGGTGGTTCCGCTTCCGGCAAAGGGGTCAAGAACGGTGTCTCCGTAGAAAGAAAACATCTTTATAAGTCTTCTCGGTATCTCTTCTGGGAATACAGCCTCGTGGTTTATCTGTCTGGCACCCCCGATATTCCAATGCCCTGAAAAGAGTTCTTTCCACTCTTCTTTACTAAGTTTTGACTTTTCCTTTATATCCTTTTCTACTTTCCTCTTGCCTTCTTTTTTAAATATCAAAATGAACTCGTAGTCTATTTCCACTATACCGTTAGGTGGGTAAGGGAAACTTCCCATTATTACCGCACCACCGGTAGTGTTCATAGTGGTTTTCTTCTGCCAAATTATAGCTCCCATATAATCAAACCCTATGTCCTCACACATAGATATTATCTCTGCATGGAGAGGTATAACCTTATATCTGCCGTAAACTATACTTCTTGCAAACTGGTCTCCTACGTTTACACACATACGAGAGCCATCGCGTAGAACACGAAAACACTCTTTAAACACTCTGTACAGGTCTTTTAAGTACTCATGAAGACTCTGTCCGTATCCTATCTGTTCCTTAACTCCGTAATCCTTTATATGCCAGTAGGGAGGGGAGGTTACAACGAGGTCGATACTTTTATCATTAAGCTCGTACATGGAGCGTGAATCCCCGAGGTAAAGTGTAGCTTGCATATACCAAATTTTAATACAAACCTTTTATGACCTTCGGTACTCCGAGACTCTCTCCATCATTTGTACCACAGGCTCTTATCCAACGGTATGACCTTTTCTCCCTCTTTGAACATGTGAAGATACTCTCTTATGAACCTCTCTCTGAAGTAAGCAGGGTTGCTCTTTATCTTCCCGTGAACTATCTTCAGCCTTCTATTCTCTTCCTTTTCTCTCTCAATAAGCTCCTCAAAGTGCATAGTAGCTATCTTCAGCTTCGTAACGTTCAATAGGTTAAGGTTAGAAAAAAACAGGTTCTTTACAAAGAAGAATAGGGACATGAGAAAAAAAGCCAACGATACCCTTTTAAGAACCTTTATACCGTCGGAAGTATTCCTTCCCCACAAACTCTGAAGCATAGTCCAACTCTTCCTCTATCCTTAAAAGCTCGTTGTACTTGGCTATCCTATCAGTCCTTGAGGCGGAGCCGGTCTTAATCTGTCCCGCGTTCGTTCCCACTGCAAGGTGTGATATAAAGGTATCCTCCGTCTCTCCCGAGCGATGAGAAACTATAACGCCGTATCTGTTATCCTTTGCGAGCTTTATAGTATCTAAGGTCTCTGTAAGCGTCCCTATCTGGTTCAGCTTTATGAGTATGGCGTTAGCCACGCCCCGCTCTATACCCTCTTTCAAGGTCTGCGGATTGGTAGTAAAGAGGTCATCACCTACGAGCTGAACCTTGTCACCAAGAGCGCTCGTGAGAAGCTTCCAACCTTCCCAGTCGTTCTCTGACAAGGGGTCTTCTATGGAAACTATCGGATACTCCTTAACGAGGTTCTCGTAAAAGGAAATCATTTCCTCCGCGGACAGGCTCTTTCCCTCTAAACGGTAAACACCCTCTTCAAAGAACTCAGAGGAAGCCACGTCAAGGGCAAGGAGAACATCTTCCCCCGGCTTGTATCCAGCTTTTTCTATGGAGGACAAAAGTATGTCCATAACCTCTTGGGTTGAGCTTAGGTTCGGTGCGAAACCACCCTCGTCCCCAACGTTGGTGTTGTAGCCTTTCTCCTTTAGAACTTTCTTGAGTGTATGAAACACTTCCACACCGCACCTGAGAGTCTCCCTGAAGGAGTCTCCGTAAACGGGAATTATCATGAACTCCTGTATATCAAGGGGATTGTCCGCATGCGCACCGCCGTTTATAACGTTCATCAAGGGAGCGGGCATACGGTTTGCGAATATCCCCCCAAGATACTGGTAGAGGCTGATGCCCAGCTCTTCTGCGGAAGCCCTGGCGACAGCCATGCTCACACCGAGTATAGCATTTGCCCCGAGATTGCTCTTGTTGGGAGTGCCATCCAGCTCAATCATGTACAGGTCTAAGTCCCTCTGGTTCAAGGACTCCATGCCCATAAGCTCCGCCGCAAGGACACCGTTAACGTTATCTACGGCGGTCAGGACACCCTTGCCCATGAACCTGCTTTTATCCCCGTCTCTCAGCTCAAGGGCTTCCCTCTCTCCCGTGGACGCACCGCTGGGAACAATAGCCCTTCCGACGGCTCCGCTCTCTAAGTGAACCTCTACCTCTACCGTAGGATTTCCCCTTGAGTCTAAGACTTCTCTTCCCTGTATGTGTATTATCGCAGACATGGATAAATATTTTACTAAAAACCCTGCATCGGGCAAACGCTCACACAGGTATAAAGCCTGCTAAGTCAAAACCTAAACTGATATACTGATTAAAGTATTTAAAGGAATTCCGATTTTAAAAGGGAATATGAAATGGTTAAGGGAACTCAAGAACATCTTTAAGCCGGGGAACTATTACTATATAACCTTCAGCTTTAAGGGGTTGGTCGTTAAACGAAAGTTCAAGCTGATAGAGTACGACCCTAAAGAGAGGCTTGTAATCTTCAAAAATCCCTACGGTGGTATGTTTAAGCTTCTGTCAACGGAGGACAAGCCTTACATACAGGTTCCCGAATGGAAGATGTATGTCCAGACGAGTATATTTTCTGAAAGGGAAGGCAGGCTATATCTGTACATAGAGGACTTAACACCACCTCCTCCTTTCGTAACGCGCGAGTACGTAAGAGTGGAAGTAGACCAAGGTAATCCAGTGAGAGTTATAGTTAGTGCAGAAGGAAAAACCTACGAAGGATATGCCAGAGACGTAAGCGAGAAGGGAATAGGTGTTGTATTTGACAGAAAAGATGTTGGAGAAGAGGACATATACATTATGAAGAATACTGAAGAGCTTGAAGCTGAAATTCTGTTCCCCACAGGTAAGGTCGAGGCAAAACTTAAACTGAAACACGTGACAGACATAGATAAGTACAAAGTTCTTTTGGGATTTTCTATAAATGTGGATAAGTTCAACGAAAGGGAGTTGCAGAAGTACATCTTTGAAAGGCAAAGGGAAATTGCCAAGGAGCTGTCCTCTTTATGAGGCGATTTCCTGAAGTATTTCTGACGAGTTCACAACAGGAAAGACCCTTGATATACCGCCTCTTGAGGAAACACCTATGAGCTTGTCTGAGAAGGTAGCGAGCACTTCCCTGAGCGTGACAACTATAAATTGAGCGTTCTTTGACTTTTCCTTTATAAGCTCTCCTACCTTTCTGGCGTTTGCTTCGTCGAGGTGGGCGTCTACCTCGTCAAAGTAGTAAAAAGGAGAGGGTTTGTAGTCCTGAATGGCAAAAATAAGGGACAGTGCCGCAAGGGTTTTCTCACCGCCGGACATAGCCTCGAGGTACTGAACATCCTTCCCGCGAGGCTTGACAATTAGGTGAACACCTCCCCTAAAGGGGTCTACCTCATCCTCTAAAAGCATCTCTGCCTTTCCACCAGGCGAGAGAAAACGGAAAGTCCGTTTAAGGTTCTTATTTATCTCCTTGAAGGTTATTGTGAAAGCGTGAAGCTTTTTAGCATCTATCTCCTCAATCATCTGTTTTACGGCTTTTCTTTCTTCTCTTAACCTCTTGTCCCTGTCCTTATAGTCCCTGAACTTATCCTCCAGCTCTTTATAATCCTCGTCTGCATTCATATTCACACCGCCCAAAAGTTCAAGCTCCTTTTCAAGACGATTTACGGTGTCCTTTAGCTTAGCTGCACTTTCGGTAACCTCCGGGATTTCCTCCCCTTCGTAGCCCAATTCCGAAAGCCTTTCCATCAGGTCTGTGAGCTTCTGCCCCAACCTTACGGCGTTCATTTCTAACTTGCTCAAGCTCGATGCGGCATCCTCCTCCTTTATTCTCAAACTACCCATCTCGGACTGAAGGTCTTTTATAGCCTCCTCAAGCTCGTCTTTCTCTTTGTACAACCTATAAACTTCAGCCTCTATTTCTCTGACGCTGTCTTGTTTCTCCAACTTCTCAAGGCTAAGCCTTTCTATCTCCTTACCCAGCTCTATTCTGTCCTGTTCGAGCCTGTCGGCAAGCTCCTCCCTTCTGTGAACCTCTCTTCTGAGAGCCTCTATATCAGCTTCTAATTTCTCTAACTCTATCCTTAATCCGCTAAGCTCCTCCTTCTTTTCCTCAAATAGTTTTAATTTTCTCTCGTATTCCTTTCGTCTATCCTCTATCCCCGACTCCCGATAGTACCTCATTATGTCTTGTCTCTTTATGGACAGATTTTTGAGTTTTTCCTCCTCGTAATCTACAGATTCCCTGAGCTGTTTTGCTTCTTCCCTAAGGTTCTCCTTCTCGTCAAGGAGAATGTGTATGTAATCCTCAGCTTTCTTAATTTTGCCCTTGTACTCTTCCAGCACCTTAGCGCCGCTCTCCGGAGAGATTTCAAGTTCCTTTATCTTACTCTCTATTACTTTAAGCAGTCCTTCTCTCTCAGCAAGCTCTCCCCTCAGTTTACGAAGATTCTCCAAACTCTTAGCCTCATCACCTCTCAGCCTATTCTCCTCGGCATTTAGAAGCTTAAGCTCCTCTTCGTAAAACCTCCTTCCGAGTTCTCCCCCTTTCACATCACCTCCGCTTATTACCCCTGTTTTCTCGAAAAGCTCACCCTCAAGGGTAACCATCCTGTAATTTCCTATGCCTATCGCCTTAGCGGACTCGAAGTCCTCTACCAAGAGAGTATCACCAAAGGCAAAAAGTATTGCTTTCTCAAATCTCTCTTCGTACTCGAGTAGGTTTACTACAAAGTCAACGGCACCCTTTCGTCTTGGAAAATTAGGGAGCTTTTGAGTCCTTATCCTGTTAAGTGGTATAAAACTCATTCTGCCGAGTTTGTGCTTCTTTAGAAGCTCTATACACCGCTTAGCTACATCTTCGCTCTCGACCACTATGTACCTGAGCCTTGCCCCTCCGGCTACCTCTATGGCTTTCAGATACTCTATATTCTGAACCTTTATGAGGTCTCCTACGCTCCCGTAAACCCCTTCTATGCCTTCAAATATTACACTTCTGTCCTCAGCACCCCTTAGCTTGTTTTCTATTACCGCCTTTTCCTTTAGAAGCTCCTCTATTTTTGTCCTTACGTTCTTAAGTTCCCCTTCAGCTCTAAGTATCTTTTTCTTCTCTTCCTCTATGAGTTTCTCTTCCCTCTTTTTTAGCTCCTTCAGTTTCTCAAGCTCTTTCCGAGCTTGCTGTGAGGTGTTTTCTATCTCTTCCATTTGGGATTTAAGCCTTTCCACGTCTTCTCTCGTTTTTTCTACCTTTATATCTATCTCGTGGAGTCTTAGAGTTATCTTTTCAAGCCTTTTCTTCTTCTCTTCAATTGAAGAGCGGAGTTTTTTCTCCCTTTCTTCGGTTTTATGGGCTTCCTCAAGGGAAACCTTTAATTTCTTATCGAGTTCCTTAAATTCCTCGTAAATTTTATCCTTTTCAACCCGTAGCTCCTCCAGCTCCTCCTCAGCTCGGAATATCCCCTTGAGTAGCTCCTCTTTTTCTACCGTAAGGTTAGCCAAGTCCCTTCTCAGGTAGCTTATCTTTTCTATCTCCGTCTCCCGTTCTTTACCCAGTTCCTCTATCCTCTTCTCGTTCTCCTTTATCCTCTTATCTATATGCTCTATATCCGAGCTAACCTTCCCCACCTTTTCTCTGTAAGGGAGTAACCTATCGTTAATCTCCTTTAACCTTTCCTCTAAGGCTTCAAGTTCCGCACCCTTTTCGGCTATTTTTCCCTTAATTGCCTCAAGCTCCGCTTCAAGTTTTCTTTGCTGGGATTCAAGAGCCTCCTTTTCCTTATTTACCGAGTTGATTTCCTTAAATAGGAGTTTCAATTTGTTCTCCCTCAAGCTCTTAGACAGCTCCCTATACCTGTAGAGCTTTTCTCTCTCCTCGTGAAGCTTCTTTAACTGCAGTTCTATGTTTTCTATTAAAAGCTCTAACTCTCTGAGCTTTATATCTATCTCGTACAGGTCTTTTAAAGCTCTCTCCTTTTTCTGTTCGTACTCGCTTATTCCCGCTACCTCTTCTATAACCCTTCTCCTCTCCAAGGGCGTCATCTTGAGGAACTTAATTATGTCCCCTTGAAGAACGACGTTATATCCGCTCTCGTATATACCCGCCTTACTCAGAAAATCCTTTAAGTCTTTTTCCCTTACGGTCGTGCCGTTTACCTTAAAGACACTCCTACCATCTTTTGAAACCTTTCTGGACACGACTATGTTTTCCTCATCGACGGGAAAGGCGCCGTAATTTTTAAAGTGAACCTCCACGTAAGCGTAGTCCGCCTTTACACCGTCCTTAGAGAATATTAAGTAGGATAGGTTCTTTGCCCTGAGCGTCTTTGTGGTTGCTATACCCAAGCAGAAAGATATGGCATCTCCTATGTTAGATTTACCCGCACCGTTGGGACCCACAACCGCTATAAAGCCCTCACCGATAGGTATATTTATCCTTTTTAGTCCATAGGACTTAAACCCCTCGACAACCACCGAGTCTATGTAAGCCTTCATTTTCTTCCCTTGAAAAGCTCAGGAAGCCTGTATATGTAAAACAATAGCCTTTTCCACTTATGCCATTCTACCGCAGGTATGCCTGCGCCGTAGGTCTTTCCCCCTTCAAGGCTTTTTGATACGTTTGAGCCGGACACGACCACCGCTCTGTCACCTATGTGAACGTGGTCTGCAATACCCACCTTCCCGCCGATTATAACGTTCTTCCCCGTCGAAGAACTCCCGGCTATTGCGGAATTGGCAACTATCACGTTAGCTTCTCCTATACGACAGTTATGGGCTATCATCACCATGTTGTCTACTTTTGTATCCTTACCTACCACCGTAGATTCAAGTGTAGCCCTATCCACGGTTGTGTTAGCCCCTATTTCAACACCGTCTTCAACTATCACATTACCCACGTGAGGTATCTTTTTTATCCCCCACTTGCCGATTGAGTAACCGAAACCATCACCGCCGAGAACCACCCCGCTATGAATTCTTACATTTTTCCCTACTACAGTTTTAGGGTACAAAGATACTCCGCTGAATATTACACTCCCCTCGCCTATATACGAACCCTTACCTATGTACACGAAGGGATATATCTTCACGCCGTCCTCGATTACCACATCGTCCTCGACCACCACAAAGGGAGCTAAGTAAACATCCCTGCCCAGAGAAACGTTAACCCCCACCACCGCCCTTTCTGACACACCGCTGGGATGCTCCTCGGGATAGAACCTTTCGAGGAACAGGGCGAGGGCATAACGGACGTCTTCGACCTTTATGTAGTTGTCAAAGTCCACGTCTCTATTGACCACGAGTGCAGAAGCACCACTCTGCTTAGCTCTATTCAGTTCCTTATCAGAGTGTACGAATACAAGGCTACCCTCCCTCGCACTTTCCGGAGTGGAAACACCGTCTATGGGAATATCCGGCTTTCCTACAAGCTCTCCCCCTATAATCTCCGCTACCTTTCCGAGTTCCATACTAGCTTACTTCTTAGAACCCGCTTCTTTGTCGAGCATGTCCAGGACCTCTGTCGTTATATCAAGCTCTCCCTTGTAAAGCAACACTCCGCAGTCCAGAACAGCCATGTAGCCGTTTTCCTTCGAAAGTTTCTTAACAACTTCCCTAACGCGGTTGTAAACCATGTTTTCCAATCTCTCTTTAAGAGAGGTAAGCTCCATCTGAGCCTTTTCCTGTAACTCCCTTGCCTCCGCCTCTATCTTTTGATACTCCTTTATCTTCTCCTCTCTCTTTTTCTGAGATACAGCTTTACTCTCTATTTGTTTCTTTAACTCTTCGAGCTTTTTCTCCTTCTCGCCTATCTTCTTCTGGAATTCTAAGAGCTTCTCTCTTAGTTCAGATTGAGCTTCAGCTACAAGCTTAGACTCTTTTAGTATCCTTCCCGTATCCACACAGGCGAGATTATTGGCGGCTATGGAAACTCCTGAAATAAGTAATATCAGAGCGAGCAGTTTACCCATGTTTACCTCCTGCAGTTTATTTAACCACTACTTAGTAAGTAGTATATCAGCCAGCCGGTTCCCGCAACGTAAATCCATACAAATGCGGTTATAGGCGCTATCTTCCTATGTTTGTCGAGTTTATCCTTTAGACCAAAGTAAAGCGTAGTTATGACCAGAGGGATATTTATTATTGAAAGTGCTGTATGAGACCAGAGAACGAAAAGGTAAAAGGTCTTACTATCACCCTGATACTCCCTCGGAGGGTAGAGGGCAGATTTTATTAGGTACAAGACCACAAAAAGAAGAGCAAGAAAGGAAGCCGTCAGCATGGCTTTTTTATGTAAATCCCTACGACCCAACTTTATAAGAACGACACCACTTATCACAGATAGACCGCTTATACCTATAACAACCGCACTCGATAAGCTAAGCAAGTTGTATAAATCCATCTTACCTCTCCATCATACTCGCAAGTATAAATGTAAGAATATAAGTTATAAGAACAAAGAAAGCCAGCGTGAGCGCTATGGCTACATTTATCCTCCGTGCTTTTTCCGCATTCTTATGTTTAATCTGCATACCAGACCTCCTGGGAAGTTCATCAAACCTGAAGGTTCCTTCACAAGCCTTTGAACCATACTAAACACCTAATTTAAAGTTGTGAAACACCGCTGTCAATTATACCCGCCGTTACCAAAGCTATTATCCCCTTTAGGGTTCTTAAGAGCTTGTATAATTTAGTCCTAACCATAACTTAATAAGTCATGGGGGATTACTTACTTTTGAGCATGACAACCTTGAATTACAATCTTGAGGAGAAAGTAATATGAAGAATCAAGTAGGCATTGTCTTGGGAATAAGACCCTCAAGCCCCTTAGAGTTCTGGGTAGGGGTTCAAGAAGGTAAGTATCTTCAGTTAGACGACATAGTAAGCGTAAGCTCTCTCGTGGACGGCTCTTCAAAAGAAGTGCGGTTTTACGGCATAGTTCACGAGGTAGAAAAGAGTCTTGAAGGCATAGAACTCGTATATGAAAACCAACTGGTAAAAGAGGGCGTAGTTCCTGCAAACATGGCTTACATGGCTAAGGTTTTGGTCACGAGGGTAGAGCCGGAGATATTCATACCCCCCACTCCCGGAGACCCCGTTTTCAGAGCTTCGGGGGAAGACCTTGAGAAGGCTCTTTATTACGACGGCATGAGAACGAAGATACCCGCCGGAATATCAAGGGGCGGGGACATAATATACCTGAACTACGACTTTATAAACGGAAGGGAAGGAGCGCACATATCTATATCGGGAATGTCCGGAATAGCCACAAAGACATCTTACGCACTATTTCTTATAAACTCCATCTTCCAAAAAGCGGACGACAGGAACAGGATTCACGGCTTGATATTTAACGTTAAAGGTAAAGACCTGCTGTGGATAGATAAAAAGAACAAGAAGTTTAACGATACATACAGAAAAGCCTTTGAGAAGATGGGGCTTAAACCAGAACCTTTCACAAACGTTAGCTTTTACGCTCCCCCCGTAGAAGAAGGAAGCACAATTCCCTCAACAGGAGACAGGACTGAAGGTGTTCAAGCTTACTCTTGGACTATGAAAGAGTTTGCCCAGGAGGGTCTTATACGCTTTATGTTTGCGGAAGGTGAGGAGGGGACAAGCTCTCTGCATTACGTTATAGACAGAGTAGCGGAAAGGCTTTTTCTCCTTGCGGAGGATAGCTCTCCTGAAGTACTACTTGACGAGAACGGTAAGGATATAGAAACCTTGGACGACCTCTACTCCTTACTACAGGAGATAATAGAAAACAAAGACGACGATAAAGACAGGTATAAAAACTGGTTCGGGACAGCGGTGCCCGCTACGGCTTACGCTTTCCTGCGTAGATTTCATCACGCCGTAGGACACTGCAGAAAGCTCATATCTCCCTTAAAGAACTCCGGAATAGATTGGCAAAGCCGCCAGCTAAACGTAATTGACATATCCGACTTGCACAGCGTAGCTAAGATGTTCGTAGTGGGAGCGGTTTTAAAAAGGATATTTAAGGATAAAGAGGAGAGCGGAAACCCCTATCCCAAGATATTCGTAGTCCTTGACGAGCTGAACAAGTACGCGCCGAAGGACAGATGGAGTCCTATAAAGGAGGTTCTCTTAGACATAGCGGAGAGGGGAAGGAGCTTGGGAGTGATACTCATAGGCGCCCAGCAAACCGCAAGCGAGGTAGAAAAGAGGATAGTTGCCAACGCCGCGGTAAAGGTTACCGGAAGGCTTGACAGCAGCGAGGTCATGAGCAAAGAGTACGAGTTCCTTACGGGCAACTTCAGGCAGAGAGCGATAATGCTTAAAAAGGGAAGCATGATTTTATATCAGCCGGACATACCCAACCCCGTGATGATAAACTTTCCCCTCGCTCCCTGGGCAACCAAGAGGGAAGAAGCGGAGGAAAAGGTCTATGTTCCCGAAGAGTTCGACCATTTTTAGTCTGTTCCTCGTTCTTGTTGTAGCTCTGAGCTGGGCTAAGGTGGAAGGTTCGGTAAACTCCAGATACGGAGTTTACGATAACAAGGTCAGGGTAGTGTTTGAACTCCCACCCCGAAGTAAGTTTAAGGTTTACTCTAAGGACGAGGAAGGAGCTGTTTTCATAGATATAAAAGGGATTAAAAAGGCTGGGAAATTGGTACTACCCGCTTTCTGGAACTGGCACGTATCACAGCACACTTGGGGAGTACGCGTAGGATTGCACCACAAAGGGAATATAAGGGTAAAGTACCTATACCTAAGAAACCCAGACAGGTTGGTAGTGGACATATACAGGGAGAAGTCTGTAAAACCTCCCGAGAGAGTTTTCCCTACCGAGCCGAGCTTTGCAAAGGGAAAGACTGAAGGTAAAGACCCTCTAAAGGAGTTCATAGTTAAGCTCATGTCCACGCCCATAATAGATGAGACGAGAGTCATAGTTATAGACGCGGGACACGGAGGCAAAGACCCGGGGGCGATAGGGTACGGAAGGCTCAGGGAAAAGAACATAAACCTGTCGATAGCAAAGCTGTTGGCTGAGTACCTGCGTAAAGACGGAAGGTTCAAGGTAATACTCACGAGAAGGGGCGATTACTTTGTTCCACTTCATAAAAGGGCTAAGGTTGCGCTCGTAAACAGGGCGGACTTATTTATAAGCATACACTCCGATGCGGCTCCCAAGGGTAGGAGACACGCTAAAGGGACTCAGATTTTTGCCCTCTCCTACAAAAGGGCAAAGGAGAAAAAGAGGCAGATAGTTAAGAACAAAAGCTATGCAAAGCTCGTTTTAGGGAAGGCTGTAAACTCAAACTCTCCGGTCGTAAAGAAGATTCTTGCGGATTTAGCCATAGACGTCACCTTGTACGAGAGCGTTCAGTTCGGCAAGACGGTCGCTTTAGAGCTAAAGGACATACTCAAAAGGGAGGTTCACTTTAAGGGTATAAAAAGAGCTGGGTTTGCAGTGCTGAAAACTCCCGGCATACCTTCCGTGCTTATAGAGGCGGGTTTTATAACAAATCCGGAGGAGGCAAAAAAGCTGGCAAATCACGAGTTTAGAAAAAAGCTCGCTTGGGCTATATACCGGGCGGTGGTCAGGTACTTTTACGGGGACAACTACAACTTTAAGCTCGTGAAATACGAATGAGCTACACGAAAGAGCTTGAAGAAAGAGTGCTGAAAATCAAAGGCGAGTTCTTTCTATCCCCGAGAGAGAGATTATTTCTGGAGTTCCTTGAGAGGGCTGGTATCCCCGAAGAAGTGGCTGTTGAGGGTATAAAGAAGTGCTACCTTGAACTGCCCTTTGAAAGAAGACAGAAGTACCCCCTTTTTCTATGCCTGAAGCACGTCCAAGAGGCTCACAGGGAGTTTTTAAGAAGAAAAGCTCAGGAGATAAATATTGACTGGAAAGCTATATTCTTTTCCAAGCTAAAGGCTGTCAGGGAATTTTTAAGCTCCGAACCCGAAGAGCCAAAGAGTGAAGTGGAGGCGGAGAGAACGCTGAGAGAAATAGAATCTGAGGTTTTTACTACTCTTTGGGAAAAGCTGGACTTAAAGGAAAAGGAAAGGCTTCTCAAGAAGTATAGAAAATTTAGAAAAGAGGAAAACCTGTTCAAAGAGCTTATAAAAGACGAACTGCGAGAGATATACGGAATTCCCTTCCTATCCCTGTACGTGGATTGAGAAGGTTTTAATTCTCGGTTATTAATCTTAAAATAAGTAATATGGCTCAGGTTGATGCTACAGAGTTTAAGAAAAGGTCAGGAGAATTAGTAGAAAGGGTTATAAAGGAAGAGGTGATAATAAGGAAGAGAAAACGCCCTGTCGCCGTCGTTGTAGATTATGAAAAGTACATGGATATGAAGAAAAAGCTGGAAGACTTAGAAGATAAGCTTTGGGCAATTATGGCTGAGAAGGTTATGGAAAGCGGTGAGTTCATTGAGGTAACCCCTGAACAACTGAGGTAAATGTATAAGCTCCTTATAGAAAGGAGAGCAAACGATTTTCTTGAAAGCTTAAAAAGGGAGAAAAAGCAGTATGTTCAGGTTGCCTCCAAGCTCTTCAGCCTGTTGAAAAATCCATAAGATTCTAAAAAGATAATGCTTTACTTTGTAGAGATAACTTCAACGAGCTTGAGAACTACACGATAAACCAGATAGACGAGAAGTCGCAATCCCTCGGTTAGTCAGGGATAACTTCAACCTTTGTTCTGGGCATATTGAAGCACAAGGGCTTCCGAAGGTGAAAAGGCAATTTTTCACCCCGAATTTAAATTTTGACGTTCTATCAATAACTTCTTTCTCGAGTGTATGGCTCTAAGCTTAGAGCCACTTTTTACCCTATTCAGTTGACAAGGACTAACGAGCGCCCCTATGTCGCTCCAAACCACGGTGAATTATATAACCATATATACATCTATAAATTTGTACAATATGATATTCCGCAGGATAAATTTTGCCGAACTTTTCTCTCTCAACAAGAGAATAACCCTATTAAATCCCTGAGTGTAAAATAAACAGACATGAAGCTTTTAACACTTTCGGGGTTCATGGATATAGAGGAAATAATTGAGCAGAAATCCAAGCTCGTAAAAGAGATAGAAGTAGTTAAGCTCAACGACACTGCAAATATTACGCAACTACTGGTATTTATAAGGACAGCGGAACTTCCTCACTACCACAAGGAACACGACCTAACCTTTACACTGCTTGAGGGACACGGAGAGCTTTACCTAGGTGGTTCAAGGCACAAGTTAAAGAAAGGGGATGCAGCGTTCATACCAAGGGGAGAGGTTCACTTTTACACAAACACCTCTACTGTGTCAGTCCTTTTGGCTAATTTCAGTCCTAATTACGACGGAAAGGATTCCATAAAGGTAGAGCTTTAAAAAAGGTGCATATAATATTCGCATGCGCGTTTTGATAACAGGAGGAGCGGGATTTATCGGTTCAAACGTGGCACACGCCCTTCAGGAAAGGTACCCGGAGGCGAGTATTTACGTTCTTGACAATTTCTCTTCCGGACATTTTAAGAACCTGATAGGTTTCAGGGGGCAGGTGATAACGGGAGATATAAGCGAGCGTAAAACGTGGGAGGAACTCAGGGAGAGGTTCGCCTTTGATGTGGTGTTCCACAAGGCGGCTATAACGGACACTACCGTGGAAGACCAGTTTTTGATGATGAGAACCAACTCCGACAGCTTCAGGTACATCTTAGAGCTTGCCCTTGAGTGGAGCGCAAAGGTGATATACGCCTCCTCTGCTGGTGTTTACGGCAACACTCCCGCACCTATGAGGGAGGATGCAGGGCTTGAGCCTGAAAATGTTTACGGCTTTTCCAAGCTGTCCATGGATTACATCGCCCAGGAGTACATGCGTAAGTTTCCTGAACTCAGGATAATAGGTTTCAGGTACTTTAACGTCTACGGCGAAAGGGAGCAGTACAAGGGAAAAACCGCGAGCATGATTTACCAGCTTTACAGACAAATCAAAGAGGGCAAAAGGCCGAGGCTCTTTAAGTGGGGAGAGCAGAAGCGGGACTTCGTTTACATAAAGGACGTGATTCAGGCGAACCTGCTTGCTTTGGAAAAGGACGTTTCCGGAATTTTTAATATAGCAACGGGCGAAGCCCGTAGTTTTAATGAGATAGTAAGTATCCTCAATAAAGAGCTTTCCACTACCTACGAGCCGGATTACTTTGACTGCCCTTACGACTTTTATCAGGAGTTTACTCAGGCTGACATAAGCCGTGCCAAGGTAGAGCTGGGATACGCACCTGAGTACCCCTTAGAGAAAGGGATAAGTGAGTACATAAAAAACTTAGAGGGTTGAAATATGTACAGTATGACGGGTTTCGGCAAGGGGGAGTTTGAAAGCGATAGCTGGCGGGCTTCTGTTATGGTTAAGTCTCTTAACGGCAGGGGGCTTGACGTGTCCGTAAGGATTCCTGGATACCTTATGCCCGTTGAGGAGAAGGTCAGAAAGCGGGTAAAGTCTAGGCTCAGGCGGGGAACGGTTCAGGTGGCGGTGGACGTGGAAAGCAAGGAAGCTTCCCTGCCCGTTGACGGGGAAAAGCTAAAGGAAAACGTGGAACTGCTCAGGGCAATATCGAACGAGGCGGGGCTTGAGGTGGGAGACGATAAGATTTTTGAGCTGTCCATGAGGTACTCGGAAAAGAGCAGCACCGAGGTTGATGAGGAGATTGAGAGAACAATCCTGACCGCTCTGGATACCGCCCTTGAGGAGCTCTTAGAGAGCCGTAGAAGGGAGGGAGAGGTTTTAAAGAAGGATTTGAGCGATAGGGCTGAGAGGATAGAGAGAATCTTGGAGGAGATAATATCAAAGAAGGAGAGCATCTTAAAAAGGGTCAGGGAGAAGGTGGTAGAGAGGGCTAAGAGGCTTGAACTCCCGGAGGAGCATCCCACGGTTATCAACGAGCTTTTATTCCTGATAGAAAAGATGGACGTTGAGGAGGAGATAACGAGGCTCAAGAGTCACCTTGAGAGGTTTAAGAAACTCCTTGACTCCGACGGAGAAGCCGGTAAGAAGTTAGAGTTCTTAGCCCAAGAGATGCACAGGGAGATAAACACCTTGGGGAACAAGATACCGGACATGTCAAGCTTTGTAGTGGACATAAAGAGCGAGATAGACAGGATAAAGCAACAGGTGGCTAACGTTGAGTAGGTTAAAGGGTAAAAATTTAAGCAGGATCGTCAGCCTCGTGCTGGTCTTGGTGGTTCTCTACATTTACTCGGAGATTTCGGGAGAAAGGTTCAGGGAACTTTCTTCCTCGGATAAGCTCTCACCGAACTCTAAGGCGTCCTGCACTGTGGTAAGGGTTTATGACGGAGACACCTTTAAGTGTAAGCTCAAGAACGGGAAGGAGATAAAGGTAAGGCTCATAGGCATAGATACCCCGGAAAGCTCAAGGAATAAAAAGGCTTTTAGAGACGCGGAGAGGAGTTCTGTAAGTGTAGAGAGGATAGTCCAGATGGGGAAAAAGGCTAAGAGCTTTACAAAGAGGCTGCTTAAAAAGGGAACAGAGGTTATCCTCGAGACGGACGTTCAAGTTCTGGACAGGTACGGTAGAGTCCTTGCCTACGTTTACCTTCCCGACGGCAGAATGCTGAACGAGGTTCTCGTGAGAGAGGGCTACGCAAAGGTCTATACCTTTCCGCCCAACGTGAAGTACGTTGAGCTTTTCAAAGAGGCTCAGAGAGAGGCAAGGAGGTACGGGAGAGGGCTGTGGAAAGAGGGGCTTTGAGAGTTTGTGTTATAACCGGGGCTTCCAAGGGCATAGGCAAAGCTATGCTCGAGAGGTTCAAAAGGGAAGGGTTTTTCACCGTAAATATCTCCCGCTCTGAAAGTACAGGTGCAGACTTGAACGTAAAAGCAGACTTGAGCATTAAAGAACAGAGGGAGGGCTTGATAGAAGGGATATTGCAAAAGACTGGAAGGATTGACGTGCTGATAAACAACGCAGGAATAGGAATTTACGAAAACTGGGAGAGCATAAAAGAAGAAGAACTCAGGAAAGTATTTGAGCTTAACTTCTTTGCCCCCGTAGACCTAACTCGTCAGGCTGTTTCATTTCTGAAAGAGAGCAAGGGAGCTGTGATAAACGTCTCCTCTGTGGCAGGTAAGCTTTACGTTCCCTACATGGGCGGGTACTGTGCCACCAAATACTCACTCAACGCTTTTTCTGATTCTTTAAGGGCAGAGCTGAAGCCTTACTCGGTTCATGTCTTAAACTTGATTGTAGGAAGGATAAACACAGGGTTTTCTTCAAGGGCTTTAGGCTCTAAAAGACCTCCCGAGACGCCCTTCACGGGAAGTGCTGAAAAGCTCGCAGACCTAACTTACAGAGCTTTTGTAAAGAGAAAGAGGGAGGTTGTCTACCCGGCGTGGTACAGGCTCTTTATAGCCCTTGCAAAAACCTTTCCGAACATTTACGACACGCTTGCCCTCAAGAGTTGGAAAAGTTAGGGAGCTATAACGTCTGCTTTTAAGTAATCCCTCAAAGCCTCCGGTACTACAACAGAGCCGTCTTCCCTTTGGTAGTTCTCAAGAATCGCGGCTATGGTTCTGCCTATTGCCACACCGGAGCCGTTTAGCGTGTGAACGAACCTGTTTTTACCGGTGGAGTCCTTAAATCTCGTATTCATTCTCCTCGCCTGAAAGTCCTCGCAGTTGGAACAGGAGGAAATCTCCCTGTACCTGTTCTGGGAAGGAAGCCATACCTCTATGTCGTAGGTCTTAGCAGCGGAAAACCCCAGGTCTCCGGTACACAGCTCAACTACTCGGTAAGGAAGCCCGAGAACCTTTAAGACCTCCTCCGCATCTGAGGTAAGGGTTTCAAGCTCATCGTAGGAGCTGTCCGGGTGAACTATCTTAACGAGTTCTACCTTGCTGAACTGGTGCTGCCTTATTATGCCCCTGATGTCCTTACCATGAGAACCTGCTTCTCTCCTGTAGCAGGGTGTATAAGCGGTCAGGTATACGGGCAGGTCTTCTTCCTTTAGTATCTCTCCCCTGAAGAGGTTCGTTAAGGGAACTTCCGCGGTCGGTATTAAATAAAGCTCGTCCCTCTCACACCTGTAAAGGTCTTCCTCAAACTTGGGAAGCTGTCCGGTACCGATTAGAATCTCATCTCTTACCAGATGGGGAGGTATCACTTCCTCGTAGCCTTTCTTTGCGTGTAGGTCGAGCATGAGGTTCATCAAAGCCCTTTCAAGCCTTGCCCCCCAGTTTTTGAGAACCGTGAACCTGCTACCGGATAGCCTCGCTCCCCGCTCAAAGTCAAGAACTCCAAGGGCTTCCCCTATCTCCCAGTGAGGTTTCGGCTCAAAGCTGAAATTCGGCAGCTCTCCCCACTTTCTCACCTCTAAATTCTGGCTCTCTTCCTCACCTACGGGGACGCTCTCGTGGGGAAGGTTGGGTATGCGGAGCATTACCTTTCTCAATTCCTCTTCAACTTCGCCGAGTTTCTCCTGAAGGCTCTCAATCTCAGTTTTAAGTTGCCTCACTTCCTCCTCTACCGAAGAGCTATCCTTTCCCTCCTTCCTGAGCAGACCTATTTCCTTACTCTTTTTATTCCTCTCCGCTCTAAGGGATTCTATCTTCTTAAGTAGCTCCCTCCTATTTTTGTCAAGCTCAAGAACCTTGTCTAAGAGTTCAGATAGCCCACCGTCCCTTCTGGATAATCTCTCCTTGACGAGTTCAGGTTTCTTTCTTATAAGCTCTATATCAAGCATGGGAGATATTTTAACAGAGGGATAACAGGTTTACGCCCTTACGGCTCTGGGCAGATGTTGATAAAAATTATTCCCTCACCCATATTCTATATTATGCTTAAGGAGGTTGCCTATGGTAGAGCTTGCTATAAATGAGGATAGAGAGCTTAGCTCTCAGGAAATAAAGGAACTCCAAAGCGAGGTCAGGAGGCTCGCCGAGGAGAAGAATGCTGTCATACTTGCCCATTACTATCAAAGGGGAGAAGTCCAGGACGTTGCGGACTTCGTAGGAGACTCCTTAGACCTCTCCCGCAAAGCGGCTAACACGGACGCGGACATAATAGTTTTTTGCGGTGTGAGGTTCATGTGTGAGACTGCGAAGATACTCAGCCCTCAGAAAAAGGTTCTGCACCCTAATCCGGAGTCCGGCTGTCCCATGGCGGACATGATAAGTGCAGAGCAGGTTAGAAAGCTCAGGGAAAAACACCCCGATGCGGAGTTCGTGGCTTACATAAATACCACCGCGGACGTGAAGGCGGAGATAGATATATGCGTAACATCCGCAAACGCACCGAAGATTATAAAAAAGTTAGAAGCCAAAAAGATAGTTTTCCTACCAGACCAAGCCTTGGGGCAGTGGGTAGCTAAGCAGGTACCCGATAAGGAATTCGTGATATGGAAGGGCTTTTGTCCTCCTCACTTCGAGTTCACAGCAAAGGAGGTTCTGAAGCTCAAGGAGAGATACCCCGAGGCAAAGGTTGCGGTTCACCCGGAGTGCCATCCCAAGGTGATAGAAATCGCTGATTTCGTAGGCTCAACTTCCCAGATAATTAACTACGCAACTACTTGTGAGACGGACAAGGTGATAGTAATCACGGAGGTGGGCTTAAAGCACACGCTCATGAAGAAAAACCCCGATAAAGAGTACATTTTCCCCGAATCCATGAACTACTGCGGAACCGTTTACTGTTGTACTATGAAGGGAATAACCCTGCCAAAGCTATACGAGACACTGAAAAACGAGATAAACGAGGTTACCTTGCCCGAGGACATAATAAAGAGGGCAAGAAGACCCATAGAGAGGATGCTGGAGCTAAGTTAGAATTTTGAGTAGGAGAAAGGAGCATGAGAAAGATATTTATTACCATGCTTTTGGGCATGTCCTCACTTTCCGCCATGCCCCTAATGGATAGCTTTGAGGAAGTTAAGAGATTTCCTTACATAACCTATAAAGAGGTTTGGACTGGAACACCTGCTCAGTCTGAGGACGTGTCGGTTCCCAACGTGCAGGTGGTTTACGGCAAAGATGAAGATAGGGAAGTTATAGCAAAGGCGGCTAACATAGCTTTCTACCTCGGACAGTGGACGCAGAGCGCGGGCTTGACACCCAAGGCGGTTAAAAAAGCTCAACTGCCGAGCTTTCTCGTATCGGACACAAACCTCAAAGAGTTAAAAGGCAAAAACCTTATAGTGGTAGGCACTAAGAACAGAATCGTGAAGGAGCTTAAACTCAGCTTCAATAAACCCACGCTGAAGGTGGTTCGGTACAAAGGGGCAAAGGTCCTCGTAGTGGGGGGAAAGAACAGAGAGCAGGTGCTAAAGGCGGTATCCTTCCTCGCGGACAGAGTTATCAGCTTCAAAGCAGGAGCCTACAAGACCTTTTTCAGCTTCGTAAAGCTCAGGGGGCTTATAGAGAAGGAGCAGTTCACAGCCGCCATAGACCTCATAGAAAACCCGGAGGGGCTTTCTGCATGCGGTAGGAATATGTCCCTCGCCGCACCTATGATGGCTAAGTTCAAACCGGATATAAAGAAAGTGGTCAAGAAAAGAAATAGGATAATGTACAAGGAGCTTAAAGAGGCTCTCATAGACGGGGACAAGGAAAGGGCCGTGAAACTTTGGAAGGAAGCGATGTTCACCTGCTACCAGTGTCATCAGGGCATAGGTATACCAAAGGTTAGAAAGTTTAAACCCCTAGGGCTTCTCCACTCAAAGCACCAAAGGATAGCGGAGGGCTTCGGACTCGTTAGGAATTTAGCCAATGGGAAGGACTGTTCCGCATGTCATACGGGAGACACGCAGTATCGGGGGTACTGAGAATATACCTCGTCGGCTTTATGTGTAGCGGTAAAAGCAGCATAGGGAGGTTTCTCGCAGATACCTTGGGTTGGAAGTTCATAGACCTCGATGAGGAGGTAATGGTAAGGGAGAGGATGACCATACCGGAGATATTTGAGCAGAAGGGAGAAGACTACTTTCGGGATTTGGAGCTCAGAACACTGCAGGAGGTATCCTCCATAGAGGAGATAGTAATCGCCACAGGCGGAGGACTGGGAGCCAATAGAGAAGCTATGGACTTCATGAAATCCAACGGATTGGTCGTATGGATTGACGTGGACTTCGAAGACTTTCTTAAAAGGTGCGGTAGAGATAGAAATAGACCTCTGCTTCGCAGAGGTGAGGAGGAACTGAGAAAGCTCTTCGAGAGTAGAAAGGAGGTTTACAAAGAGGCGGACATACACATCAAAAGTCAGGAAGACAAAGAGAAGACACTAAGGGAGCTTTTAAAGGCTTTAGGTCGTAATAACTGAAGCTATACAAACTCTCCTTGCAAGTGCGAAGCCAATTGTAAGATAATATTTCCATGAACCCTGAAGAGATAAGAGAAAAAATCACCGAGGATTATTCGGAAGAAGCCATAAAGGCCGTTACGGGGCTTGAGCATGTGCGCCTGCGTCCCGCCATGTACATAGGGGACGTGAGTGAGAGGGGATTGCACCACCTCGTATGGGAGATACTGGATAACTCCGTTGACGAGGCTATGGCGGGCTATGCCCGCAACATAAAGGTGGTTATTCACGCAGACGGCTCCATAACCGTTGAGGACGACGGAAGGGGAATACCGGTAGGCGTCCATCCGGAAACCGGCAAGCCCGCCGTTGAGATGGTCTTTACCATGCTGGGAGCAGGTGGGAAGTTTGAGAAGAAGGCTTACGCATACTCGGGAGGACTGCACGGCGTAGGGGCTTCCGTGGTCAACGCCCTATCCGAGTGGCTGGTGGTGGAGGTCTATAGAGAGGGTAAGATTCACAGGCAGGAATACAGAAGGGGAGAAGTAGTTCACCCTCTCAAGGTGGTAGGCTCAACCACTAAAACCGGAACGAAGGTTAGTTTCAAACCCGACCCGGACATCTTTGAAACTACAAAAATAAAGTTTGACATCATAGAGCGCAGGATAAGGGAGCTTGCCTACCTGAACCCGGAGGTCAGGTTCATCCTAATTGACGAGAGGACGGACAAGCACATAGAGTATAAGTTTGACCAAGGCATAGCAGACCTCGTTAAGTATCTGACCGAAGGCAAAGACCCCCTCTTTGAGGAAATCGTCAGGATTCAAGGAGACAGGGACGGAGTTATAGTTGATGTAGCCTTCAGATACGTCAAAGACTACCGGGAGGTGATGGAGAGCTTTGTAAATAACATAAAGACCGTTGAGGGGGGAACTCACGTCACGGGATTCAGGAGCGGACTTACAAAAGCGGTGATGCGTTCCTCTCAATCTTTAAAGCTCTCCAAAGAGCTGAAGCAGAGCTTTTCGGGAGAGGACATAAGGGAGGGATTGGTGGCGGTGGTATCCTGCAAGGTTCCCGAACCCCAGTTTGAGGGACAGACCAAGACAAAGCTGGGAAACCAGAACGTAAAAACCATAGCGGACTCCATAGTCTATGACTACCTTATAGAGTTCTTTGACAAAAACAAGGAAGTTCTCAAGAAGATAGTTGATAAGGCCATAGAAGCCGCTCTGGCGAGGGAGGCTGCCAAGAAGGCTAAGGAGTTGGTAAGGAGAAAGTCTCCCCTTGAGGAGGGCATACTTCCGGGAAAGCTCGCCGACTGTTCAGAGAAAGACCCCAAAGAGTGCGAAATTTTCATAGTTGAGGGAGAAAGTGCCGGCGGTTCAGCAAAACAGGCGAGGGACAGGAGAAGACAGGCAATCCTGCCTCTGAGGGGAAAAATCATAAACGTTGAGAAGGCAAGGATAGATAAGGCTCTGTCCAACGAGGAGGTGAAGGCGATAGTCAGCGCCTTAGGGTGCGGCATAGGCGAGGACATGGACTTGTCCAAGCTCAGATACGACAAGATAATCCTCATGACCGACGCGGACGTGGATGGTTCTCACATAAGGACTCTCCTTCTTACCTTCTTCTACAGATTCATGCCAAAATTAATTGAAGAGGGACACGTCTATATAGCCGTTCCGCCCCTTTACAGGGTTAAGAAGGGAAAAAGGATAGATTACCTCAAGGACGACAGGGAGTTTGATAGCTACCTCAGTGCTTTGATAAAGGATAAAGGCTTTGTAAGGGACGCCTTAGGCAAGGAATACAGAGGCGAGGAGCTTATGAACCTCTTAAAAACCCTAAGAGAGTATGAGGAGAGTCTGAGTGCGCTGATGAAGGGCAGAGGCGAGGACATAGTAAACGCCCTGATAAAGCTGGAAATTACGGAGGAAAAGGTCAGGGACGCCGAAAGTGTCAAAGAAGTGGTAAACAGGCTGGGAGAGGAGCTTAAAGACTACCGCATAGACGTTAAATACGACGACATAGAGGGAGCTTACGACTT
>WFYI01000064.1 GCA_015490155.1 Aquificaceae bacterium | reverse complement strand
GGAGAGGAGAATATAAACGCCGAAGGCGTTGAGCTTTACTCACTCTTCAAACTCTCTGACTTTGTCTCTTAATCTTTCCCTAATCTCGTTCAGCTTAATTAGGGCTTGGAGTGGTGTAATTGAGGCTATGTCTATGGACAGGATTTCCTTAAGTACCTCCCTTAGCTGGGAGTCCATAACCTCCTCGGACTTTCTGTAAGCCTCTTCAAGAATGGGCAGGTGTCTGTCTTCCATGAAGCTTAGTATCTCCCTTGAGCGGTTAACTATGTCGTCGGGCAGTCCCGCCATCTTCGCCACATCTATACCAAAGCTCCCCTGTGCTTTTCCCTCTTTAAGGGAGTAGAGGAAGGTTATCTCCTCCCTGTCTCTGCTAACGCTCATGTGGAAGTTCTTAACACCCCTTTCCTCCTCCTCAAGCTCCGTAATTTCAAGAAAGTGCGTGGCAAGGAGTGTTTTAGCTTTAACCTTTTTGAGTATGTACTCTGCTATGGCACGCGTTATAGCTATGCCGTCGTAGGTGGAAGTCCCCCTGCCTATCTCGTCAAGTATTATCAAGCTCCTCTCGGAGGCGTTGTTCAGTATGCTCGCCACCTCCAACATCTCATTCATGAAGGTGGACACTCCCATGGCGAGGATGTCTCCCGAACCCACCCTAACAAATATCGCGTCCACGTTTCCCACACTCGCCTCATCGCAGGGGATAAAGCTTCCCATGTGAGCCATCAGCGTCAGAACCGCAACCTGTCTTATGTAGCTGGATTTACCTGCCATGTTGGGACCTGTTATTATGTGGAATGGGGAGCTTTCCGTAAGATAAGTGCTGTTGGGAACGAAGCTCTCGTTGAACTCCTCTATTACCGGGTGTCTTCCGTCCTTTATACTTATCTCAAAGCCTTCGTGAACCTCCGGTCTGTTCCAGCCCTTCTCGTAGGCTATCTGCGCGAGGGATTGCAGGTAATCAACTTCAGCCACCACCGAGGCATTTCTTCCCACCTTTTCTATGTTCTCCACTATAAAGCCCCTGAGCTGTGTAAAGAGCTCGTACTCTATGTCGTTTATCCTGCTCTGGGAGGAGAGAACTTTCTCCTCAAGGGCTTGAAGCTCGTCGGTCGTAAACCTCTCGGAGTTAGAAAGAGTCTGTCTCCTACGGAAGTAAGGGGGAACGTACCGTAGGTTAGGTTTTGTAACCTCTATATAAAAGCCCATAACCTTGTTGTATCCCACCTTCAGGCTCAGTATGCCCGTTTCCTCCCTAAGCTTTCTCTCGTAGTCCTTGATAATTCTCTTTGAGTTGTCCCTGATAGCCCTGAGCTCGTCCAAGAAGGAATTAACACCCTCTTTTATAAGTCCTCCCTCCTTGACGTGTAGAGGTGGGTCGTCGCTCAGGACTCTGTCTATTTCCCTCGCTACGGGCAGGGTATCTTCAAGCTTGTTGGTTAGGGATTTTAGGTAGGTAGTGTTTGCGTTTCCTAAGACCTTTCTGAGTTCCTCTACCATAAATAGGGAGTTTTTGAGGTGCAGAATCTCGCGGGGATTAGCCATGTTTGAGCTAACCTTGGATACGAGCCTCTCTAAGTCTGACATGGAGGATAGAACTTCCCTTATCCTTTCCCTCAGCACCCTGTTCTCCACCAGCTCCCGAGCGCTCTCTTGAACGAGCCTTATCCTGTTTACATCTCTGAAAGGATTGAGTATCCTGAACCTGAGCCTCCTCCTGCCCATGCCCGTTAGCGTTCTGTCCATAACACCCAAAAGGGAGTACGACCTGTTTCCCTCTATGCTCTCGGTAAGCTCAAGACCCTTTCTCGCTTTTAGGTCTATCCTTACGAAACCCTCGTTTACGTAAGGCTTCGGCTTAGGTAAGAAGGGTAAAAATCCCTTCTGAGTCCTCTTAACATAGTTAAATGCAGAACAGAGTGCGGGCAGGTAATCTTCACTCTCAAATCCCAATCCCCTTAGACTGAATACGCTAAAGTGTTTTTTGAACTCCTCCGTCTCGTCGTAGAGTTCTTCGCTACCTTCGGTTACAAATAGCCCAAGAGCCTTAACCGGCTCCTCCGCCCTGAAGCCGGGAGGAGTTATAACCTCTTTCACAGACAGCTTGGAGAGAAGGTCTGTAAGCTCCGCTCTACTTACCCTTGCTCCAAGAAAGTCCCCCACGCCCAGGTTTATGTAACCTATGAACACATTACCCCCTATGGGATAAAGGGAAGCTATGCCGTCCGTTTCCTTCTCAAAGAAGGTTCCCGGCGTTATGACCCTTATAACCTCTCTCTTGACTATTCCCTTTGCCTTTGCAGCGTCCTCCACCTGTTCGCAGATAGCCACCTTGTAGCCCTTACGAATCAGCTTTGCTATGTAAGAGTTTGCGGAGTGGTAGGGGACACCGCACATGGGTATCCTTTCCCTGCCCTTTCCCGCAGGTCTTGAGGTGAGAACGAGGTTAAGCTCTTTGGAGCCTACGCTAGCGTCCTCAAAGAAAAGCTCGTAAAAGTCCCCGAGCCTAAAGAAAAGGAGACAGTCGGGATACTGATTTTTAAAGAAGTGATACTGAGCGAGCATCGGGGTATGCTCGGAGTGTTTGTCCGTCATCTCCCCGGCTTTTTAGAACCTCGCTTCACAGCTCTGCTCGTACTCTATAAGCTCCGTTATCTTGGGGTTTTCTCCGCAGAGCGGACACTTGGGGTCTTTCCTGAGCTTTACCTTTCTGAAGTCCATGGAGAGGGCGTCCATCACGAGCAATCTGCCTACCAGAGGCTCCCCTATACCGAGAAGAACCTTTATCGCCTCGGTAGCCTGAATACACCCCATTATTCCGCCTATCGCTCCCAAGATACCCGCCTCCTGACAGGAGGGAACCAATCCAGGGGGAGGAGGTTCGGGAAATAGACACCTATAACAGGGAGAGGTTTCCTTATCCCTGAAATCAAACACCGTACACTGTCCCTCAAACCTCAGCATGGCTGCGGAAACGAGGGGCTTGCCGGCAAAAAAGCAAGCGTCGTTTATTAAGAACCTCGTGGGAAAGTTATCTGTTCCGTCAAGGACTATGTCGTAATCCTTTATAAGCTCCATTATGTTTTCTTTATTTACGAGCGTGTTGTAAGCCACGAGTTCAACGTCCGGGTTTAATGCCTTGAGGGTTTTCTTCGCGGATTCTACCTTCGGCTCTCCGACCCTGTCCGTGGTGTGGAGTATCTGCCTTTGCAAGTTGGAAAAGTCCACGGTATCGTAATCCACAAAACCTACCTTACCCACACCCGCGGCGACGAGGTAGAAGAGCGCGGGAGAACCAAGACCGCCCGCACCTATAACGAGAACCTTTGATTTTAATAGCTTTTCCTGTCCTTTACCGCCCACCTCCGGGAGGATTATGTGCCGTGCGTACCTTTTAATCTGCTCCTCTGTAAAGTTGAACATGCTTATTAATATAACTTCAAAAGGGTATTCGTGCAGGTAAAACCTTCAGAGCTGTTTGCTCTGTGAAGCTTCCTCATTCGGTACCTCTATAGATATCTCTATCTTTACATCTTTATCTCCGGCTTTCGCATTTGCACTGCCCATGAGGTCTCCGCCGGACACGTTCGCTCCCGAGTTCTTGCTTACCCTCGCGGTGATAATCAGCTCTCCCTCTATAATCCTTCTGAAGTCTATCTTATGTTTACCGCTGACGGTGAACCTGTAAGGGAATTCTGGGTTCTTTACCCTTAAAACTGCGAGGGGCTGGGGGTTGTCCGGTTTTTTGACGGCGATAATTAAGAAAAAGGGCTTATCCGGAAGCTTAGCTTTAAGGTTTTCGGAGACCACCACCTCACCCTTAACGAACTGATTTCTCAACCTCTCTAACTTCTTCTTACCCTCTTCGCCCTGAAACTCTTTGGGTAGCTCCTGACAAGAAAACAGAAAAACGGAGAAAAGCAAGATATATAACCTAAAAATTCTCATCCTTCCACCTCTGTGAGTTGAGTTCTCTTCCAGAGTCCTATGCTCGTCTTTGCATCGTACAGCTGTCTTTGAATGCTCACGAGCCTCTCTATGCCTGCAAGAGCCATCTCAAGGAGTTTGTCGTGTTGCTCTTTGGCGTAAGTGTGTTCCTCTCCCATGGCGTGCACCTCCGCAAGTCTCCCGCTTCCCGTTGCGACAACGTTCATGTCCACCTGAGCTGATGAGTCCTCTTGAAAGTTAAGGTCAAGGAGTATCTCGTTGCCCACTATACCTACGCTCACCGCGGCGACAAAGTCCTTTATGGGAACCGTAGTTAGAACTCCCCTCTCGTAGAGGCTTATTAGGGCGTCCGCCACAGCCACGAAGGCACCGGTTATGGAGGCTGTTCTCGTTCCCCCGTCCGCTTGTATCACGTCACAATCTACCCACAGGGTTCTCTCTCCCAGCTTCGTAAGGTCAACGGCAGTTCGCATAGCCCTGCCTATCATCCTTTGTATCTCGTGGGTTCTTCCCCCTATCTTTCCCTGAACCGACTCCCTTATGTTCCTCGTGTGGGTTGCCCTCGGTAGCATGGAGTACTCGGCGGTAATCCAGCCCTGTCCTTTACCTTTCAGGAAGGGCGGCACCGTTTCCGTTATTGAGGCGGCGCATATAACCTTTGTATTGCCGAACTCTATCAAGCAGGAACCCTCCGGGTGGTTGAGGAAGTCCCTTCTTAGCTTTATGGGTCTCAATTGGTTAGGCTTTCTCCCATCTTTCCTCATCAATTCAATTTTAACATGCGAGGCTTGAAACACCTTACTCCTAAAGAGCGGTTTTATAATAAATTTATCGGAGCGGGCGTAGTTCAGCGGTAGAACGTCTGCTTCCCAAGCAGAAGGTCGCGGGTTCGAATCCCGTCGCCCGCTTATATTTAAAAAGTATGGAAGGGGTAAACGCCAGCTTCTCTGAGAGCTTGGCACTTATACAGGCTGTTCAGCGTTTGAGAATAATAGAGCAGAAGGTCAAAGCCCACGAGATAGCCCACAAGGTAGCCGCCGGGGAACTCGGGGGAGCGCCCAAGTACAAGTACAAAAAGGGTCCCGATGGAAGAATGTATATAGTCGGCGGTGAGGTTCCTATAAAGATAATGAAAGGTAAAGACCCGGAGGAGACCATAGAGATAGCCCGTAAAGTTAAAAGGGCTGCCCTCGCACCTGCAGACCCATCACCCCAAGATAGAGCCGTGGCGGCAAAAGCGGTAGCCATGGAGATGGAAGCTAAGCTTGAACTCCAGATAAAAGGAGAGAAAGGGGATAAGTCAGAGGGCTTAAGTATCTACGCCTGAGAGGTTGCAGACAACCTCTTTCTGTACCTCTCAAAATCCTCCGGGAACTTTTCCATAGCTTGCTGTATCAGTCTTCCTGCAACCGCACCTAAACCGCATATGGAGGTGGGCTGTATGAACTTGTTTATGAACAAAAAGCCTTCCCAGTCCTTCTCCGTTGCCTCTCCCCTGTATATACGCTTTAGGAGTGTCTCCTGCTCGTAGCACCCAACCCTGCAGGGTGTACACTGTCCGCAGGTTTCGTGTTCGTAAAACTCCGCAATCTTCAAACACGCCTCAACTATGTCGTCGTCCTCAGTTAGGACTATCACCGTTCCCGTACCCCCGAAACCGAAGGGAGAGTAGTCCATAGGCGTGTCAAGGTCTTCTTCGGAGAAGCAGTCTAAGGCTCCCGAGAACACCGCTTTTACCCGCTTCTTATCTAAGGTTCCTCCGGCGTACTTGAAAATTACTTCCCTCAGCGTGGTGTTCATGGGCATTTCGTAAACGCCGGGTTTTTTGACCTTACCGCTCACGGGAAAGAGCTTAGGTCCCGAGTAATCGCTGGGTCCTATGTACCTGTACTCCTCCCAGCCCATACTTATTATGAAGGGTATGTTACATATAGTTTCTACGTTGTTTACCACCGTCGGATTGCCCCAGAGTCCCACCTGCACGGGGTAAGGTGGCTTTAGCCTGGGGTGTCCCCTCTTTCCCTCAAGGGACTCTATGAGGGCGGTTTCCTCACCGCAGATGTAAGCACCTCCTCCCCTTGCAACGTATATCTCAAGGTCGTATCCGCTACCGAGTATGTTTTTGCCCAGCAATCCCTTTTCCTTAGCCTCCTTTATTGCGTCAAGGAGTATGTAGTATCCCGCCGGGTACTCGCCTCTTATGTAGATAAAAGCCTCGTTAGCGCCTATGGCGTAAGAGGATATAATCATGCCCTCTAAGAGGAGATGGGGGTCTCTTTCCATGAGTATCCTGTCCTTGAAAGTTCCCGGCTCCGATTCGTCCGCGTTGCATATAAAGTATCTGGGTGCAGGGTTCTGAACCGCAAACTTCCACTTGGTTCCCGTGGGAAAGCCCGCACCACCTCTTCCCCTAAGTGCGCTCTTTTCCACCCAGTCTATAATCTCCTCGGGCTTCATGCTGAAGGCTTTTTCAAGAGCTTGATAGCCCCCGTCCCGTAGGTACTCCTCTATGTTGTGAACTCTGGGCTTTTTTGCCCTTTTAAGGAGCATGTTTAGGGTTGTCTCTGCGTATATGTTAGGTATAGCGGGATAGGATTTCATTTAACTTCTCCTCTCCTTCGAATTTGTACTCGTCCTCGTCCACCATAAAAACGGGCGCCTCCGAGCAAGCACCGAGACATTGGACGGGAACGAGCTTGAACTTACCGTCCGGAGTAACCTCTCCGGGCTTTATGCCGAGCGTTTTCTCAATAGCTTTAAGCAGCCTGTTTTTGTCCATTAGGTGGCAAACTATACTCACGCACACCCTTATCCTGTGCTTTGCGGGAGTTTCCCTATCAAACATGTCGTAGAAGGCTACGACTCCCTCTACATGGTTGAGGGGCATATCCAACATCTCCGATAAGGGCTTCAGGCTTTCCGGTGGGACGTATCCGTAGTAGTCCTGTATCTCATGCAGGCATACCAAGATAGCCTGCTCCTTTCTCGGGAAGTAATCTATATGCTCTCTGAGCCTATTGCGTAAATCTTCCGCAAACATGATGTAAAAATTTTAAGCAATAAGCTGGGAGATTGCACCTGTTTTTAATCAGCGTTTAGAAGGCAAACTCTGAACCACTCAAACCTCCTGCCCCTCTTTATGTCCCTGAGGAATACAAAGAACCTTGACTCGGAACCCACATAGAGCTTTCCCCTCCAGAGGCTCTCACACCCGGCAGGCTCTCTTATTAAAACCACCGCGGGCTTTTTCACTTCTTCAAGCTTCACATTTCTGATGACTTTGCCTCTGCTGTAGAAGGGTAGGTTGTGGTGAAAGTGTCCCACCTCGTAAACGGCTCCCTTCTGTCTTAGGGAATAAAGCAACTCCCCCAGCTCTCTGTAGGGCCTGAACTTCTCTACCTCAGGCAGGAAGACGAGGGAGAGGTAAATCAGAAGTCCCGCTCCTCCCACTAAGGGCGCGTAAATAAAGCGACGGCTTAGGAGGATAGCGATAAGGGAAAGCAAAATGAGTGCAAGGAGCGGTATGTTTAATTTAAAAAGATAACCGCCGAAGG
>WFYI01000063.1 GCA_015490155.1 Aquificaceae bacterium | reverse complement strand
TAAAAGGTCGTCTTGCTGTAAGGGTAGCCTGACTGGGGCTGGAATACAACGTTAAACTCGCAGAAGTTCTTTGAACAATCTTCGTTGTCAGCCGTATAGGCAAGGGCTGCACCCGAGCAGTTACTACTTACAACCCCAAAAGCAGGACTGTCAGGAGTGTTCAGAACCTCCAAGGCCGGGTTTCCAAGATAAAGCGTATCCCCTGCAGCGTTGCATACCCTTAAAGTAATCGTGCTTGTACTCTGGAAGTCCGTTGCGGGAAATGTAAAACCAAAACCGCTCTCGGTAGGAGATGGGTTAACCTTTACAACTCTTATAGCTGTCCCGCTTCCGCTCAGGGAAATACTGAAGCTCTTCTGCGTATCGCATGAAGTTGAATTATCGTCGTCATCGTAAATCACCACCGCTGCACCTACGTTGTCCACCTTCAGGTTGGGAGTAAATTTAATTCCCAAAACGCAGCTCTGTCCGTATCCAAGGGACTTGCCGGAACACTCATCCTTTACTATCTCAAAATTAGGAGTGCCCATGCTTATGGACGAGCCACACACCCTAAGGGTTCCCGTTCCTATATTGGTAAGTGAAAATTCCGCAGTACTTGAGGTATCTATGGTTGTGGGACCAAAGTTGAAAGGTGAGTCGGGAAACACCCTCAGCATGGGTGCGGAAAAACCCACACCTATAGAGGCAATCAGTAAACCGGATAATATCTTTTTAATACCTGTTTTCATACCAAACCTCCCGTAAAGTTTATGTAGGTTTTACTGTATAGTACAATTTGCATCTGCGGTAACCCCTTCTGAATTACCCACAGGGTAATCCATAAATTGAACATTAAAAGTTGCCCTTATAGTTTTATCGCTTCCCGTTAGAACCTCTCTTCCTCTCATTTCAAGCACCACGTTATAGATACAATTGTCTAAGGAAGTAAGGCAGTGTTGGCTCAGTACAGTCGATTTCCATGAGCCAAGAGCCACGGTTATAGCTGTTGGTATCTCTGTGCCGGGGTCTACAGTTATAGATGTCAACTGCTCGTAAGGGGTTGCAAATACACTTCTACAGCTTTCATAATTTTCACAGTTATTGTTATTTACTGCACTTATAAAGGTAAGCTTATATCTATCTATATAAACGGGCGAAGGATTGTTCGTTATGTCCTCTCCGTTAGCATCCTTTATCACTTCACTTCTTAGAGTTATCTGTATCTCGTCATCTTCAAATAAAAACCTATCACATATACCGTCGGCGTTATCGTCGAGCTTAACCACGGTATCACTTTCCAACTTAGGGGGTGTTAACTGCGCTACTCCCACAAGCACCGTATCAAATCCCCCGTATATTCCCGAACCTCCTCCACCACAGGAAAGCAAACTTACGACAATACCCGTAGATAAGATTAGCCTCAAGTTTTTCACCACAACCCTCCTTATCACAGGGAACACTTAAACTTAATAATAACACAATACCTATTTTATAACTTTATACACTAACCTTCTACCGTTGAGCCTTATTTCTACAAAGTCCGGCAGCCCCGTGTAGGTCTTGTACCTTGAATCCCTGTTGTACGCGGATACGCTGAAGTTTTCTACGCTCATTACCTCGTGAGCCGCATCTTCGTCTATGTCGTCGATGCTCAGATATGGATAGGGGAATTCGTAGTAGTAAAGCTTTTTATCCTTAACGAAGTAGGCACTCTTTACAACACCGCTGTAATAGTTACCTCCGGTGGTAATCATGTATATTCTATCGTTCTCTATATGTATCTGCTTAGCGCCGAGGATTTTCCTCTCCAGTTCCCAGTACAAAATAGCCTCTTGTTTTAGCAATTCTGAGGATGTAAGAAGCGTAACACTGCTGTCGGTAGCTCTGTAAAAGGAAAAAATTACTACGCCGAACAAAAGTCCCACGAGACTAACTACGAGTAGAACTTCTACCAGAGTAAAGGCTCTTTTCATCTCACGTAGTACCGAACTATGAATATATCTCCGTAGGTGTAAATAACCTCTTTTACTCGAGGGAAATCGGGCACCTCTGCTTCATGTACCTTAATATCTTTGAGCTTGCCCTCTTTAACTTTTGCATCTAAGGTTATGAGGTCTTCAAATTTTTGATTTGACCCATCGTAAAGGCTTAAGCCAGTGGAGAGCAGGTCAAGGAGCGAGGAAAAAGTTACAGCCACTATCACAAAAGCGATTAATAGTTCTACAAGCGTGAAGCCTTTTTCACATTGACCAGACATCTATGTCGTCTTCGGTATCCTCTTCTCCGTCGGGACCTTTGGAGCGTAGCTCATAGGGGCGTTCTACACTGGGCGATATGTATATAAACTCGTTATCCCAAGCATCGGTGGGGACTTTGTCCAAGTACTGTCTCCACTTTTTAGGTTCTGGAGGTTCTTGGGGCTTTTCCACAAGCGCCCTCAAGCCCTGCTCGGTGGTTGGGTACCTGCCGTTGTCCAGTCTGTACTGCTCAAGGGCGTCTTTTATCGCTCTCATCTGTATTTTCGTGGAGTCTATCTTAGCCTCATCAACCCTGCCCGTGACTCTCGGTATTATTATCGCTGCGAGGAGCCCCAGAATTACAAGGACAACGAGTATCTCTATTAGGGTAAAGCCCCTGTTCTTGTACTTCTCTTCCAGAGATTTCTCAATTTTTTTACCGAACTTGTTATACGCCGTGTTCGATACAAAAGCTATCAACAACATCAATGGTATGCCTATGAGTACTGCCAAGGCAAAAATCTTCAAAACCCACAGAAAGAACGGAAATAGACTCTGTGTATCCATAGGGATTTATTTTATACTATTTAGTTAGTCCCCGTAGCTCAGCAGGATAGAGCGCGAGATTCCTAATCTCGAGGTCGGAGGTTCGAATCCTCCCGGGGACGCCATTTTTAAAGCTCTATTTCCTCCCCGAAGTTCGGTATGTAAACCTCCGTATCGAGGTTTTCCTTGACCCTTTCCGTAAATACTTGCATCTTCTCCTCTTCACCGTGAATTAGAAAGGTTTTACGGGGGTTCGCGTAAGAGAGCCACTCTAAGAGTTCACTCTGCCCTGCGTGGGAAGAAAAGCCGTTTATGGTGTACACCTCAGCCCTTACCGAGACTTGCTCACCTAAGATTTTGACGCTTTCCGCTCCGTCTATTATCTGCCTCCCTAAAGTCCCCTTCGGCTGGAAGCCTACGAATATGAGACTGCACTCTTCTCTCCATAGATTGTGTTTTAGGTGGTGGAGTATCCTTCCTCCTGTTAACATTCCGCTCCCGGCTATTATTACAGCTCTGTTCTGAACGGAGTTAATAGCTCTGGACTCTTCTACGCCCCTCGTTAGCTCCAGATAAGGTATGTGAAAGGGGTCTCTTTCCTGAAATATCCTGTAGGTCTGGTGGTCAAAGAAGTCCGGGTTTTGCAGAAATATGCGTGTGGCGTTGATTGCGAGGGGACTGTCGAGGAATATCCGACACTCCGGAAGTATGTCTCTTTCGTACATCTCTCTAAGTACAAAGAGTATGTCCTGCGTCCTCTCGAGTGCGTAGGAGGGTATGAGGACATTTCCATCTCTGTAAAGGGTCGTTAGGATTGCATCTTCAAACTCTTCTTTTGACTCCTTAAAACTTTTATGGTCTCTGTCCCCGTAAGTGGTTTCTATGAATACAGCGTCAGCAGGGTCTGGGAGTGTGGGGTCTCTGACTATGGGTTTTCCTTTGTTGCCGAGGTCTCCGGAAAATACGAATTTGCGGTTACTTCCGGCTTTTAACCTTAACTCGACGAACGCTGAACCAAGTATGTGCCCCGCGTCCCTCAGAACTACCTCAACTGTCTTCCCGAGTTTGTAAGGCTTGTCGTACTCAAGGTAAGGCGTTTTGAAGAACTCAAGGCTCTCGAGAACGTCCACCTCGTCGTATATAGGTTCCGGCGGTGGTTTCTTTCCCCACCTTAAAGATTTCCTTAACCGAGTTTTGTAGTTCTCGTGCATAACCTTTGCCGCATCGAGAAGCATGATTTTCGCTATTTGTGCGGTCGGCTTAGTGCATAGAATTTTTCCTTTAAAGCCTTCCTTTACGAGCAGTGGAATCCTTCCGCAGTGGTCTATGTGGGCATGGGTCAGTATTAGGTAATCTATCTGTGACGGGTCAAAGCCGAAGCCCTCTCTATTTTTATACTCCTCACTCCCCTGAAACAAGCCGCAGTCCACGAGTAGCTTAAGTTCCCCCGTATCTACGAGGTGGCAACTTCCCGTAACTCCTTTTACAGCTCCGTAGGAGCTTATCTTTATACTTTTCATAATATACTTAATTGTAAAATGGACAGGATTGTCATAAAGGGGGCAAGACAGCACAACCTTAAGAACATTGACCTTGAAATTCCAAAGAACAAGCTGGTAGTTATAACGGGTCCATCCGGCTCGGGCAAGTCTTCACTCGCCTTTGACACCATTTACGCCGACGGACAGAGACGGTACGTGGAATCTCTATCCTCCTACGCAAGGCAGTTTCTCGGGGTAATGGAAAAACCTGACGTAGACGTTATAGAGGGGCTCTCTCCCGCAATAGCCATAGACCAGAAAACGACCTCCAAAAATCCCCGTTCAACGGTGGGAACCGTTACCGAAATATACGATTACCTGCGTGTTCTGTGGGCAAATGTGGGGAAACCGCACTGTCCTTTCTGCAACAGGCTTCTTGAGGGTTTATCTGCTCACGAAATCTTGGAAAAGGTTTTCGATAAGTACGGGGGCAAAAGGGTTATGGTTCTCTCCCCGGTCGTGAGGGGAAGAAAGGGAGAGTTTAGAGAGCTTATAAGGGACATAGACCGCATGGGCTTCACCCGTGTAAAGATTGATGGTAATTTGCTCAGGGTTATAGAGGTTCGTCCCTTAGAGAAGAATAAAAAGCACGACATAGATGTGGTGATAGACAGGCTTACGCTCAGGGAAGAGGAAAGACCGAGACTGTTAACTGCTTTGGAGAAAGCTCTTGAACTGGCAAAGGGGCTGGTAAAGATTGAGGATGTCGAGACTCTGGAAGAGGAACTGTTTAGCGAAAGGCTTGTCTGCCCGGAACACGGCTTTACCATTCCGGAACTCTCCCCGAGGCTTTTCTCCTTCAACTCACCCTACGGAGCCTGCCCTGTATGTAAGGGTTTAGGCGTCAGGTGGGAGATAGACCCTGTAGTGTTGATAGACCAGAACGAGCCTGCTATAGACGCTTTTAAGATAACTGATTCTGGGTTCTTCTCCTATCTTAGGTTTCCTATAAGGAACCTCCTAAGAAAAATGGGTATAAGCCCCCAAAAGCGGTTTAGAGAGCTTCCACAGAAGGTTAAGAAGGTACTTCTATACGGTTCTGACTCCTCCGACGGCTTAGAGTTTGAGGGCATACTCCGCCATCTCGAAAGAAGGTTTATGGAAGAAGAATCCGATAAGATAAAGGAGCTTATAGGGGAATTCATAAGGGAAAGGGAATGCCCTGAGTGTAAAGGCTCAAGGCTTAGAAATGAAGCCCTTGCGGTTTTGCTGGGTGGGAAGAATATATGGGAGGTGGTAAGGTTATCTATCAAAGAGGCGATAGAGTTTTTCGAGAACTTACCGCCGAAGCTTTCCGAAAAGGAGCTTTTTATAGGTGAGAGGTTACTTAAAGAGATAACTCAGAGGCTCGGATTTTTAAGAGATGTAGGGCTTGACTACCTTTCACTTTCGAGGAGCGCAACCACGCTCTCCGGCGGAGAGATGCAAAGGATAAGACTTGCCACACAGGTGGGTTCTAAGCTCACGGGAGTTCTGTATGTCCTTGACGAACCCTCCATAGGGCTTCACCCCAGAGATACAAACAAGCTCATAAACACTCTCAAAGAGCTAAGGGATATAGGCAATACCGTAATTGTGGTAGAACACGACCCTGAAACGATAGAATCCGCAGATTTTATAGTTGAGTTGGGTCCCGGAGCGGGTAAAAACGGTGGTTATGTTGTAGCTACCGGGAGCTTAGAGGACATAAAGCTCTGTAAAAGCTCTCTAACGGGAGCCTACCTGTCGGGCAGGATGTCAATAGAGCTTCCGAAGGAAAGGAGGAAGCCTACGGAGAAAAAGCTGAAGCTTGTGGGAGCCAAGGAACACAACCTTAAGGATATAGATGTTGAGATACCCTTGGGGCTTTTTGTATGTGTAACCGGTGTCTCCGGTAGCGGAAAATCTACGCTGGTATACGATGTCCTTTACAGAAACCTAAAGGCTTACCTGTCCGATGCCGTAGAGAGCTTTGAGAACCTAAGAACCATAGAGGGTGCTGATTTAATAGACAAGGTGATAAACATAGACCAATCTCCCATCGGTAGGACGCCGAGAAGCAATCCCGCTACCTACACAAAGCTCTTTGATACCATAAGAGACCTTTTCTCTTCAACTCCCGAGGCGAGGGCAAGGGGATACAAGCCCGGTAGGTTTTCTTTTAACGTTAAGGGTGGAAGATGCGAAGCATGTCAAGGAGAGGGTGTGATAAAGGTTGAGATGCACTTCTTGCCCCCCGTTTACGTAACCTGCGACGTGTGTAAGGGAACCAGATACAACAGAGAGACCCTTGACGTTTTATACAAAGGAAAGAACATATCCGAAGTCCTCGACATGACCGTTGATGAGGCTTACGAGTTTTTCGAGAACATAAGCTCTCTGAGGAGAAAGCTGGAACTTCTAAGGGACGTGGGACTCGGATACATAAGGCTCGGGCAACCGGCTCCAACTCTATCTGGCGGAGAAGCCCAGAGAATTAAGCTTGCGAGAGAGCTTTCAAAGAGGGATACCGGGAGAACCCTCTACTTACTCGATGAGCCGACGACAGGGCTGCACATGGACGACATAAAAAAACTGATAAACGTTCTCCAAAGGCTTGTGGACAGGGGGAATACCGTTGTAGTCATAGAACACAACCTCGACGTTATAAAATGTGCCGATTGGGTGATAGACTTGGGTCCCGAGGGCGGAGATGGAGGTGGGCAGGTTGTTACGTTTGGAACTCCCGAGCAAGTGTCCAGAAACCCGAACTCCTATACGGGGTTTTTCTTGAAAAAGTACCTTAAAAGAGATAAAGTTAATATTTTATGAAAGGGGCAGGGAGAACAAAAAATGAGGCTTATCCCTCGGGTAAATGATTTTGTTGAGAAGGTTCTTAGGCTTAAAACTTACCCTGCAAAGGTTACCCTGCTTTTCGGAATTATAGCCTCCCTATCCTTGATAGCCTCTTTTATGGCGGACGTGTGTATATCCATGGGTGAGGTGGAGAGGAACGTAAAGCTCGCCGCGAACAGAGCTGCCCAGTTCAGAATACAAGCCATAGTTAGCAGACTGAGGGAGATGTATAGAAAGGACTCCGTCTTGTTAAACCTGATTGAGGAAGGAAAGATAGATTTTCAAGACGTAACCTCCATGAGCAGTACGATTCTATGTGCAGGCTACATCGATGGAAGTAAGGAAGGAGTTCACGAGGGAGTATATCCCTTTGAAAAAATCGAGGGTATCCTTAAAAAGTTTAAACTTACAAACAGCTACTTTGTCCACGTGAACCCTTACAACTTTGTTACTGTTATATTCATAAAGGTACACGAGAAGAAATACTACTTCTGCCACGAGGCTTCGGATTTAAAGATTATTCTCTCAAAGAGACTGGGAGCAATCGCGAAGTACGGTGCAGAGTTTTACTTCGGAATTAAACCCAAGGTGGAGGAGGGGGACATTCTCGCAAGCGCGCCCACACCCAACCTGAGTTCCAAGATATATGTCCACGTACCCAAGGAGAGGATTATGCAAGCCTTCTTGCTGGACAGAGTTCTACTTTACGCAAGGCTATTTATGTTTATATGGGTAACCTACATACTCGGGTACGTAGCTTTTTCAAAACTCCTTATGTATCCTGTAAAGAGGCTACAGAGAATCTCCCGCAGACTGCTTATGGGAGAGTGGAACGTCGATTTTGGAGAGTTCAAAAAGGCACACAACGAGTTTGGAGACATAGGAAGAACCTTACAAAGCTTGTCAAAGAAGGAATTCGATTACAGGCGCAAGGCAGAAGCCATATTTAAGATAGTTATGAGGGGGGTAAGCCAGCCCGAGGAACTTCCGGAGTTTGTAGAGTATGTGGTTGAGGTTCTGGAAAATACCTTTGATACAAAGCAGCTCCTCTTCCTAATGAAAGAGCTGGAAAGCGACAGGATAAACCTCAAAGTCCACAGAAACAACAAAAAAAACGGAAGTTCTTTACTTTCGAGGTTTACCGAAGAAGTAGTCTCGAAGAACCTTACGGGCGGAGCTGTAGTCGTTAACGAGACGGAAGAGGGGTACGCTTACGTGCTGGTATCCGACGCAGGAGATACACACAGGGTCTTCCTGGGTTTAATGTTAGACAGCCCTCTCTCTGAAGAGGACATAAACTACATAAAGACAATTCTTAAAAACCTTGTCTATGTATTAAGCTTGATACACATAGCAACCGTTGACCTTCTTACAAACCTACCCAACAGACGCTCCTTTGAAAACGATTTAGGGAAGTACAGGAATATATCGTTAAGGTACAACCGTCCCCTCAGCTTGCTTTTGATAGACATAGACGATTTCAAAGCTGTGAACGACGTACACGGTCATCAGGCAGGAGACATAGTTCTCAAAAAGGTCGCTACCATTATGAAGCACTCGGTTAGGGAATCGGATACCGTTTACAGATACGGTGGGGAAGAGTTTGCGGTTCTGCTGCCGGAAACCGACAAAACCAGTGCGAAGGAAGTTGCTAAAAAAATTCTTGGAAACATAAGTAAAGAACCCTTCTGGATAGGTGATAGCACATCCCTGTATATAACCGTCAGCATAGGTATAGCGGGGTTTCCGGAAGATACAGTATTCCCGGAACAGCTCGTATCAATCGCAGATGTTTCCTTGTACAAAGCAAAGAAAGAGGGCAAGAACCGGTTTGCCGTAGTAGACCAACAGGAGTATTCGGAGATATACATAAAATCCTTCCAAAAGGAGAGAGAGCTTGCAAAAAGCATCAAGGAAGGCAGCGTAGTTCCCTATTACCAACCTATTTACGACCTTAGGGAAAAAAAGCTCTACGGATACGAGGTTCTCTCGAGGATTGTTAAACCCGACGGAGATGTATTAACGGCCTCCGACTTTATATACCAAGCTGCAAAAAGTAACTTGATTGAAGAGATAGACATGGCTATCTACTCGCAAGCTGCTAATTTTTTCGGTTGCGGCAAGGGGACTAACTTTTTCATAAACGCTTCTCCCAACTCAATAGAGAAACAAAATGTTATGAAAGCTCTCGAGAATATACCCAAAGATTACAGACAGAACATATACATAGAGATAACCGAATCGGAGGCTTTCAGCGATATGGAAAAGGCACTAACCATAATAAAAAGTCTAAAGAGCATGGGGTTCAAGATAGCCCTTGACGACTTCGGTGCAGGATTTTCCTCAATGCTTTACTTGAAGTACCTTATAGGGAGCGTAGACCTGCTAAAGGTAGACGGGCGTTTCATAAAGGATATGCACAAGGACAGGAACAACAGGGTGTTCTTAAGAAGCATAAAACTAATATCTTACGCCTTCAACGTTCCCCTCTTAGGAGAATGGGTGGAAACAGAGGAAGAATACAAGCTAATCAAGGGACTCGGCTTTCGTTTCGGACAGGGGTATTATTTCGGCAAACCCTCTCCCGAGTGTTGCCACGATACCATATTAAAGCTGGAATGATTCCCCGAGATAGGTCTTCCTTACCCTTTCCTCCTTAACCACCTGCTCCGGATACCCTTCCGTAAGTATTTCCCCCTCGGAGATTATGTAAACCCTGTCAACTACCTTTATCGTTTCCCTTACGTTGTGGTCTGTTATCAGAATACCGAGTTCCTGGTACTTAAGCTCCTTCAAAAGCTCCTGTATGTCTGCGACTATTATCGGGTCTAAACCTGCAAAGGGTTCGTCAAGAAGTATAGCCCCGGGAGAAGAAATTAGACACCTCGCTATCTCGAGCCTTCTTTTCTGACCTCCCGATAGGGAAAAAGCCTTTTGTTTAGCAAGGCTCAGAAGCTCAAAGTCCTCCAACAGCTGCTCAGCCTTGGCGGTTGCCTCTTCTTTACTCGGGAAGAAAAACTCAGCGAAAATTAAGAGGTTGTCGAGAACGCTCATGTCCTCAAATAGCGTGTGTTCCTGAGGTAGGAAAGATAATCCCTTCTTTGCTCTCTCATGGGGAGGAAGCCGCGTCACATCTGTCCCGTTCACCTTAACACTTCCAGAATCCGGAGAGGTAAACCCCATCATCACGCTAAAGAGGGTAGTCTTCCCCGCACCGTTGGGACCAAGAATTCCCACCACCTCTCCTTTATTAACGCATAAACTCACCCCTTTCAGAATTTCCTTGTTTCCGTAACTTTTCCTTATATTTTCCGCCTCAAGTATCAAAACTCTATCCTCGTTCCGTCTTGAGCCGCCAAGGTCTCCACACCTGTTATATCAGTAAGCTCCTCAGCCACCTTCTCCGGAGGCTTCTGGTGCATCTCCATAGAGTAATGGGTAATTATGGCTCTTTTAGGTTTAAGGACTTCTATCAACACCCTCGCATCTTCGGAAGATAGATGGTCTACGGCACTGCGCCTGTTGTAAAAGGTAGTGTTTATTATCAAAATATCCCTGTTCTTAGGGTACACTTCGAGCATCTTTTCCTCAAATCTGGCACAGGAAACGTAAACCACGCTGTCGTTGAACATTAGACCGTAAGTCTCTGCTCCGTGATGTGTGTGCTTCATAACGGCTTTCACCTTTATATCCGAATACTCATACTCCACTCCCTCTTTTATTATCTCTTCTTTAACTAACCTCCTTCGGAGGTAAGGTAGTAAAACCCTGTCTTCTCCTTCCACAGCTGTAATAGGTGCGAAAAGGGAAACGTGTCTTTTCTTTCCCCCGTCGGTAGCAGCCTCTATTAGGGTATTTAGGTCTGCACTGTGGTCTAAATGAAAGTGAGATAGCACTATAAGGTCTATATCTCGAGGGTCTATACCGTAGTCCCTTACAAGGTAAACGAAAGCTCCGGGACCCGGGTCAACGTGAACCAAAGAGCCGCCAAAATTTATGAGAAAACCTCCCGACTGGCGAACCAGCCGGAAGGTGGTAATTCTACCTCCTGCAGTCCCTAAGAAAAGAAGTTCATTACTCTTCTTCAACTATGATGGAACCGCTGGGACACTCGTCCGCAACCTCGTCAACCTCATCTGCGAGGTCTTCGGGAACTATCATCCAGTTCCCCTCGTCGTTCTCTATGTCGTACTTTACGACATCGGCGATGCCGTCGCCTATATCCTTAAAAACTTCCGGAATTCTATCGTAGCAAAGCTCGCAAGCCGTACATGTATCCTGCTCTACCATAACTATCTTTGCCATTTCACACCTCCTAAGGTTTCCTTTTAAGAAAAAATAAATCTGGCATTAATTATATCAATATGTTCTTAATCAGTGTCGCAGGTTTTGTCCTCCTCTGCCACCTCAAGGACACCTAAAATCTTCGCAACGGTTTCCCCAATCTTTGCAGGGTTATCTATTACATAGGCTCCGGCCTTCTCAAGGGCAGACATCTTAGCCTGAGCGGTACCTTTCCCACCCATTATTATTGCTCCCGCGTGTCCCATTCTCTTACCCGGGGGTGCGGTTATACCGGCTATGTATGCAAAAACGGGCTTTTCCACCTCCGCCTCTATGTACTCGGCAGCTTCCTCCTCGGAGGTTCCGCCTATCTCTCCTATCATGAGGATAGCTTCAGTCTCAGGGTCTTTGTTAAAGAGTTCGACTGCTCCCTTGTGCGACAAGCCGTGAACCGGGTCTCCGCCTATTCCAACGGCGGTTGATTGTCCCAGTCCGTATCTGGTTAGTTGATGTGCCGCCTCGTATGTTAAGGTTCCACTCCTCGAAACAACACCTATCTTACCGCGCTTAAATATATGACCGGGCATTATACCTATCTTAGCCTCCTCGGGTGTTATTATTCCGGGACAGTTAGGACCTATGAGAACGGCCTCCGGATAGCTCTTCTTCATGTAATCCTTAACCATCATCATGTCTTTTACGGGTATGCCCTCCGTTATGCAGACAACTATCCCTACTCCCGAATCCAGCGCCTCAACTATCGCATCTGCCGCAAAGGGGGGAGGAACGAATATGAGCGAGCAGTTAGCCCCGGTTTCCCTTACCGCGTCCTCAACGGTGTTAAACACGGGTATTCCCTCGACCTCCTGACCGGCTTTACCGGGCGTTACACCGGCTACGACCTGAGTTCCGTAAGCCTTACACTGGGTAGCGTGGAAGGAACCTTCCTTCCCGGTTATGCCCTGAACGACGACCTTTGTATCCTTCCCAACAAGTATAGCCATGTCCTCGGCTCCTTAACTTAGTTTTACAGCTTAAATAAGTATAATGCAAAATTCTTATATCTTTAACTCTTATTCCGACATCTCTAATCGGAAAATTTTTTTAAGAAGCCACCCACGAGCAGTGTTATTGTAGAGAGTAAACAGGACATACCCACAACCGTTACTGTGCCGTCGAACCAAAACTTCATCGGGTAAATTCTCAAGAGCGTGTCCGTGTACCTAAACCTCCAAGAGGTTGGGTCGAAGACTAAGTTGTGAAAGACCTCAAAGGCAAGGTCGTAGTTGGAAAGGGCAGCAGCGGTAAGTACGGATATTAGAGCTATGGAAAACGCACCTGACAACATTAGAACCTTAGCCCTATTAAGGGTAAAAGCTAAGCCGATTATCCACAGTACGGCTCCTGAGTAAGTTAAGGGAAATAGGATAGATAGAAGCTCGTTAACGTCTTTCATGTGTTTAATCTCCCTATGGTTAAAAGCTTTTCTACCGTCAGGTAAACGAGCTTTCTTAAAAGCCTCAAGTCCCTCCTCAGAGAGAACCGCTCTTAGCCCTAACTTTGCAAGCTCCTTTCTGAGATTATCGGGCATTCCCCACCTGTCCTTGGGGAAATTTCCCTTTGAATACTCATAGTTTATAAACCATTCGTGGAAGGTAAGCCTTACGGACAAACCTAAGGATACAAGGGGGAAGCTGAGAATTAACAGGAGGCTTAGTAGCCTTTGATAAGCAGGGCTTTTCTTTCCAGACACTCAAGCACCTCTCTTAATCTTTCTCTACGCACAAAGTAAGCCCTTCCTCCAAAGGGGTCTCCGTACTTTTTCATAGGGTCAAGGCGAACGTAACCGAGTTCAGGGGAGGCTACGTAGCCGGTAACGTAGTCTTCGTCGTCGCTCCAGCAGATTTCGGCTTCAACTCCGCAGAAAACATTTTTAGTAGCTATTGCCAAAGCGTCTAAGGTACGCTCCGTGTAGCCCTCTCGGAGGAGTTTAGCCTTCACCGCTTCCCTATCCTGCCAATCTAATAGCACAGTTCTAACTCCTCTGTTGCTGTCACTCTCCAGTCTGTCCCCGCTCTCTACATCCACCAAGATAGCTCCTCTCATATTCCAACCCTTCAGGTTAGCTCCCGTAGAAATCACGTCGATTATTTCCCTCAGAATACTCTCCTTAACCTTATAACTTAAAAGCTCGATAGCCTTTTCTCTCGCTTCGATGTGGTTTCTAAACCTTAAAGTGGACACCTTTAACGGAGTATCTATGTAAGATACATCCTCTACCCTTTCAACCTTGAGGTTTATCTCGTCGTAGCTCTTAGGTCTTTCGAGCAACTCGAGTACCGTTTTGGTTAGGTTCTCCTCATCAACAATTCTTTCCGCACCGGATACGTGTTTTCCCCGTAGGGAAGCCCTCATCCTAACGCTCAGCATGTTTGCGGATAGCCGAAAGGTTCTAAAACCTTTTTAAGGAATTTTACCGAAGGCTCACAGCCTGTCCATATCTTGAAGCTCTCTACACCTTGATACAAAAGCATGGGAAAGCCGTTAACTGCCTTTGCACCCACCTTCCTTGCCCTCTTTACAAGGGGTGTGTCCCTGTAGATTATATCCACTACCGTATGGTTTTCGCCTATAAGTGAGTAGTCAAAAAGCTCCCCATCATTCTCCTTCAAACCTACCGAGGTTGTGTTAACAACTATGTCCACCTCAGCAACAACCTTCTCGGGACTACTCACGGACTCAAGCCCAAACTCCTCTGCAAGCCTTTCGGCTTTACTCTGCGTTCTATTCCATATAAAAGTTTTAACTCCGGAGTTTTTGAGTGCGTACGCAACAGCCCTCGAAGAACCGCCCGCACCTAAAAGTAGGGCTTTCTTCCCCTCCAAGACAGTCAACTCCTCCAGGCTTCTTTTAAATCCTACCCAATCCGTATTGTAGGCTTCTATTCTGTCCGTAAACTTCAAGGTATTCGTTGCACCGATGAGCTTTGCCTCTTCGCTTACCCAGTCCGCAAGTTCGAGGCTCCTTTCCTTGTGGGGAATAGTTACGTTAATACCCTTAATGTTCAAGGACTTTAAGCCTCTCAACGCCCCTTCAAGCTCTTCCGGTCTAACCTCGAAGGGAACGTAAACCGCATCTAAGCCCAGATATTTAAAGGCTGAGTTCTGGAAAACCGGTGAAAGGGAGTGGCTAACGGGAAAGCCTATTATCCCGTAGACTTCGGTATTTCCTCTTATCACCCTATACTTATCTTAGGAGCGAGTATCTCTACCTTGTCTACCCAGCTCAGGTTCCCCTTGATTGCTATGTTCACGACATCTTTTAGTGATACATCCACCACCGGACAGTCGGAACATCCACCCTCGAACTGAAGGTATACCGTGTTATCCTTTATCTCTACAACTTTAAGCTCCCCCTGATGGTCCTTCAGAGCGGGCCTTATCTTCTCAAGGACACCTTCAACCTCTCTAAGTCTGTCCTCTTGCATCACAGTTCCTCCAGCTTTTTATTATAAAGCTCCTGTATCTTCCGCCAGACCTCTTCCTGCTTCTCCCCGCTAACCTCCATCAAACGGAAAAGCCCCCTTACCGACAGCTTACTCAGGACTACATCCCTTATTTCCATGTACTCTATACGCTCAAGTCCACACTCTCTTAAGATTTCTTCAGCTTCCGGAATAAACTCGAGAAGCTCCTTCAGAATGACGTCCTGAGTGAGTTTGGCTATCGTCATTTTAGCTCCTTCACCTTTTTAACGAAAAGGTGATACTCACCGTCCTCGTCGTACATACCCAAGAACTCCTGTCCGGTTGACCTGCACCACGCGGGAATGTCTTCTACAACTCCCGGATCGTCCGCTATAAGCTCCAGAACCTGACCGATTTCCATCTGCTTTATCTGGTTAGCGGTCTCCGCTATTGGAACCGGACAGTAAGTTCCCGTAACATCGTGTACCACATCCGCCTCTATGTTTTCTACACCCATCTTAACTCACCTCTACCTTATTGTAAACTTTCATAGGCTCTATAACAGAATCCTCCAAAGGAGTAGCCTCTATAACGGTCTCTCTGTTACCCGCTTTGATATAAACGGCACATCGCTCCCTTTTGGAGTACCTACTCACTATACCCGCCACGAGGCTAAACTCCTCCTCGGGAAGCTCACCTTTTATAATGCCGAAGGTTCCCTTACCGTCAAACCTGTAGGCGTAATCGTACCTGCCGGCGAACCCTTTTAGGAAGTTTACCTCCCCTTCGTTCCTCGCAAGTATTAGCTTTGCCCCGGAAGGTAGTCTTAAATGCCTCCCGACTGAGAACAGCACGAGGTCGTCGGGGGTTATGCTTCCCTCCACCGCGTAAGCCTCCTTGAACCTTGCGGCGTAACTCTCGTCCGTTAGATAACAGCAACCGCCTGCGGGCTGTTCGTATTCCTTTATACCGAACTTCTTTGCAAGCTCCATCTGTTTTTTTCTGCCCCTTCCGGCTATACCGTAGAGCTTTTCCCTATCAACCCAGCCCTCCTTTTCCGGAACGGTTTTGGGAAGGAGCTTTGCCGAAAGGGGTCTGAGTATCAATCCCTCAAGCCCTGACTCCTTCTCTATAATTCTAAGCCTGTCCCTCGTCTGACTCATAGGTCTTTGGTACAGAACCTCTCCGGTAATTATAAATTGGTAATTCTCTTTTTCCATTATCTCCTTAGCTTTTTTTAGCATGTAAGCCCTGCAATCTATGCAGGGGTTTACATTCTTACCGTATCCGTATTTAGGGTTTAAAACTATGTCGTAATACTCTTTGGATATGTCTACTATCTCTACAGGAACACCGAGGTTAGAAGCGGTTTTAAGTGCCGGGTTTACATAATTCGTACCGTCTTCTCTTTTAACGCCAAGCCTACGCTTATGCTCCGTTATACAAAAACCTGTATAAAAGTGGAGGGCTTTAACCTCTACTCCTTGAGCTTTAACGATGGCAACGGCGAGCGAGCTATCAAGCCCGCCCGAAAGTAGTGCCAACGCTCTTACTTGCTTCATGCTTTAGGTAGATAAGAATTCGAACTCGCCTGCCTGTTCCTCTTCCTCCTCCTCGTAGCAGTCGGGTATCTTCATGGCTTCCTCTTCCCTACCCTGCTTGAGCAGGTAGTCCTTTATAGCCACGTGCAGTGTTTCAAGCCCGAGGTTGGTGCAGTGTATCTTCTGGGGAGGAAGTCCTCCAAGCTCGTCAAATATGTCTTTGTAAGTTAGGTTAAGAGCGTAGTCTATCGGCTTTCCCTTTATCATTTCCGTGAGCTGAGAGCTAACGGCTATGGCGGAACCACAACCGAAAGTTTTAAACCTAACGTCCTCTATGACGTCGTTCTCCGTGTTTACCTTTATGGTGAAGAGCATGGCGTCTCCACAGGCAGGGTTACCACACTGTCCTACTCCGTTGGCACCCTCAAGTACGCCCACATTCCTCGGATTGAGGAAGTGGTCTAAAACTTTCTCACTGTATTCAAAGCTCATATCTACACACCTCCTTTTCGCTTCACTTTTAATCAAGTATTAATATGCTCACGAACGCTTACGCTGTTATGATTGAAGTCAATCATATCTCAACCTTCAATCCCAGCTCTCTTACCGAGTCTATAAACTCTGAGGATACACCCACCCTTATAGAAGGGTCTGCCTGAAGTAAGCAGGAGTATCCGTTTGAGTAAACGTCAATCAATAGTTGCTTACCGTTCGGGTCGTGAAACTTGCCGACTATTTCCCTAAAGGCTTCCGCTTTACCTGACCTCACGTCGCCGAAGCTCATTCTAACCTTCACGAAGTTTCCGGTAGAGCTATCGGCAAACTCTGCGGGCAGGTAAACCTCCCTGACTATGAGCTTTGTCTCTTCTCTCTCTAAGTCCTCGTCTAATTGTCCTTTTATAACCACAACCGAGTCGTTTTTAAGCTTGTCCCTGAACCTCTCGTAGCTATCGGGGAAAGCAACTGCGCTTATCAGACCCGTTTTGTCTATCAAGGTAAAGGTAGCCATGTAGTTACCGGTTTTCGTTTTCCTCTCTTGCAAGTTAGATATAACACCCGCAAGAACCACCTCTCGCCCGTTTTCGTAATTAACCACCTCCTCTACGGGAGTGTACTTGCCGGCGAGGAGACTTTCAAAGTCCTCCAAGGGATGCCCGGATATGTAAAAACCTATAACCTCCCTTTCCAAGTGTAGCTTGTTAGCCTTAGAGTTCTTTCTCTTTTCAATATTTTCCTCAGTTGCTTTACCCGTCCCGAACAGAGAGTTTTGAGCGACGCTAATCATGCTCTTGCCGGAGTTCTTTACCCTTTCTAAAAGCTCTTCTCTACTCTCTCCGGTGAAATCAAAGGCTCCCGCCTTTACGAGACACTCAACCACCTTCTTATTTACCTTTCTACCGTCCACCCTCTTTATGAAGTCGTGTAAGCCTCTAAACTTGCCTCCTTCTCTTGCAGCGATTATAGCCCTTGCAGCCTCCTCTCCTACACCCTTTATCCTACCTATACCGAACCTTATTCCCTCCTCTTCTATTTTGAACTCTATGTCGCTTGCGTTTATGTCAGGTGGGAGAATGTTTATGCCCATGAGCTTTGCGTTCCGTGCGAGGTTGAGGAACTTGTTGTCGTTCTTCTCCAAGGAAAGCTTGACAGCGAAAAACTCTTGCGGATAATGTGCCTTCATGTAAGCAGTCCAGTAGGATATGTAACCGTAAGCTACCGAGTGAGATTTGTTGAAGGAATACGAAGCGAACTTCTCTATGTCCTCCCAGAGTTTTGTAATCTTTTCTTTGGGGTATCCCCTTTCTACCGCACCCTCGATAAACTTACTTCTCATCTGTTCTATTATCTCTTTCTTCTTTTTACCTATTCCCTTTCTGAGGGTATCCGCCTCGCCGGGGGTGAAACCGGATAGAAGCTGAGACATCTTCATTATTTGTTCCTGATAGACTATCACACCGTAGGTTTCTTTCAAAATCGGCTCAAGCTCCGGGAAAGGATACTCAACCGCCTCTCTGCCGTGCTTTCTGTTTATAAAGCTGTCCACCAGCCCGCTCTTGAGAGGTCCCGGCCTGTAAAGTGCTAAAACCGCCACTATTTCGTCAAAGGAGTCGGGTTTTAGTTGTTTAAGAAGCTTTTTCATTCCCGCACTTTCTAACTGAAATACGCCGGTTGTATTACCCTCTTGAAGCAACTCGTAAACCTCTTCATCGTCAAGCGGAAGGGAGAGGAAATCTACGTCGACACCGTGCCTTTCCGAGACCAGCCTGCGCATATTGTCCAGCTCTGTGAGGGTCTTTAACCCGAGGAAGTCCATCTTCAAAAGTCCCAGCTCCTCTAACTGGGTCATCTCGTATTGGGTTGCGAAGAGACCCTCACGGTCGTAGTACATAGGAATAAGCTCCGAAAGGGGTTGAGGAGCTATCACAACTCCCGCTGCGTGAAGTGAGGTATGTCTGGTCAGCCCCTCCAGCTTTATAGATACCCTTACGAGCCTGTCAATCTCGGGGTTCTCCTGACACAGTTTTCGGAACTTGCTCACGTTATCCTCTATGTCAGTTCTGTGCCTTCCGTACTTTTCGAGAAGCTCCTTTATAGGTACGGAGTACATCTCCGTCAGGGAGAGCTGTGTCCCCTGAACGTCCCCCTGAGGTATGAGCTTAGCCATTTTGTCCGCGGTGGCATTCGGTATTCCCAATGCCCTTGCAACGTCTCTCAGGGTTTGCTTAGATTTCATAACGTTGTAGGTGATTATTTGGGACACGTTCTCTTCACCGTACTTATGCTTAACGTACTCAATTACCTTATCCCTGTTGTCTTGGCAGAAGTCTACATCTATGTCGGGCATGGATACCCTATCAGGGTTTAGAAACCTCTCAAAGAGGAGTCCGTGCCTTATGGGGTCAACGTCCGTTATGCCCAGGGCGTAAGCCACCAGAGAGCCTGCTGCCGAGCCTCGTCCGGGTCCCACCGGGACGCTGTTACTCTTAGCCCAGTTTATAAAGTCCTGAACTATAAGAAAGTACCCCGCAAAGCCCATTCTTCCTATCACTTCCAGCTCGTATTCAAGCCTGTCCCAGTACTCCTTTGGGTTTCTAATGGCGTTTTGCTGAAGCCTTTGCTTTAGTCCCCTTACCGCAAGCTCTCTGAAAAAGTCGTCAAGTGTCGTATCTCCCGGTATTTGATACTCGGGAAGAAGGTAATCTCTGTTTTCAAAGGTTTGGAAGGTATCTGCCACCTTGTCCGCTACCTCAAGGGTATTCAGAAGAGCCTCCTCCCAACCCTCGAACTTGCCCTCGAACTTTCTCCATACCTCCTCCGCGGAGGTGAAGTGCAATCCGTCGTTATGGCAGAAAAACCCTTTCTGGTTTATCTCTTGTAGGGTTTTCTTCATCTGTATAGCCATGAGAATTGTGTGTGCCTCTTTATCCTCGGGCAGGAGGTAGTGGGAGTCGTTGGTGGCTATCAGCTTCACACCGAGCTTTTTAGCTATGTCTATTAGGTTTCTGTTAGCTACTTTCTGCTCCTCTATGTCGTTGGATTGAACTTCAAGGTAGAGGTCTTCCCCGAATATGTCCTTGAACTTTACCACCCACTCCCGGGCTTTATCTACCTCGTTCCTTGATGCGTAGAAGGTGGGAACACCTTTCAAACATGCGGTAAGGGCTATTAGCCCCTTCCCGTATCTCTCGAGAAGCTCGTAATCTATCCTCGGTTTGTAGTAAAAGCCCTCTTTGTAAGCGAGGGTGGAAAGTTTCATTAGGTTTCTTAACCCCTCGTCGTCCTTGGCTATGAGTATTAAGTGGTGGTTGTACTTGTCCGTTATGTTATCCTCGCTACCTTTGGTTCTCCTGTCAAAACGGGAGCCTGTGGTGAAGTAAGCCTCCATACCTATCACAGGTTTTAGTCCGGCTTTTTTGAGGGTTTTGTAGAATCGGTAAGAGCCGAATAGGTTACCGTGGTCGGACATACCAACCGCTTTGAACCCGAACTCTTTAGCTTTCCTAACTAAGTCCTCTATCTTTATCGCACCGTCGAGGAGCGAGTACTGTGTATGCAGATGGAGGTGGACAAAATCCTTTACCATAGCTCTTATTTTACCCAATATTGAGAGCTACAAATTCCCTGTTAGGTCTGCCCAATCAATCGAAGTATGTCGTTTATTACCACAAACGCCATAAGGGCGAGTATCAACGCAAAGCCCACCTTTTGCCAGTATTCCTTGAACTTTTCAGGTAGGGGCTTTCTCCTTATCATCTCGAGGAGGAAGAGAAGGATTAATCCTCCGTCAAGAACCGGCAGGGGCAGGAGATTGAATATTCCCAGCTGCAAGGATATGAAAGCCATGGAGGATATGTATGGAACTATTCCGCTCTGGGCTGCTTGTCCCGCAAACTGGGCTATGGCTATGGGACCCCCGAGCGTATTCAAAGATACCCCGCCAGTGAACAAGCCTCCTAAGACCTTAAAAGTTAAAACTGTAAGCTCTTTGGTTCTATCAACAGCCTTTACAAAAGCCTCTCCCAACGGGTAAGCCTCCCTTACGGTCTCTATCTGGGGTGATATTCCGAGAAAGGGTTTTCCGGTTTGAGGGTTCTTTGAGGGTATGACACTCTTGGATAAGGTTATGTCTCTCCTCTTTATGAGAAGTTTTATGGGTTTTCCCTCTGAGGACTGTATTTCCTTAACCATCTGATACCAGCTCTTTACAGGCTTTCCGTTAACTGAGATTATTTGGTCTCCTTCTTTTAATCCTACCTGCGAAGCAGGTGAGTCTTTTAAAACACTTCCTATTACCGGCTCTATGTGAGGGTATATGCCTAATCCTACCTTTCCGGTGGTCAGGTCGGGAATTTTAACCCTTAGTTCTACCGTTTTTCCTTCTCTCTCTATCTTTAAGGTTGCGGTTTCCTTTTTGCTTATCTTTTCCTCTAGGAAGAGCTTTCGGAGGTCGTTCCACTCTCTTATCTCTCTTCCGTCAACTGCGAGGATTTTATCTCCGGGTTTTAGTCCGCTTTTTTCAGCCCAGCTTCCTTCCTCCAGATAGCCGACCACTACGCGCTCTTTTTCGTATTTTGGAACCTCTATCCCTATGTTCAGAACTACCGTGAAAAGTAAAACCGTGAGTATGATGTTGAACGCAGGTCCCCCAAGAGCTATGAGTATCCTCTGCCAAGGGGGTTTTGAGGAAAATGCGTAGGGTTCGTTAGAGTTCTCCTCTTCACCGTAGAGTTTTACATAACCTCCCAAGGGTATAGCCGCAATCTGGTAAAGGGTTTCTCCCACTTTCTTGGAGATAATTTTGGGTCCAAATCCTATGGAGAACACCTCCACCCTGACTTTGAAGAGCTTTGCTACGAGGAAATGCCCGAGTTCGTGAAACCATATAAGTATTCCTATTAAGATTATGAAGGCTACCGCACTCGTTAACATCTCAGCTTCCTTTCAGTATTTTCACGTAAACCTTTCTCTCTCTGGGACCATCGAACTCTCCTAAAAATATACCCTCCCATGTTCCTAAGACAAGCTCTCCGTTGTCGATTATCACCATTCTTGAGTTTCCTATTACCGCACTCCTTATGTGGGCGGCTGAGTTTCCCTCACCGTGTTCGTAGTTAGGGTCGTTCCAAGGTACAATCTTCTCAAGGGCGTAGGTTATGTCTCTTACCACGTCCGGGTCTGCCGCCTCGTTTATGAAGACGCAAGCTGTGGTATGGGGGACGTAAACCACGCAAACCCCATCTTTAACGCCGGACTTGCTAACTATCTCTCTCACAGAGGAAGTTATATTAACGATACTCGTATGCCTTGTAGTCTTGACCTTAAAGCTCTGTAGCATCAACTCTCAGCTATTTTAACACAATCCTACGGACGGATTTGAGGTGTGTAATAAAAAAGGGGGCTGTTCAGCCCCCTTGAGATTTAAAAGTTTACCTGTTATCCCCTGAGCCTTCTCAGGAACGGAACAGCAAACACGAGCAGAGAAAGGAGTATTGACATTCCTCCGGTGCTACATCCTCCTCCGCCGCTTCCACCTGCAGAAGGAGTAGTGGTAGGAGGTGTGCCGGGTTGCTCTCCCTCCTGCCCACTTTCGGGCTGTTCAGGTTGCTGTTCAGGCTGTCCGGCTGTATTATCAACCACCACAGCAAAGGGGTCTCTTACGTATCCGTCAACCCTGCCGTCGTAATCAAACTCTCCTCCGTCC
>WFYI01000062.1 GCA_015490155.1 Aquificaceae bacterium | reverse complement strand
GCTAAATCCTTAGAGTTTCTCATAACTACGGGTAATCCCTTCAGGTACATGAGCGATGAGGGTATTGGAGAGCTAAAAGGTGTTAAAAAACTCGCCCTTTCTTACTTTCCCAACATAACCGTCCTGAACTCCGATTTAGTTTTACCTGCAAAGCAGTTTTACGAGAGGGAGTTCGTGGGTTTCAGGAACGGCTTTGGCACGGTTCACCGCTCCGACAAGGTAGTGGAGCGTGGGTACGCTTACTCGGTATGTGAACTGCTCTCCTCGGTTTTCGGTTTGGGCTATGAGGTTGAGGACTTACTCGAAAAACTGGGAGTTTCCCTTGATTCTTTAAATACCTCCGAAGGAGGTGAGGTTATTGATATTCCGGATATAAGAGATGTAGAAATTCCCGAGGGGGAAATGGGGGATGAATCGGAGCTTTATCTTCTGGTGGACAGCACCATAGTTGAGGACTTGGGGCATTGGAATCCGTGGACTCATGCTATAGAGAGGAAGCAGTACGCGTACATGAGCAAGGCTACCGCTGAGAAGTTAGGGCTTGGTGAAGGTGATATATTTGAGTACAAAGGTGTAAGTTTGCCCGTGAAGATAAATAACAACGTGGCGGAGGGTGTGGTTTTTGTTCCCGAGTCCTTTGAGGAGTTTCAGCCCTTTGAAAAGGGAATTAGTCCGGGAAGATTGCTTAAAAATCCCCATTACAGGGTAGAGGAACTGGAAGCTTAAAATGAACAAGAGTTTTTTTAACAAGGCTGTCAATTTTTATAACAAGTTCGTAAACCTGCTGGTAATAGTGACGATACCGATAATAATTTTCACGCTCGTAATAGCCATAGGGATAATACTGTACGACCTGAGATTGTTTGCGGCACACTTCGTTGAGGGTGAGCTGAAGATAGAGTACGAGGAGGGCTTTAAGCTTTTAATAAGGAACATTCTCAACCTGTTCGTTCTTATAGAGCTGTTTCGGGTTTTCCTTGACGTGATAGAGCATCACAGGATAAGAAAGAGGCAGATTCTCGAGGCAGGAATAGTCTTCGTAGTTAGGGAAATCATACTCATACTCTTTGAACATAAGACCTCCTTTACGGACATGTTTGGCTACGCGGCAATCCTCCTTTCTTTGGGAATAACTTACATACTTATGGAAAAAACTTACCTTGAGTTCAAGCAGTTTCAATCTCCCTTCAGCTCGCGGAAGAGGGAGGAATACAAAGGCACTTACAGAAAACTCAAGATAAAGAAGCTTGAGGACTAATCCCCGAAAAACTGCTTCCTGAGTTCTTGGAGTTTTTCAAACATCTCCTTCGTGTTAAATCTGTCCTGATATGTGTCTATCATGAGCTTCCAGTCGTGGTAGTTCCTTTTAGCTTCAAGGAAGGAAATCTTATCCAGCTTCTTATCTATGAAGGTAGCAAGGAATGTAGAGGCTATGGGCTGAGGGTTGTTAAAGTGTTCCCACATGAGTATTCCCATTAGGAATGCCTCCTTTCCCCTCTCCTCGCCGAAACCTGCCACACCCACGACCTCTTTTACCTGAGAAGGGTAGAGCTTGAGTAGTCCCTCCTTTAGGGGTTCTAAGTAGCTTACAAATTCTTCCTGAGATAGAGCGTGCGTTTCGGTGGATTGCTTCTTGTTCTCTTCCCCGTTGCCTTTTGATTCGTCGTCGGAGCCGGGAAACTTAACAACCTTGCCCATAGCTTAGGATTATACCCAATCGGGCTTCCTTTCCCGAGTTGAGCAAAAATGATGGTCAGGTGAGATGTATAAATTTATCTTTATGGGTGCTTTAGTTTTAGCCCTTTACTCGGCTTTATTGATACTGACCTCCTGCGGTTCTGTTAGCTCGGTGGGAACGCCCAAGGGAGGTGCTTCCTCATACGTTTTCAAGCTCGGGAGCGTGGACACCGGTAACGGTAAGCTGAGCTTCCTAACCGTGTTCAAGCCTGTGAGCAAAGGTATGGAAAGGGCTATTTTGCTCTTTCCCGGTGGTGATGGTACCTGCCACTTCGGGAACGTGGGTAGCTTCTGCGCAAAGGAAAGGAACTACCTGAACGGGAATGTATGGGTGAGCAACAACTTCCTTGCGAGGAACGTTATCAAGTTCGCGCAGGGAGGGGACTTGGTAGTCCTCGTGGGTATGCCCGAGAAGATAAAGGAGAAGTTGGATGGTGCCAATGCTAAGACGGTGGCAAGCGCTTACAGGGTATCAGAAGAACATTACAGAGATGTCAGGGATTTGATAGCTCACCTAAAATCTGCCTTCAGTGTGGAGGAGTTCGTATTGGTGGGAACTAGCAGAGGCACTCTGTCCGTAGCTTACCTAAGCAGCAAACTGCCGGAGGTTAGCACGGTGGTTCTTACCGCTACCGTTTCCAGCGACCCGCGGTTTGGAGAGTACTGTCCTTCGCAAGCGATAGGTTTCCTAAGTTGCACGGGCTTTGAGTCTACTTCAAAGCGTGTACTGTTCGTTCACCACAGGCTTGACAGCTGTGGGGCTTCAAGCTTTACCTCCGCACGAAGGGTTTTCGATAACCTTGTAGTTAATCCTCCCGGCGTTAAACACTTTAAAGAGTTCTACGGGGGTAGCGAACCTGCGTATAACCCCTGCGGTGGAAGAACTAATCACGGGTTTTACGGTATAGATAAAGAGGTGGTCAATTACATACTCGGTTGGATAGGTTAGCCGGTTTGTTCTTCCGGGCTGGAGGTGAGCTTTCTTACCACCCTGCGGATTTTATCGCCTTCCAAATCCCACCTCGTTCTCTCAACTTGGTCTCTTCTGCTAAGGGGTATCTCACTCAGCAGAATTTTGTCGTAGAAAGCCTTACCTGACTTAGTACTTATCAGTAGGTCAAGCTCCTCTTTTGCCGGGTAAAGGGCTACGAGGGAGTCTCTTACCGTCGATAGAGCCTTCACACCTTTGGCGCCCTTATTTCTCATAGGAATCTCTTCCTGAGATACCTTTTTAACCTTTCCCTGTTCCGTGATAATGAACACGTAAGGCTCGTTCCTTATCACCTTTACACCTGCTACCTCGTCTCCTTCTTCAAGCTTCATGCCTACCGAGCCTCGCGTATTGGGAGTCGCGGGCTGAACCTCGCCTACCTTGAACCTAACTACCTTACCCTTTTTAGAGAACATGAGTATGTCCGCTCCCTCGTAAGAGCGGGCTATTCCCACAACCTCATCTCCTTCTTCTTTGAACTTTATTATAGGCATGCCTTGTGCTTTGTACTCGAAGTCCACAAGGGGTATCTTTTTTACATAACCCTTTCTCGTTGCAAGAAGGAGTCTATCCGCATACTGCTCCCTTATGAAAGCCCCTATCAAATGCTCCTCAGATTCCTTGAAGTTTATCTTACTTCCCTGTAAAGCCTGTGAGCCTGCTATCCAGTACACCCTTCCCCTGTTGGAAACTAAGAAAAGCCCCTCCGTGTATGGAACGTCAAGTATGTCTACCACCGGAGCTTCACCCTCGGGCATATTCTCTACGGGTACGACCTTGCCGTTCTCTAAGATTGAAACTACCACAGAGCCTTCCAGCAATTCCTTTTCCGAGCCTTCTATGAAAGTCCTTCTCGGGTCTCCGAACCTCTTTATAAGCTCCTTAGTTTCCTCTATAAAAATCTTTATTCGCTCCTTTTCGCTCTCCACTATCTCGGTGAACCTCTTTATCTTCTGTGTAAGCTCCTCCTCCTCCTTTATGAGCTTTTCCCTCTCAAGGGAGGTTAGCCTCTGGAGTCTTAGGTCTAAAACAGCCTGAGCCTGTTTTTCAGTTAGGGCATATTTGTTCTGGAGGAACTCCTTAGCCTCCTTTACCTCCCTGGACTTCCTTATGCCCTCTATAACCTCGTCAAGGTTGTTCTGAGCCACGAGCAATCCCTGAACTATGTGCAACCTCTCCTCAGCCTTTTTGAGGAAGAACTTAGTCCTCCTGAGTATTACGTTTAGCCTGTGCTTTATAAACTCCCTGAGTACTTCCTTTATCCCTACCTGTTTGGGTTCGCCGTTTATCAGAACGACCAAGTTTACGGGAAAACCTTTCCTCAGCTGGGTTCTCTTGTAGAGCTTTTTAAGGACTTTTTCCCCTTTGGCTTCCCTTTTCAGCTCTATAACGATTCTTATACCTTCTTTGTCGGTTTCGTCTCTGATGTCTGAGATTTCCTTGATTTTTCCGTTTTTAACGTTCTCTGCAATCTTCTTTATAAGCTCCGCTTTATTCACCTGATAGGGTATCTCCGAAACGACTATCTGCTCCCTACCTCCGGGTACCTTCTCAACGTGCGCCTTAGCCCTGACCTGAATTATTCCCCTGCCAGTTTCGTATATGGTTTCTAAGTCCTCCGCATTCTCTACTATCCCTCCGGTGGGAAAGTCGGGACCCTTCAGGTGTTTAAATACCTCAGATACGGAAAGCTCCGGGTTCTCAGCTAAGGATATTAGAGCTTGCCCAACTTCCTTTAGATTGTGAGGCGGTATGGATGTGGCAAGCCCAACGGCTATGCCTGTTGTTCCGTTACAGAGCAGGTTCGGGAATTTCGCGGGCAGGACTTCCGGCTCAAAGAGGGTGTTGTCAAAGTTGGGGTTCATGTCCACGGTTTCTTTGTCTATGTCCTCTAACATCTCCATCGCAAGGCGCGTGAGCCTCGCTTCCGTGTACCTCATAGCCGCCGGAGGGTCGCCGTCTATGGAACCGAAGTTCCCCTGCCCCTCAATCAGGGGATACCTCATGCTGAAATCCTGAGACATTCTCACCAGAGCATCGTAAACCGCTTGGTCGCCGTGGGGGTGGTAGTAACCCAACACGTTTCCCACGACCCTTGCGCTCTTTCTAAAGGGTTTATCGGGCGTGAGTCCCATCTCGTACATGGCGTAGAGTATCCTTCTCTGAACGGGTTTTAATCCGTCCCTTGCGTCGGGTATTGCCCGTCCGACGATAACGGACATGGCATAGTCTATGTAGGACTGTTTTACTTCTTCCTCTATGGGAATGTTGAGTATCTCCATAACTTGTTTATTTTACCATGCGCGGAGGGCTATACGCTTAAGGCTCTAAGTTGAACTGAATATCTCGGACAAGATTTCCTTCTTACCCTTCCCTTCCTTTACGGAGCTTCGTATTACTTTTAAGTCCCCGAACTTGCTTTTTAAATCCCTGTGGGTTTTTGAAATTTCCTTCTGAGAGGCTTTGTCCACCTTCGTCATTACAACCGTAAAGGGGATTTCCAGGTATCTCAGCCACTCTATCATCTGAGCGTCAAGGGGTTGAACTCCTGCAACGGAGTCTATAAGTTGAAAAACTCTCTTTATATTCCCTCTTCTTTCCAGAAAGTAGTTTTCCATCATGCTTTTCCATTTCTCCCTTTCCTCCTTAGACCTCTTGGCAAAGCCGTACCCCGGTACATCAACGAGGTATATCTTATCCTCAAGTATAAAGAAGTTTATGGTTCTGGTTCTCCCGGGTTGTTTGCTCACCCTTGCTATGTTTCTGCCCACGACGTAGTTAATCAAAGAGGACTTACCCACGTTGGAACGCCCCACGAACACTACCTCCGGTTTGTCCGCAGGGGGAAATTCTCTTACGGTGGTTTTAATAAGCTTTACCCTCATTTACCACCGCACTTCAGTTCAAGTAGGAGTTCGTAAAAGAGCTTCAAAGGAATAGATAATGCCTGCTCAAGGTGTCTGTCGGAAAGGCTCTCAAGTGTTCTAAAGTAGTGGAAAAGCTCGAGAATTTCCGCTATTGAGCAGTAGAGGTCTTTTTTTAGGTCTTTTAAGTCCTGCTCAATTTGTTCCTTCTGTTCCCCTTCGTGGAGGCTTTCGAAGGTTTCTTCGTTTGCCTTTATCTCTTCGAGTAGCTCCTTGAGGTAGCACTTTACCTTATCGTGGTAATCCTCTATCTTTTGGGGCAGAACATCTTCCACGAGCTTTTCATCGCCCTTTGTTAACTTCTCGTAAAGCTCTTTCAGTTCCCTATGTTCCTTAATCTTTATCATACAGCTGTCTATACACTCACGAAAGGTTACATCCCTTTCCATAGTATCCCTCCATATATGAAAATATACCCCGAAACAACACAGGAAACCCTAACGACATAGACTATCACGATACCTGTTTGCCACTTCAGGCTAAGAATACACGGGACTACCATATTTCAATCTTTCCTATCACAAATCCTCCGAGTCCACCATCACGGTAACGGGTCCCCAGTTATCTATAAAAACTTCCATCATCGCTCCGAACACTCCACTTTCAACCTTATCAACTCCAAGAACCTTTAGCTCCTCTATGAATGTCTCATAAAGTTTCTTTGCCCTCTCAGGTTTTTCAGCCATCTCAAAGCTGGGACGCTTTCCCTTTTTTACATTTGCGTAAAGGGTGAACTGGGAAATTACCAGCGCTCCGCCTCCGATATCGAGCAGGGAGTAATGAAACTTCCCCTCCTCGTTCTCAAAAATTCTCAGATTAACTATCTTCTTAGCGAGCTTTCTCAAATCCTCCTCAGTATCTCCCTTTTTAACGCCCAAGAGAATATTTAGACCCTTACCGATTTCTCCGACTACCTTACCATCGACCTTCACATAAGAGGAGTTTACCCTCTGGATAACCGCTCTCATGTCTCTACTCCATGTAATAGCCGAACATTCTTACAAGCTCAGGTCTTTTCCTCCAATCGGGCTTTACCTTTACCTGTAGCTCGAGAAAAACCCTCTGACCCGTTAAGAACTCTAACTCTTCCCTTGCCTTTTTACCTATCTGCTTTAACATTTGTCCCTTCTTGCCTATGACTATAGCTTTTAGGTTTTCTCTATCAACTATAAGCTCCGCTCTGATTACAAGGACGTCGGGATTTTTCTCTCCTTGGGTTATCTCGTTTATAACCACTGCTATGGAGGTAGGAACTTCCTCTCTCGTGAGGAGCATAGCCTTTTCCCTTATCACCTCGGCAGCCATAAGTCGGAGTGGTAAGTCCGTTATCATGTCCTCCGGAAACAGGGGTTCTCCTTCGGGCAGGTAGCTTATTATGGTTTTCTCAAGCTCATCGAGGTTCGTGCCTTTGAGGGCGCTAACCGGTACTACTTCCTTTACATCCGGATACTTAGAGCCGAGTTTTTCAATCATAGGAAGAAGCTCTTTGACGTCTTTTAAAGTATCTATCTTGTTTATCACGAGAATCACCGGCTTTTCCCCGGTGAGGGGTCTTATGTGGTTCTCAAAAACCTCCTCATCTCTTTTTTTCCAACCCTCCTTTGCGTCTATCATGAAGATTATAACGTCGCTTTCCTGAAGCGTTTGGACTGCGGTTTTTACCATGGCTTGTCCGAGTGCGTCCTTTGGTCTGTAAATCCCGGGTGTGTCGAGGAATATAAACTGCGCCTTTTCCGGTACACTCTTTACCCCTAACACCCTCATACGGGTTGTTCCCGCTTTGGGTGATACTATGGAGACCTTCCTACCTATCAAGCTATTTATAAGAGTCGATTTACCGACATTAGGCTTGCCTACAACGCTTATAAATCCTACTTTCACGAAGCCTTAGCCTCCTCTATAAATTTAGTTATCTTTGCCCTATCCTTTACGCCCGGTTTGAGTTCAACTCCAGAGGATACGTCCACACCGAAGGGTTTAACTTTACCGACTGCTTCAGCAACATTCTCAGGCTTTAATCCTCCCGAGAGAAACACCCTGAACCCTAAATCTACGACATGCCTTGCTATGTCCCAGTTGAAGGTTTTACCTGTTCCTCCGTATGCTCCTTTTGTGTAGGTATCAAGGAGTATGGCGTAAGCTCCTTTCCAACCCTCCGAAATGCGAGGTATATCCGAACCCACCCGAAAAGCCTTTATAACTCTGTCTATGCCCAAGTGACTTGCAAACTCTAAGCTTTCTTCTCCGTGCAGCTGAATAAGGTCAAAACCCTCCTCCAACGCCTGCTCAGCTTCCTCTAAGGAAGGGTTTACCATAACTGCGACCTTTTTTGCCTTTGTAACGGAGCCTAAAATTTCCCCTCTTTTTTCTTTATCTACAAATCGAGGACTCTTCGGATAAAGTATCATACCTATAAAATCGGCGCCTACGCTTTCACAAAACCTTGCGTCCTCCGAATTGGTTATACCGCATATCTTTACCTTCATCAATCAGCCTACCGGGAAGTTTTATTCTAACCCACATCGGTCGTGTAAAATTACTCTGTTAATGGAAAAAAGTAAGGTACATAGGACATGAAGAGCTGGGATGTGATGCTTCTTATTTTGACCTCGAGGCTCGTAGAGTTTGCAGGTATTCTGCTGATAATAGTGTTCGTATTCAATAAGATAAAAACCAGATACATTTTCATAAACGCCGCCATAGTTGTGGGAAGTATCCTTATAAGTCTTTTGGGCTTTTTCTTCAAGGACTACTTCTATTACATAGCGGTGGGGGATTTTGTAATTACACTCCTTCTTTTACTGGGGCTTACACTCTACGTTTTTCTAAATCCTGAAAAGACTAAGGAGTTTGTGCCTCCGGAAGATGCAAGGTGCCCCGTCTGTAACGTTCTTATAACAAACGAAGACCAGATATGCACACTCAGGGTAGGAAACTACACATACTTTTTTGACTCCTGCGACCACCTTATAAAGCTGTTCAAAGACCTTGAGTTTTTTATAGACAAGGGTAGTGTCCTCAAGGGTAGGTTTAAGGACATATACGTAAAGACCAAGGATACAGACAGGTGGAAAAAGCTTGAGAACGCGAAGATAGTGCTTGAGGGAGATACTTACTACGCTTACGAAAAGCCTCCCGAGGGTAAAGAACCTTTAAACATCAAGGAGCTTATGAGCAAGGTCGATGACATCGTTGACTCTGACAGAGCTTAAACACTCAGGTTTGCCCACCTTACAGCTTTTTGGATTGGGAGAACAAGGACTGCACTCAAGACCGCTCTCTAAAAAACCCCCGATAAGTGGGTAAAATCCGTACAGTGAAGACGTAGCGGTGTATATAGTTATCGCGGGAACGCCGAAGGCGTTAGCTATGTGAACAGGAGAAGAATCGTTGGATATAACGAGTCTTGAACCGCTTACCACAGCCATGAGTTCCCGTAGGGAGGTTTTTCCCGCAAGGGAGATTGCATTTGTATGTTTACCTCTTATAAACTCGGCGAGGTTTACATCTTTCTTAGTTCCTGTTATTACTACGGTGAAATCTCCGCTGAGGGATTCCGCAAGCTCTCTCCAGCCTTCCTTGTACCACGCTTTAAGTGGAAAGTTAGAAGAGGGCGATATAACTACATAACCTTTCTCCCGTAGCGAGAACTTTCTCAGGTGTTTGTTTCTTTCTTCCGAAGACATATACAGCTTTGTAGCCCTCACCTTTTCCCTAATTCCCAAAGGCTCAAGAAGTTTAAGATTTCTTTCAACCTCGTGAACGTCCCATAGGTGTTTTACCCTTCGGGTGTAAAGAAAGGGTAGCTCGGAACGGTCGAAGCCTATCCTCTCCCTTATACCCGACAGAGCGAGGATAATTGCGGTTCTTGATGATACGTGTGGGGATACGGCAACGTCGTAGCTTTTTATCTCTTTTAAAGTTTTAAAACTTCCTCTAAGACTTTTATCGTAGGGAATGAGTTTAACAGGGCTTCCTTTTAAAAGCTCTAAGATGAAAGGTCTCCCTACGAAAGCTATATCGCTTTCAGGAAAGTTGAGCTTGAGGGTTTCAATTAGGGGAGTGGCGAGAACCACGTCCCCCAAATAGGCGGTTTGCCATATTAAAAACCTCATTCACCCCGCACTGTGGGATTAAAAGGCTCTATGCCCGCTATCTTCCAATCGTCGTCGCTGTCTTTTATGAGTATAAACCTGAATACCTTATCAAGCTCGTTTTCATCTTCAACCTTCAGAACGACCTCTGCTACGCTGTCTCCCAAGCTCTTGCCTCTTACTACCTCCACCTCTTCAATATTTTCACCCATACTGCTAAGTACGCAGGAAAGCACCTGCGAGGGCTTTAGTTCGGTAAACTGTACGGGTAGCTTGAGGTCTTTTGCAAGGGCATCCCTGTATGAGGGATACAGGTATTTTATAGCGTCTTTCCCTTCCCCTTCCTGTATTTCCTCCATAAATTCTGTTACAACTTCTTCAGCTTCTCCGTAAGGCTCACCGCAGGACTTGATAAAGAGAACTCCGGCAAGGATAACACCCAGTCCTATTAAGGCTTTTTTCCTTTCCATAATTAACTACCTCCTGTAAAACTCCATTTTTTCGTTTTCAGGTACTCGTCTATGAACTTTGCGGCTTCCCTTCCGTGTGCTAAGGAGCGCACTACTGTATCGCCCCCGTTTATTGCATCACCTCCCGCAAACACACCCTCCATCGATGTCTCGTACCTGTCGTTTACCTTAACGGTTCCCCACTTTGTAATTTCCAGCAAGCCCTGATAGGCTATGGGGTTTGCCTGCTGTCCTATGGCAAATATTACGGAATCACACTCTATAACATGCTCAGAACCCGGCACGGGTACGGGTCTCGGTCTTCCGCTTTCGTCAGGTTCTCCCAGCTCCATCTTTATGCATTTAAGCCCAAGTACCTCTCCCTTTTCGTTCCCTAACACCTCTACGGGTTGAGTAAGCCAGTGTATCTGCGCACCCTCTTCCATAAGGTGGTCCCACTCCTCCTGCCGTGCGGAGGAGGTTTCCCTCGTTCTCCTGTAAACCACGTGCGTTTCAAGACCGAGCCTAAGAGAAGTTATGGCACAGTCAACCGCCGTAAATCCACCTCCGATTATAGCGACCTTGTTTCCCAAGTCCACGGGTGTGGGAGCTTCAGGAAACCTGTAAGCCTCCATGAGGTTCACCCTTGTCAGAACCTCTATCGCCGAAAAAACTCCCTTGAGATGGTCGCCCTTCAAACCGAGCTTTCCTCTACCCGCTCCCACGGATATGTAAACCGCATCGTACTTTTCCCTGAGTTCCTCAAGGCTAATGGTTCTTCCTACCACGTATCCGTAAAAGAACTTTACGCCAAGCCTTTCAAGTCTATTTATTTCGTAATCTATAATTTCTCTGTCCAGCCTTGCGGGAGGAATTCCGTACCTCATCACCCCGCCCGCCTTGTGGAGGGCTTCGTAAACGTGAACCTCGTGTCCCTTCTTGGCAAGGTCGTAGGCACAGCCTAAACCCGAGGGGCCCGCACCTATAACTGCCACCTTTTTACCCGTAGGAGGACTTGCTTCCTCTTCAATCTCTATCCCCGAAACCCTTATAAAGTCTCCCACGAACTTCTCTAACGCTCCTATTGACACGGGAAGCCCCTTCGCCTTTCTCTCCCTTACAGTGTCGTAGTAAAGTATGCAGGAGCCTTCACACTGCCTCTCCTGGGGACATACCCTACCACATATAGAGGGGAAGATGTCCGTTTCTATGAGCTTCTTGTAAGCCCCAACGAGGTCTCCCTCAGTTATCTTCTTTATAAAACCGGGTATGTCCACGTTTATGGGGCAGCCCTTTATACACCTCTGGTCTGCGTCCTTACAGAAAAGACACCTATTAGCCTCGTCCAGCGCAAGTCCCACCGAGAAGCCGAGGGCATACTCCCTGAAGCCCTTGACCCTCTCGGAAGGCTCAAGCATCGGCTCCTTATTTCTATCCAAATAGCGAATCTTTTTTGCCATGGCTATCTCCTCGAACGGAGCTTTTCTCTTTCAAGTTGTTTCAAAAATTTTTCAAGAGCCTGTTTTTCCTCATCTTCGTACAGGTTCTCTCTGGCGAGAAGGTAGTCCCAATTGACTTCAAGCCCGTTGAACCAAGGACCGTCAACGCACGCGAGCTTCTGCTCATCGTTTACCAAAAGCCTGCAAACGAGGCATAGACCTATGGTATCCAGCATGTAGGTGTTGACCATACTGACCACACTTATACCCTCTTCCCTACACACGTCAACCACGAGGGAGGAATCAAGGTTATTCCCCGCACACACTACGAGGTCTGGTTTGCCCGCACAATCTATGTAATCCCTAAAAGCCAGTTGCACGTTTCCCTCTTCAACTGAGCCGTCTTCTGTGAATACGCGAACACTGCCGCTGAAACTCTCAAGCTCGTTTATAAGGTAAACGTTCTCCGATGTATCCCCTACGTGAATCGCAGAAATTTTATTGCCGCACTCACTTAAAGCCCTGCCAACGTTTATTATTGGGGCTATACCCCAGTTCTTAGACAGGAGCAGAACCCTGCCGTAGTTTTTAACCTCAAAGGGAACGCCCGCAGGACCTTCCACGTAAGCTATTTCCCTGCTCTCGTTCAATCTAACCTCAAGCTCGAGAGTGCTTCTGCCCCTGACTTCGACCAGAAACTTGGCTCCTTTGTCGGTAGTCTCGAGTATGGATAGAGGTATCCTCTCAGACTCAAGAGTCCTCTGAATGACCGCGAACTGACCCGGACCTGCTTTCGTTAAATGGGGAGCTTCTATTTCTATGATAAACGCCTTCGGCGTTAGAGACTTCTTCTCGAGGACTTTATACATAAGAATATTATAATAACCCGAATTCCTAAAGGGAACGGTTATGGCGCTTGCCGGGCTTAGCTCGCCTTCATGGCTTCCTGTATTATCTCTTCCATTTTGTCTTTCAAGTAGAGCTTTTCCTTCTTTAACTTTTCTATTTCAAGCTCGAGGTCGTGCGTCATGGGAAAGTGCTTCTCAAGTTTTGCTATTTTCTTATCGAGCTCGTCGTGTTTATCTTTTACATCTCTAAATTCTTGGTTTTCCTCGTAAAGCTTCCTGATTGTTTCATCTCTCGTCATGACTAAACCCCCTTTTCATCTCTTAATTTAATATTATAAATCCGATGAGGAAAGGCATAGCCACACTCCCCTTGCACTACGGTAAAGCACCTCCTTGGCTGTTCCGTAGAATGGTAAGGCTTGCGGAAGCGATAATAGAGCTTACGGTTTTAGAACACGGCAGGGAGGAGTTTTTAAGGAGGTTCTCAGACCCTTTCTGGTTTCAAGCTTTCGGTTGTGTCTTGGGCTTTGATTGGCATTCCAGCGGGCTGACCACTACGGTGTGCGGGGCGGTTAAGGAGGCTCTCAAAAACCTCGAAGGTGATATAGGTATATTTACCGCAGGTGGCAAAGGCAAAAGTGCTATAAACACACCCAAGGATATAGAAAGGGTGTCGGACGCTTTGGCAATTGACTTGAGCTGGCTTTCAGATGTCAGCAGGCTTGTGGCTAAGGTGGATAATACCCTTCTTCAGGACGGATACAGCCTGTACCACCACTTTGTACTTTTCACGGAGGAGGGCTTTTGGTGTGTGGTTCAGCAAGGGCTAAACGAGTCAGAGGGTTATGCTCGAAGGTATCATTGGTTAAGCGAGGAGACGGACAGCTTTGTGGAAGAACCCCACTCGGGTATATCCTCACCGAAGGTTCATGAAAAGGTTCTGCTTAACGGAACTGCTAAGGAGTCTAAAGACTTCAGGAAAGCTCTTGTTGATATGTTTAAAAATCCTGACTCCTCCATAAGAGAACTTGGAAAGATAAAGCACCTCGAACTTCCTGCAAGGCACTATATAAGTCCGAAGGACTTAGACCTTAACAAATTAGAGAAGCTCTTTGAGGGCGTAAAAGAGCAGGATATTTCAGACTTTGAAGGCCTTTTGAAGATAAAGGGACTTGGGGCAAAGCGATTGAGGGCACTTGCCTTCGTAAGCGAGCTAATTTACGGAACTAAACCCTCTTTCAAAGACCCCGCCACCTTCAGCTACGCCCACGGCGGCAAAGACGGACACCCCTTCCCCGTCCAAAAGGACATATACGATGCCTCCATAGAAACCTTAAAGAGAGCCATAGATAGGGCTAAGCTGGGAAACAGGGAAAAGGTGGAAGCTATCAAGAGACTATCCCGTTTGCTTTAATACATTCGAGT
>WFYI01000061.1 GCA_015490155.1 Aquificaceae bacterium | reverse complement strand
TGGACTTTGAGTGTCCAAAATGAACTCCCGCTTCAAGGAGTTCCTTCATGGATACAACAGCCATACTGCATACCTCCTATGGGTTTCTGCCACCCTTTCCCCACTCACCCCGTAAGGGGCAACCCATAAGGGAAAGGTGCGTTCTAAGAAGGGATATTTTACCAGAAAAACCAAAGCAAACCTAAAAGTCTTGCTACCCTGTAATATAGCACTTATAATTATTTAAAAAACTTAAGGGGGATGTGTCATGAGAAAAAAAACTTTACTTTTGTCAGGAGCTATCTTTGTAGCTACATCCTTAGTAGCCAATGCCCAACCCGTGATAATTCCCTATGTCAAATCCGGTGGTAATTGGGTGTCGCTTTTAACTTATTATGTTGCTGCCCCCATGTACGGTGGGACACCGGGACAGTTGAATATTACCCATGTTCATAAACCGGACTGGGATGGGTTTTCCAAATTAACAGGTTCCGGAAGCTATGCACAGGCAACTTGCGGTAGCACTTCATTTACATTTACAACCGTCGATAGTGATGTGACCACGATAGACATCTCCAGTTCCAACAAACTTGGTTTCCCGGGCAACGTTATGGCTTCGAATTATGAAGCTGCAAACTCCAAGCCTTCTTCTATATCAGCACCTTCAGGAACTACCGATGGTTACTTAGTTATTGACGATGGACTTACTTCAGATGTAGGAACCACCTTAACTGCGGAAGCGGTCGTGTTTGATATGGTAACGGGCATGTTTTTCTATCAGAACGGTATAAGTGTGTATCCTGAAGGAAACCTCCCGGACCATGATTACGACGACATAGGATATGGAAGTGTGCTTGCAAATCTTATATTTCAGGGCGAAGATTTTGCCACAACCTCAATCTACTACATACCCGGTGATGGTGACGAGATACGCTGGTTTGAAACAGCCGTAAGCCAACCTACCGGCTCTATAGTTATGAACGCGATAGTTAATAGAAAAGGTGAAGCTGTGAGAGATGACGACCCCGCTAATCAAACAGAGGTTGAAGTAAAGTGCTTGGCTCTTGTTCCTATAAAGGAACTCATGAGAGATACAGAATGGGCGAGCGTAGGCAGGTCCGGAGGAGTAGCATTCGTTTACGACACACAAGGAGGTATTGTCGACTTTGGAATTATGTACAAAGGGGAGGTCTATAAGATAGGTAGGACTCCTAACATCTTCTCGCCTTTGAAGAATTACGCAAACTCTTCGGTATATTTCCAAACTTACGGACCCATGTTCTAAGGAGTTCAGAGGAGCGTTAAACGCTCCTCTCAATTATGCTCCTGACGATTTCTTTTTCGAGGGGGGAGCTGATTTTCGGTATTATCGTGTCTATCACCACACTTTTTGCGTTTTGGTACTTGTTCAGTCTGCGTGCGCATCTTATCGTATCCCTTATTGAGAATACGAACTCTACCGGCTCCTCGGATTGTTGCATCTGGTAAGCTCTGTAAGCTACTCTAACTTCGTTTGCTATTTTCAAAAGCTCAAAGAGCTGTTTTACTTCTCTTGCCTTCGTGTCTGTCAAGACTTCCTTCCCCTGCTCCGTTATAACTTCGTTAACTACGTAATACCACAGGTAGGTAAACTCCCTGTTACTCAAGTTAGATACCTCTTTCATGTAATCTTTCAGGATGATAGCCTCATCGGGATAGTAAAAGCCCTGCTCATCTTTAAAGGGAGGGTAGTCTATAAAGAGTACGTCCGCACGAGACTTTATGTCCTGCGGAAGCTCAGAAACGCCCAAGTAGTTCTGGGGGTTCATACCTCCCACTATGAGGACATCAGGGCGAGCTTTTATCACCTCACCGTAGGAAAGAACTAAGTACCTCCTGTAATCAAAGAGTGGGTTGAATATCTTAACCAGCGACGGGGGAAGGGTGTTTATCTCATCAAGGTATATAACCGCCCCGGGGGTCTTGAGAGCTTTAACTATGTCCGAATACACGCGCCTCGTTCCCCTTCTCGGGTCAAACTCGTACATAAAGGTTATGTCTTCCTTTTCCATTTTAGAGTTACAGGGAATTATGAAAAGCGGTCTGTTTGTAAGCGCAGAGAACACCTCCACAAGGAAGTTTTTACCTACGCCCGCATCTCCCTCAAGTATAAGTATGCCCTCCTCATACTCAAGCTGTTCTTTAAGCAAAGAGGAAAACCTCTCAAGGTTTTGGACAAACCAAGGCGTTTCCTCGTAAGAGACGAAGTCGGGAACGCGATAGCTCTCTTTGGAACATAAACCGTTCAGGTGTCTGAGGTATCTGTTCACCCATTTTGGAAAGTGCTTAAGCTCGTCGCTTTTGAGTATGTTATCGTACCTTTTAGGTTCCGCTATCTTGCCGTCCTGTCTCGTGAATATGAGCTTCCCGTAGGTCTCCCCGTTCTGGAGAATCTTTTCTTCAACCTCTATACGCCACTTGAGCTTTACAGGCTCCGCTTTGAACTTCTCCACCTGCTCGCTACCGAAGGATACTAAGTCGTCCGAAATATGAATGGAGAACCTGTTTAACCTGTCCTCTATGATTTTCTCCTGAAGTGTTTTTGTAAGGTCTGATATCGCACCCTCGTAAAACTCACTCGGCAGTTTTGATATAAACTCTCTTGCGGATTTGACCTCCTCAAGAGCCTCAAGGTCTCTTATGTCTATGGAGCTTTCCTTCTTTAAAGCCTCTCTTACCCTGCCAAGTCTCTCCTGTATCTCCCTCCTGAAAAACTCCTCTACCTCATCTTTTAACTTCTCTAAACGCTCCTTCCAGCTTTCTTCACTGATTTCAAGCCTGCGTTTAAGCTCTTTAAAGTCCTCACCTGTTATAGTTTTATCTCTGAGCTTTGACTTTATCCCCTCTACAAAAATCTCATAACCCCTTTCCTTTATAGCCTCCTGAGCTGAGTTTATAAGCTCCCTAACTTTCTTTATTGGTATGTCAATTGAGTAAAGCTCTTGAAACTCCTTTATAAGGGGCAACTTTTCCTCGTTTTCTTCTTTTTTAAGGGCTTTAGAGAAACCTTTGTAGAGCTTCTCGGCGTTCTTTATTATCTGTTGCTGCCTTTCCTTTGGATAAAGGAAGTCTATCAGGTTGCTCTCAAACTTCTCAAGAAAGTACAGCCTCCCGTCCTCCGTGTCTTCGTACCTTGAGGTGTACACGCTACCGTCAGGGGAAATCTTAACGATGCTGTAACCGAAGCCCTCTATAAATCCCGAAAACTCACCTGTGCCGAGGTCGTACACGCCCAACCTGTTCTCTTCCTCATCTGCGGTCATCAGGTACCTTCCGTCCGGTGAGACGTCCAAGGTGCTTACCTTGTGTTGTAAGTCCAGCTCTCCTGCGAGTGTATCCCTAACGGGGTCAAGTACAAACACCTTCCCTGCGGAGTTGTCCGCCACGTACACCTTGCCCCCGTGTTCCGCTACAGCCCTCCCGGGCGAGTACTCAAACTTGGTGAGCATCTTTCCCGAGGGGGAGTAAGTTGCACAGCCCTGAGTGCCTGCGAGGAACACCGCTCCGCTGTCCAGCAGTTTTATAACCTTAAGGTCGCCCAAGTTAGCGTTTCCATAAAGGAAAGTACTCTTAAACTCTACCGTCTCCTGTGAAAGGTCTCCGGACAGGTCTATTATGTATATCTTTTCACCCACCGCGGAAAAGGCGAGCGTTCCGTTCCTTATGTCAAGTCCTCCCGTGGGTCGGAGACCCTCCTGAGATATTCTCACGCTCTTCCACTTGGAAGTGTCCCGCAAGTCGTTTAGGTAGTAAATGGCAAGGTAAGGGGAAGCAACTACGCCTAAATACCTTCCGCTGAAGACTATGTCCGTAACGCTCTGAGATGGCGGTCTTGCGGGAAGTCTGTGCAGTCTGCCCGCCCAGTCGTAGAGCTGAAACACACCGTACCTTCTACCAACGAGAGTCCAGTAGCCGTCGTCAGAGCAGTCTATAGCCTCTATCCAGTAGTCCTCTATCTTCGCGTCGGGGTCTTTCTCAAGGTAGTCCACGAGGTAGAGTTCAAGCTCTCCGAACCTGTATGTATCTAAAACCTTTGTTTGTTCTTCACGTTTTATAAACTTATCCAGTAATCCCATGAATTAATTATTTTCTCCTTTAAGTTTTCGGGTTGTTCTGATTAATGTCAACTTCCCTGATAAGACTTGCTAATGCTTTTATAAAGTCCGGTTCATCTTGAAGTGTGGGAATCCTAAGGAAGTTCTTTATACCGAGGTTCTGTGCAAGCTCTTTATACTGTATATCAAGCTCGTAAAGGGTCTCCGAATGCTCGGACACGAAGGAAATCGGAATAACCGCCAAGTTCTCCAAGCCTTTGCGTGCAAGCTCTTTGATGACCTCGTCGGTGGCAGGTTCCAGCCATTTTGTAAATCCCACCTTGCTCTGATAGGCGAGCGTGTAGGGAACACCCTTGAACTCCTCCATAACGAGTTTAACCGTCCTTTCCGTTTGCTCCTTGTAGGGGTCTCCCTTGTCTATGACCTTTTGGGGTAGGCTGTGGGCTGAGAATAGGAAGTGTGTTTTTTTTAAATCTACCTCCCGAAGGGAGGTTTTTATTCTATTTATTAAAGAATTTATGTAAGGTTTGTAGTCGTAAAAGTGGGCTATTTTTCTAACGGACACATCACCGGGATTTAGTTTTTTAATTACCCGTTCGAACTCCGCAAAGGCCGAGCCTGTGGTGGTTATGCTGTACTGGGGATAAAGCGGAAGTAGGATAATCTCTTTAACACTTCGTCCGAGCAGGGATTTTACCGCGTCCTCTATAAAGGGTTTCCAGTATCTCATTCCTACTTCAACGGCGTAATCCTGTCCGAGAACCTCTTGCAAAGCTTTGGCTTGTTTTTGTGTTTGCTCAAGCTGGGGAGACTTTCCTCCCATGGCTACGTAATACTTTCTGGTTTTCTTTGCCCTGATTTTGGATATGAGAAGGGCTAAGGGTTTTTGCAAAAGCCGGGGCAGGTCTATTATGTAAGGGTCTGAAAATAGGTTGTAAAGGAAGGGCTGTATAGCTTCAAGGCTGTCGGGACCTCCGAGGTTTATGAGCAGGACTCCTTTTTTCATTGTAAAGATTATAATTATTATTCCTCCTCCGACGGGGCGTAGCTCAGGTGGTAGAGCGCCGGTTTCGGGAACCGGAGGTCGCAGGTTCAAGTCCTGTCGCCCCGAT
>WFYI01000060.1 GCA_015490155.1 Aquificaceae bacterium | reverse complement strand
CTGGGGCTGAAGCAGGTCCCAAGGGTTGGGCTGTTCGCCCATTAAAGGGGGACGCGAGCTGGGTTCAGAACGTCGTGAGACAGTTCGGTCCCTATCCGCCACGGGCGTAGGAATCTTGAGGGGGTTCGTCTTTAGTACGAGAGGACCGAGATGAGGCAGGCTCTGGTGTACCGGTTGTTTCTCCAGAGGCAGTGCCGGGTAGCCATCCTGCTACGGGATCAGCGCTGAAAGCATCTAAGCGCGCAGCCCGCCCCAAGATAAGGATTCCCCATCAGGGTGGTGGGAGACTACCACCTTGATAGGCCGCAGGTGGAAGCTCAGCAATGGGTGAAGCCGAGCGGTACTAATAGCCCGATTGGCTTGCATACCTGTTTCAGGAAAGTTCCCACCTATTAAGTTGCTTCCCTGGTGGCCATAGCGGAGGGGTAACACCCGGTCCCTTTCCGAACCCGGCAGTTAAGCCCTCCTGCGCCGATGATACTGTGCCGGTCCGCGGCACGGAAACCTAGGTCGCCGCCAGGGGCTTACTTACACTTCTAACCGCCTTACCTATGTCTGCTCTGGCTAAAATCCCTATTAACTTATCTCCCTTTTCGACCACCGGAAGTCTCCCTATGCCGTTGTTTATCATTAAATCAAATGCCCTTGCGAGAGTCTCTTCCGGCGTAACCGTTATGAGCTGTGTTGACATAACTTGATACACCTTAGTGCTTTTCCTATCTTCCGGAGGAACTCCCAAGATGTCGCTCTTTGTAATTATTCCAACTATCCGTTTATTTTTGACTACCGGCAGCCCTCCTATAAGTTTGTCTTTTATTATCTCGTACGCTTCTTGAATGCTCGTAAGTGGTTCTACGGTTATGGGTGGGTTCATAAAATCTCTTACCTTTAACTTTTGCAAAACCAAAAAGCCCCAATCCTCCGTGTGGGCTGGAGAGTCCAACTTAGTGTCTACTTGGCTGGGAAAGATACTCCTATCACCGCTGAGAAAGTAAGCTACAAAAACCGAGAGCATAGCAGGAACGAGAAGCTCGTATCCAGATGTCATCTCAGCTATGAGAATTAGGGTTGATAGAGGAGCCTTTGCCGCTCCGGCAAAAAGAGAAACCATGCCCACAACTGTAAAGGAAGGGACATGGAGGTTAATTCCGTAAATGTTGTTCACCGTTAAACTATATCCTGCCCCTACAAGACCTCCTATTATCACCGAAGGACCAAATACTCCTCCTGAACCTCCAGAACCTATGGTGAAGGATACTCCGAGTAAAACACCTACAAGCCCCAAGAGTATGAAGCTCAAATCCGTTAGCTCCCCATTCATTATTAACTGTAACCATCCGTAGCCGTTTCCGATAGCCACAGGGATAACTGCCCCTACCGCGCCTGCTAAGAAGCCCCCCACTGCAGGTTTTAGATATCCCGGTAACGGGAGCTTGTCAAAAGTGTCTTTTGTTTTAAAGAATATCCATACGTATAACCTAACCACGAACGCACAGACCACCCCTAAGCCTATGAAAGCCAATAGATTTATGGGTTGAACATTTAAGAGTTTGGGTATGTCCACCTCGAATATGGGCTGGAAACCGAAGACCAAACCAAAAACACTGTAAGAGACTACGGAAGCTATAAAACCGGGAATCATAGCCTCTATCTCAAAGTCTTTCTTGAAGAAGACCTCTGCGCTTATTATCGCACCTGCAAGAGGGGCTTTAAAGATAGCGGCTATCCCGGCTCCTAAGCCTATAGCAATAGCTACCCTTCTATCCTTCGGACTTAATCTAAACAGCTCGGATACACTTGAGCCTATACCTGCACCTATAAGGGCTATCGGACCTTCTCTACCGGAGGTTCCTCCCGTTCCTATGGTTATCGCTGAGGTTATCAGCTTTACCAAAGATGACTTTATAGAGAGTTTGTCGGAGACATGGTAGGCTTTTATTGCTGCGTCAGTTCCCACTCCGGCGGATTCGGGAGATAGGTAGTGGGTCAAAAGACCTGAGATAAGCCCTCCCAAAGCTACAATTAAGGGTAGAAGAAAAGCATTTTCCGGGTACATAGTAAATTCTTGGCTTTCACCTTCTCCGGCAGGAAGGGGCTGGAGGTATCCTACGAGCTGCTCTAAAAAGTGCTTCGTTATGAACTCTAAAGTGTAGACGAACAGCACGGCAAATATGCCTGATAGCAAGCCTATGATTACGGGCAGTAATACGTATCTACGGAACACGGTTATAGATATTTTAAAACTCTTATATGGAGTTTAACGCCTCTTCCCTCTGTCTACAGGTAGGACACTCTCCGCATGGGGGGTCTGTTCCCAAGTAGCAGGAGTATGTCTTTTCAAAGGGAACTCCCAGCTCCTTGCCGAGCTTGGCTATATCTTTTTTGCTCATTCCCAGAAAGGGCGCCCAGAGGTGTATGCGTATTTTCCTTTCCGCCGTGAGGATTGCAGAGGCGTTTATTGCCGCTTCTGCAGCAGATATGAACTCCGGTCTACAGTCGGGGTAGGGGGTGTCGAGGGCATGAACACCTATGCCTATATTTCCTATACCCAAGTTGTCCGCGAATGCAGAGGCTATAGCTAAAAAGTTTAAGTTCCTCATAGGCACCGTAGTTATCGGCGGAGAACCTTCCGGATAGTCCTCCTTGGGAACGTCGACCTCCTTGTCTATCAATGCAGAGCCTTTTATATTTCTATAGATGGGAAGCTCTACTATTATGTGTTCCTGAACACCGGCAATTTTGGCAAGCTCCTTTGCGTACTTGAGTTCAATCTGGTGTCTCTGTCCGTAGTCAAAGGATATAGCCCAAACTTGCTCGAACTTAGTCTTAGCCAACCATAGGAGGGTGGTACTGTCCATACCTCCAGAAAGCAAAATCAGAGCCTTCTTGTTAGTTTCCATATACAGCATATAATTATATCCTGTGGTAAGAAAGGCTAAGGTATCGGACGCTCAGAGTATATACCTACTTATAAATGAGTATGCAAAAGAGGGTATAGTTCTACCCAAGAGCTTGAACGCCATATACGAAAACATAAGGGATTTCTGGGTATACGAAGAAGAGGGAAAGGTTTTGGGCTGTGTGGCTTTGCACGTCGTATGGGAAGACTTAGCTGAGGTAAGGAGCTTAGCGGTAAACAAAGCCTACAGAGGGTTTGGTATAGGAAGAAAGCTCGTAGAAGCCTGTCTTCGGGAAGCGGAGGAGATGGGTATACAACGGGTATTCTCACTTACCTACGCAAAGGACTTCTTCGAGCGATTTGGCTTTGCCGAGATAGATAAGGGAGAACTTCCCCATAAGGTTTGGGGTGAGTGTATAAACTGCGTAAAGTTCCCTCAATGCGATGAGATAGCGGTTATGCTTGAGTTACCCATTACACTTCAACGCCCTAAGCTTGAAAAGAAAGAAGTTGAGAAACTCTAAAGCTCTTCTAAGGCTTGAGCGTGTCTCGAAAAGTATAGACGGGAATACTATACTCAGGGACATAAACTTAGAGATTGGGGAGGGCGAGTTTCTAAGTATACTCGGGGCGTCCGGTTCGGGTAAAAGTTCCCTCCTTTACATAATGGCTCTGCTCGATAGACCTACCTCGGGAGAAGTTTTCTTTGAGGAAGATAGGATAAACTTTGATGAGGAGCTTTCTCCTATTAGGAACTCAAAGATAGGTTTCGTATTCCAGTTTCACTATCTACTTCCTGAGCTTACCGCGGTTGAAAATGTAATAGTCCCCATGTTAAAAGCGGGGATTACAAAGGAGAAGAGCCTTAAAAGGGCGGGAGAGTTATTGAAAAAGCTCGGGCTTGAGGGCAAGGAGGATAGGAAGCCCTACCAGCTCTCGGGAGGTGAACAGCAGAGGGTTGCGATAGCAAGGGCTATAGCCAACGAGCCTAAGGTGCTTTTTGCAGACGAGCCTACCGGCAACCTCGACTCGAAGAATTCCGAGACCGTGATGGACATATTCCTGAAACTCAACTCGGAAGGAAATACCATAGTTATGGTTACCCATGAGGAAGAGCTTGCAGAGTTCGGGACGAGAGTACTTACCATGTCAGATGGAAGAATACTTGAGGAAAGAGCTATCGAAAAAGGTTGATAAACTCGAGAGGTTTTCCCAAGGGTGGAGGGGTGTTATATACGTAGGGGAGTACAAGGGCTTAAAAGTTGCCGTAAAGCTCGCAAAAGATGAGTATAGAGTGAGGGCTATAAACAAAGAAGCAGATATATTAGATAGGCTCAAGGGAATAGATTACTTTCCCCAACTGCTCTTTAGAGGACACGGCTACTTTGCCTATAAGTTCATAGAAGGCATTCCCTTCCGAAAGTATGTAAAGAATGTAGATAGGAAAGAAAAAATCTACCTCCTTACGGAGGTACTCAAAGCCGCATTCCTTTTAGACAGGATGGGAATAAACAGAGGTGAGTTCTCAAACATAGATAAAAATGTTTTGGTGGGCGAAGGTATGAAAGTTTACATATTGGACTTTGATAGAGGCTCCTTAAAGGAAAGAAGCTCTAACCTTCCCCAATTTCTCCAGTTCCTCGTAAGGGAGTCTTTAATAGAGCTTGAAAGGGCTGTTGAACTTGGAAAGAGGTACAAGAATGATAAAGAGGGAGTTTACGAGGAAGTCCTAAGCATCATAAAAGGCTGTCTATGAGTTCCCTTTTACGCATTCTAACCGCGTCCATACCCATTACAAAAGAAGCCATAGTCCTAAGTATCCGGTCGTCTATCAGGAAACCCTTTCTATTTCCCTCAAGTCTCTTTACCACCTGCCGTGCCTCTTTGATACTCCTATCTAAATCCCCGACGTATCTGTACTCCGATAAAAGCTCGAGAAGTCTGCGCTCCAGTCTATCTCCAAAGTTGTCCCTGAGCAAAGTTATAAGCTCCTCGGTGGGAGAGCCTAAGGGCGGGGGTTCTATACCTTCCTCCTGCATGAGTCTTTTGAGAAGATTTGCCCTTATGTGTCCTATACCCTTTATCCCTCCGAGAGGGGCGTACTCGAGGGTAAGCCCGTACTTTACGCAGTGTGCTATAGCCATAATCTTTGTATAGCTCCAGCCGAGGTCTCCAAACTTCTTAATATCGAGCATAGTTCTGAGAAGGTGTAGTGCATCTGTTCCAAGGTAGGAAAATTCGCCCGGGGGGTGCTGTATGTTCTTGTATTTGAATGTCAGCCCCTCTATGTAGAAAAGGAACTGGTCTGTGTTATCGTTATAACAGGTTTCTCCGCAGGGTATTATCTTGGATTGTATGTACCTGAGGTCTTCTTTAAATAGGTCTCCGTAGGATTTAAGGAACGGGAAAAGCCCGTCAAAGCGTTTCACGAATAGAAGAGGGCGTATAGTTATAAGTTCCTCAAGGTTGAGCTTGCGTCTCATAAGGAACTCCTCGTAGTTTACAGGGGACATGCCACTTTTTACACAAAAGACAGCTTTGTCTGTTAGCTTGTTTCCGTCTATGTACCCGGTTGTCTTTAGCCAGTTAAATACCTCGTCGAGCACCTCGTTGTCAACCAATTCTCTGAGTGAAAAAGACCTCTTTAGGAAATCCTTAAAGTTCTTACCTTCGTACAGAAAGCCCACGAGCGTGAACGAACTCAAGACCCTTTTAAGTTCCCTCTCGTTTCTCGTATCTACGATTTGCTTTAAGAATGGGGTAAACCTTCCCTCCATCTTTTTCCTTAGCTCCTCTTCGAGTATCTCGGAACGGGTTCCGTAAGGGAGCAGGTAGGAGTACCCCTCCTGTTTTATACCGAGCCTTCCCGCTCTACCTTCCATCTGGAGTATGTCTAAGTGGTCTGGTATCAGCTTCCAGTCTGCGGTGTACCTGTCGTAAAATCCCCTTACTCCTATTATTACCGTGTCCGCCGGCAAGTTTACGCCGTAAGCTAAGGTTTGGGTAGCTATAAGCGTCTTGAGTTTTCCATCACGGAAGTGCTTCTCTATGCTTTCCCTTTCCTCTCGGGGGATGTCAGCGTTGTGAAATGCTATCTCGATTTCTTCCCTCTCTTCCTTATCAAAGGGTAGAGTCTCGTTCATTATGCCTATCTTCTCTCGGTTTGCTATCTCTAACATCTTCCAACCTATGTTCTTTTTGTGAACGAAGAGTATTACCTGATGGTCTTGGCTCTTAAGCTGATATAAAGCATTCAAGAGTCTTGAAGCCATGACCTCGTCGTAGCCCTTGACGTTTCCCGATAGAGGCTCGAATTCTGTCAGGGGCATTACCTTCCTGTGCAGGGGAACGGGCCTCCACATACTTTCTACGAAAAGCTCCGCATTTATCCAGTTCGCTAAGTTCTCCGAGCCGGGGAGGGTGGCGGAGAGTCCTAGAAGCTCTATGTTTCTCTCCAACAGGTAAGTTATCAACTCCTCGAGTATCCATCCTCGATTTCCCATTATGTGGTGTACCTCGTCTATCACCACGCAGGATATATCCGCAGTCCACTGGAGGTTGTTCCTCAAAGCGAGCGTTAGGTTCTCGTAAGTTGCTACCACCACCTCCCTTGATACGGGCTTGAAAACCTCTATGATGTCTCCGGTTCTAACGTCTACCTTTTTACCGAAGAACTTTCTAAGCTCGACGGTCTTCTCGTAAACGAGCGATTTGGTAGGTGCAACAAAGACCTTTCTGCCCTTTTTCTTTGAAAAGAAGATGTAAGCTATCAGACTTTTCCCCGCGGACGTGGGAGCGCTCACGAGGGCGTTTCCTTTTGTGTAACGTTTGTAGAAAAGGGTCTGTATGGGATTTAAAACTTCGTAAGGCAGTCCGTTGCCAAGCTCCTCTCGGGTGATGAGAGGCTCTTCTACGGGTAGTCCCTTTTTGGATTTATAGATTAACCTCCCTCCGGGAGGTTCGAGATTAAATTCTGAACTTTCTAAAACTATAAAGTGGTTCATTAACCGCTCGGCACCTTTTCTCTGTTCGCCGGTGCGTGGACTACTACCTCTTTAACTCTGTTCCCTTCCATTTCCTCTACTACGAACTTAAATCCTCCGTACTCGAACTCGTCTCCCTTTTCGGGTATCTTTTCTAAGTTAGCCATTACGAAGCCTCCTACCGTGTCGTAGTCGTAGTCCTCGGGAAGTTCGAAGCCGAGTTCCTGCGCCAGCTCCTCTATGTCCGTTGAGCCGCTGACCTTGTATGTGCCTTTTGAGAGCCTTACCACTTCCTTTTCTTCCTCCCACTCTTCGGGAACATCACCCAAAAGCCACTTGAGTATGTCGTACAGGGTTATTATTCCGGAGACCGCCCCGTGTTCGTCTACCACAACCGCTATGTGGGTTCCTCCGTTCCTAAACTCTTTGAGAAGCCTTCCAATACTCATAACCTCCGGGACTATCAACGGCTCCTTAGCAAACTCCTTGAGTGTCCTGTCTGCGTTATTCTCGAAGGGTATAAGGTCTTTTATGTTCACCATACCGGTTATGTGGTCGAGGACGTTTTCGTAAACGGGAAATCTGCTGTGTCCGTGGGACTTTATATCCTCTATAACCTCTCTAACCTTCTTATCCTGTTCGAGGGCGAAGATGTCCGGTCTGGGTGTCATTAGCTCTCTCACGAGAGTTTCGTCCATCTCGAGAGCTTTTTCCACCATCTCCTTTTCGTTTTTCGTGAAGTTGCCGGACTCTAAGCCCGTTTCTAACAAAGACAGGAGTTTATCTTCGGTAAGCTCGTAGCTTTCCTCTTCCAGCTTTATGCCCATTTTACTTAGCAGACCTTGAACCGGAAGAACCAGAGCGACCCTTATAGGCGTTATAAGTGCATGAAATATGTAAAACACGGGAGCATAGATTAGGGAGAGCCTCGGTGCTACGGGTAAAACTGCGTTTTTCGGTAGTGTCTCTCCGAATATAAATATTAAGGTAGACATGACTACAGCTGATATAAAAGCACCTTCTTTTCCCAAGAGTGATGTGAACATACTTGCTCCGTAAGAGGATATCAGGACATTTACTATTTCGTTCCCGATGAGTATGGATATTAGAACTTCCTTGGGCTTGGAGATAATTTTCATGAGGATTTTGTAGAGTCTGTTCCCCGAAAATCTCATTAAGAAGGGTTTGCTTACGCTGAAGAAAACCACCTCCGAAGATGCAAAGAAGCCGGACATGAAAAGGAGAAATACGAATACGAGCAGGTTAGTATAGATTGCAGGCGATAAACCTTCCATTTAAGTTCTTCCTCCTGAGAGTAGTGGAACACTCCTCAAGTTTGTCTGGGCATCGGGGATAGAAGGGACATCCCCGAGAGGGTATGTTGTACTCAAACTCCTGTAATTCCTCCTTCTTTCTGTGTTTAGGGTGTTTAACCGGAACGCTCTTGAGTAGAAACTTGGTGTACGGGTTCATAGGCTCCCTCAGAATTTCCTCTTTACTTCCAAGCTCCATGAGGGTTCCACCGTATATAACAGCTATTCTATCACCTATTTTCTCTATAACCCTTATGTCATGGGTTATGAATATGAATGAGTACCCGGAACCCTTGAGTTTGAGCAGTAGGTTGAGAACCTGCTCCTGAATGGCAACATCTAAGGAGGCCGTAGGCTCGTCGGCAACTATAAGCTCAGGGTTCAGTATTATGGCTCTACCTATTGCAACTCTTTGCCTCTGTCCTCCGGAAAGCTCGTCAGGCTTTCGCTCTAAAAACTCAACGGGCAGGCTTACAAGCTCCATAACCTCCTCAATCTTTCCCTTTCTATCTTTGATGCCGTGTACCAAAAGGGGTTCCTCGAGTATTTCTCGTACTGTCATCCTCGGGTTCAAGGATGCCCTCGGGTCTTGGAAAACTACGGAGACGTGTCTTGTGTACTCCCTTCCCAGCTTAAAGACATTTCTACCCTTGAAGTACACCTCTCCCTCAGATGGAGCCTCTAAGCGGAGTATAACTTTGCCGAGAGTAGACTTACCGGAACCTGATTCCCCGACAACACCCAGTATCTCTAAAGGAAATACCTCAAGGGAAACTTCTCTCAGCGCCCAAAGAGCCTCCTTACGGAGAAAACCTTTCTTTACCTTGTAAGCTTTTGATAAAGATTTTACGCTTAACAGGGGTTCCATTTATACCGTTCTGGAGAACCTTAGCTCCTTTTTCTTTCTCAGGTGTGCATCAAAGACCATAGCTACGTTCCTTATAAGTAGCCTTCCCACGGGGAGTATCTTTATTTGCCTACCCGAGACCTTTATAAGCCCGTCACTTTCAAGCTCTTTGAGTTCTTCTAGCTCCCTCTCGAAGTAATCTTCAAACTTTATACCGAACTCCTGCTCCACCCTGTCGTAATCCAGACCTAAATTACACATTATATCCATAATTACCTCTCTCCTTATTATGTCGTCTTCGTTCAGTACGTAGCCCCTGAACACGGGAATTTTACCTGCGTCTACTGAAACATTGTACTCTCTGAGAGTTTTATAGTTTTGGAAGTAACCATCGTAAAGCATACCTATAGATGTAGCTCCGAATCCAAGAAGCTCAACACCCTTGCGGGTGGTATAGCCTTGAAAGTTTCTCCAGAGCTTTCCTTCCCTTTGGGCTATTGCAAGTTCGTCGTCGGGTTTTGCAAAATGGTCCATACCTATGTACACGTAGCCCGCTTCTTGAAGGAGGTCTATCACCATATTTAGGATAGAGAGCTTCTCCTCCGCGGAGGGAAAAGCCTCCTGAGGCATTAACTTCTGATGGGGTTTAATCCACGGTACATAGGCAAAGCTGTATATAGCCAATCTGTCGGGATTTAACTCTATTACCTGCTCTATGGTCTTCTTGAAGCTCTCTACCGTCTGGTACGGCAGTCCGTAAATCAAGTCTATGTTTATACTGTGGAACTCCTCCTCTCTGAGGTTATCTACCACCCTTTTGACCACGGGTAGCGGGTGGACTCTGTTTACCGTTTGCTGAACCTTGGGGTCTAAATCCTGAACGCCTATACTGACTCTGTTAAACCCCACCTTTTTTATGGTTTTTATCTGTTCCTTTGTCGCGAACCTGGGGTCAATCTCTATGCTAATCTCCGCATCCTTTTCAAAATCGAAGTTTTTCCTTATTTCTTGAAAGAACTCCTCTATCTGGGCTGTGTCCAAGTAATTTGGCGTTCCTCCTCCCCAGTGGAGCTGGGACACCTTACGCTCCTTATCTATATACTGGGATACGAGCTTAAGTTCCTTGTAAACCCTTTCCAGATATGGAACCTCTATCCCCTTCCTGTGGGAGATTATCACGTTACATCCGCAGTAAAGACATCTTTGCTCGCAGAAGGGAATGTGGAAATATAAAGAGAGCGGAGTATGCCTCGAATTACTTTCCACTAGTTTCTTTACATACTCATCTGCACCTGTGCTTTCGTTGAACTCCGTTGCAGGGGGATAACTGGTGTACCTGGGTCCCGGTCTGTCGTATTTCTTTATAAGTTCTTCGTTAAATTCTACTTTCATAGTCCTATTAAATATACTCCCTTAAACTCTTCAGAGAAGGTTTTAATAAAGAGGAGTGTGGTTTGCTGTGTATCAAGCGTCTATCAAGTAATCTAAATATCTATCTACCCGAAACTACCGTTAAATCTATCCCATAGGGGTTAGTATGTATAATAGTTTTTCAGTCTGAATACACGCAGGAGGTTTCTTGAATGGGATTTGAGTTCTCTGAGAGGCTTAAAGCTCTTCCGCCTTATCTATTTGCAGAGCTTGATAGAAAGAAGCAGGAAAAGATAGCCCAAGGTGTAGATGTGATAGATTTGGGTGTAGGTGACCCAGACCTTCCGACGCCACAACCCATAATTGAAGCGGGTAAAAGGGCTATGGAAAACCCTGAGAACCATAAGTACCCATCTTACGTGGGTATGCGTTCCTATAGAGAGGCTGTTTCCCGGTGGTATAAGAGAAGGTTTGATGTAGAGCTTGACCCCGACTCGGAGGTTATAGCCCTTATAGGTTCAAAGGAAGGTGTGGCTCACTTTCCTTTAGCCTTCGTAAATTCGGGAGATGTGGTGATATGCCCCGACCCGGCTTACCCCGTTTACAAGATAGGAACTATGTTTGCGGGCGGGACACCTTACACGGTTCCACTTAAAGAGGAAAACGGCTTTTTACCAGACCTCGGCTCTATACCTCAAGAGGTTGTGGACAGAGCTAAGATTATATGGGTGAATTATCCCAACAACCCGACCTCGGCGAACGCTACGGAGGAGTTTTACAGGGAGTTAATAAGTTGGGCAAAAAGACACAGCATAATAGTCGCTTCCGATAACGCTTACTCGGAAATTTACTTAGGAGATAAAAAACCTATATCTATACTCCAGATAGAGGGTGCAAAGGATGTGGCAATTGAGTTCCATTCCCTATCGAAGACCTATAACATGACCGGCTGGCGTATAGGTATGGCTGTGGGAAATGAGGAGTTGGTGAAGGGACTCGGTAAAGTAAAGACCAACGTGGACAGCGGACAGTTTAATGCGGTTCAGGAGGCCGGTATAGCGGCGCTTAACCTACCGGAAGAAGAACTTGATAAGCTGAGGGCTACATACAGGGAGAGGAGAGAGGTCATGAGTTCAGCCCTCAGGAAGATTGGGCTTGAGGCTCTTGATTCAGATGTGACCTTTTACCTGTGGATTAAGGTTCCGTCGGGCTACACCTCTTCCGAGTTCGTTTCGAAGCTCCTCGATGAGGCAGGGATAGTTTGTACTCCCGGAAACGGCTTTGGTGATGCCGGAGAGGGCTACTTTAGAATATCCCTAACCCTGCCTACGGACAGGCTCGTGGAGGCTGCCAAGAGGATAGAAAGCCTCAAGTTATGAGAAAGGATGAGATAGACGTACTTGAGCTTGTGCTTAGTGTTCCTTCTCTGCCCCATACCTTGAGCGTGGGGGACGCGCGACGGGTTTTTGAGGAGCAAAAGATATACAACTACCTCGTGGTGGCAAACGAGGGTAAGGCTGTAGGTATAATCGATAGGAACAGGATTTTTAAGTTGAGAGATAAAGACCTCACCGTAGGTGAGGTAGTGTCTATAATTCCGAGAGTAAGAAGGTTCAAAACCAATCCCGATAAGCTCGCAGGGATTTTCGACGTCCTACCCATAGAGAACCAGCCTGCGATAATAGTTGATAAGAGGGGAACATACCTCGGCGTCTTGACCTACGATGTGGTTCTCTATTACCTTGCAAAGAACAAGGTGTATCAGATGCCCGTATCTCAGCAGATAGCCACCTGCTTCGGTAACGAGAAGTATTTTGTCTCCTTTGGCTTCAAAGGTATAAGGCGCTTCAGGGACATATTCGGCGTTCAGAAACAGGAGAGCCTATTTAAGGTGCTGCGGGAAGATATACAGGATATATTCAAGAAAGAGCCTTCTTACGTGCCGGAAAGCGGTGAGTTCTGGGTGGTTCTCGATACACCGCCCTCCAAGGAGGAGGTAAGGGAGCTTTTCAGGGAGTTTCACAAGGAGTACGTTTTGCTGTTCGGGGAGTTTCAGGAGCTTTCCCTTTACGGCTTCTGCGTTGCGCTCTCTAACGTAAGCGGACATCAAGAGTTTCAGGACAAGGTCAACGAGCTTAAGAGGAGGGTATTCAAGATAGACGGGTATGTGTTCATATTCAGAAAGCTCCAACCTACGCTCGTTCTCTTTGACCCGAGTAAGCAGAAAATTATCAGCAACATAAAAAAGAGAATCCTAAAGGACTTTGAGAACATTCTCGAGAGGTTGAGAATATCCCCGAAGGAAACGTGGGAGTACGTACTTTACGATATGTTTGAGGAGTTTTCCCACTTTGAGCTGTTCTACGTTATAAGTGAGAGAGGACTTCAGATAACCAACAACGTTGTAAACCCAAAGATAGATTACTTCGTAGCTCAGGGTAAGAAGGGGAGCGACCGTTCAGGTAAGCCTTACTTCCGAAAGAGCCTCGAGGAGGGCATTTACGTATCGGATATATATCTCTCTCAGGCTACTGACGACTTCTGTTTGACCGTGGCAAGGAGATTTCAGCAAGGAGATAAAAACTACATACTCGCAGGAGACATAAACTTTAAACAGATACACAAGCTCATAAAGGAGTCCGAACCGCAGGAGGAGACACAGGTTTCGTGAGTTATGAGGGAACCTGACAGGAATACTCTTTTTTTGGTCGAGGACGACGAAGAGCTGGCAGACCTAATCTCCTACAACCTTGAGAGAGAAGGGTTTAAGGTTAGACTTTTCACGAGGGCTATGGATTTCTTCGGATACATAGAAAAAGAGACCCCATCTCTTATACTACTTGATGTAATGCTTCCGGACATAGAAGGTTTCAGGATAGCCAAGTTCTTGCAGAACAGGCCAGACCTGAGAGATATACCGATAATATTCTTAACCGCTAAGGGGTCTGAAGAGGATAAGCTTAAAGGTTTTGAGCTTGGGGCAGACGATTACATAACCAAGCCCTTCTCTATGAGAGAGCTTGTCTCAAGGGTGAAAGCGGTACTGAAGAGAGCCATAGGCTCGAGAACCACGGAGACCTACAGCATAGGTGGGCTTAGCCTTGATGCCAACAGGGTAAAGGTAGTAGTTGATGGACAAGAAGTAAAACTAACTCCTGCGGAGTTTAAAATCTTAAAAATACTCCTTGACCATTACGGTAAACCCGTAAGTAGAGATTATGTAGTTCAGGAGTTGTGGGGTATAGACAAAGACACAACGGAAAGAGCCATAGACGTTCATATAAAGCACATAAGAGACAAGCTGGGCAGTTACGGGAGTTTTATAAAAACCGTGAGGGGCTTTGGATACAAGTTCGAGGTGTAAAGATGCGGTCTATTGAGAAGGCTTTAGACGTAGTTGAGTTCCTAATCGAGAGGGGGGAGTCCGGTGTAACTGAGATAAGCACCTCTCTAAACCTTAATAAGAACAACGTTTTTAGAATACTTATAACCTTAGAGAAGCACAAGATAGTTGAGAAAGATGAGGCTACGGAAAGATACAGGCTGTCCACAGGCGCGGTGGTATTGGGCTACGGCTTTATACAAAAGCATCCCCTCGTGAAGTTATCCTCACCGTTACTCAAAACGCTCAGGATAGAGTTAAACGAAACAGTAAATTTAGCTATGTTAGACGACACCAGAGACTACATAACCTATGTTGCGGAGGAGGAGACCCTTAAATCGGTTCGCGTTAAGTCGAGGCTCGGAAAAAGGTTTTCGATAAACGAGAATATAAGCTCCGCAAGGGCGTTAAAGAAAGCTGTGGTAGGTGAGTCAGGGTTTGTATTTGATTACGAGTACAATCAGGATACAGGGGTTGCAGGGGCTTCCTGCGTCATAAGAGATTACAAGGGTATGCCCATGGGAGCTGTGGAGGTTATAGCTCCTCTATACAGGTTTCCACTCGAATTTATAAAAGGTGAATTGAGAAAAATCTTAGAGAACTATGCCCTTGATATATCGCTAAAACTCGGCTATTGGGATTGAAGCCTTCCGAGTTTTCTGGAAAGTTCCTGAGATGCACTGAGCAGGACATTTGTGAACTTGCCCCTCAAAAGAGCTTCCGAAACTCTGTAGATTGGAAAGACTATGCTTATTACGTACTTAACTTTACCTCCGTAATCAAAAACCGGAGCTGCTATGCTGCCAACATCGTCCTCGTACTCACCGAGACTGATAGCGTAGCCCTGCCCTCTTATAACTTCTATCTCCTCCCCCAGCCGACTTACCTCTTTAGTTCTTTCCGTGTACCTGAACCACCTTATAGTCCTTGTAAATTCCTCAATCTCTTCATCGGACATGTAGGAAAGGAAAACCTTTCCTGCGGCGGACACATATAGGGGCAAAGCTTTGCCGAACCTCGATGCCACTCCCACAGCTCTCTCAACCTCGTTCTTTTCTATGTAAAGAACCTCGTAGCCCATTCTCGATACGAGGTAGCTACTTTCCCCGGTCTCTTCGGAAATTGCCTTGAGGATAGGTTTTGCAAGGCTTCTTACATCGAGGTGTTCGAAGTAAGCTCTCCCAAGCTCAAAGTTTTTGACCCCCGGTAGAATTCTCCCGCTTTCCTTATCTACGCTCAACCATTCCCTATTTATGAGGGTTCTGATTATCCTTTTTACCCTATCTTCCCGCACACCTGAGCTTTCCATAAGCTCTTCCATAGTTCTGGGACTTTCCTCTACCATAAACAAAATCCTGAGAGCTATATCGAGGTTCTGTATTAGGTAAAGGCTCTTCTCCCTCTGCATGCTTTAATACTACACTAATCCTGCCCTTTGTAGAGCGGTGAACGGAGCGGAAAACCCGGAACCTAAGTGCGGATACAGGTCTCAGTTTCCCCTCTTTTTAAACTCCTTAATCTGGTTCTTGATGAAGCTCAGGAGGAAAGGTATCTGTCTTTTTGCAAGTTCCTCGTCGATATCTTCCTTCTGAAGCTCCTCCTTTACCATAAGGAGTAAATCCATAAGCCCTTTGTAAAAATCTGAAGAGCTTATAGCCCCGCTCTTGCGACCCTCTTCTAAGTTCTTTAACGCACTTTCTATTTTTTCACTGCTCACCATACTCTCACCTCACTCTTTATCAATCTTCTCCAAAAAGGTCTCCACCTCCTTTGCTATGACCCTTATTATGCCCAACTTTGTGTCTTTGGGTGTGAATAGTCCCAGAATGTACTCGCCACCTATAGGTATAAGAACGATGTACCCGTTTTCCGTGTCGAGTATTATCTGGTTAAGGGAACCCTTGTCCGCATCGCCGGTGGTTATAAGCCCTGCTGACACCATCGCCGCTATTGAGGAGGAGAGAGTATCCTCGTCCATGTCCTCATCTATAAAGGAAATCATGGCTAGCCCTTCCATATCAGCAAGTATTATGCCGTCGAGTTTGTTGTCCTTGGATATTTCCTTGAAAAAGTCCCTTACTTCCTCCTGTTTTTTGATTATGTTCATGCTCATACTACATACCCCCGACTTTCTTAGGAATCTATTTTAGATAACAAAACCTCTATGGTTTCCGTTACCACTCCCCTATCCTTGGCTATGCAGGGGACTATGTGCACGTCGCGCTCTACTCCTAACCTTTCTCTGACCATAGATACCCCGAGGGCGTTTGGCAAGTCCTGTTTATTCGCAGCAATTATGTAAGGAACCTCTGCGTACCTTGCCAGCATATCTATTTGCCTGACAGTATCCTTCCACATGTCCGGAGCTGTACTGTCTAAGAGAAAGACAAATCCCTGAGTGTTCTTTGAAAGAATTTTCCACATGAAGGAGAACCTTTCTTGTCCCGGAATTCCGAAAACGGCAAGCTTTTTACCGTTCAGAGACACCTCTCCGTAATCCATGGCGGTAGTTGTCTTCCCCTTGTATGCCCTTTCTCCGGAATGGGTTATAGACTTTTCCGTAGACACCGTCTTTATCTCCGAGGCTGTGTTCACAAAGGTCGTCTTACCGGCGTTAAAATGTCCAGCCACGAGAATTTTTACGGAGGACATCTTTATCCCCTCCTTTGTCTTTGCTTGAATTAACATTCACTCATTCCTCTCACAACTAAAAATTATGACACCTCTCACAACTAAAAATTATGACACCTCTCACAACTAAAAATTATGATATTTATTATATTAGAATATAATTATAATTCAAATTTAAAAGCCTTTTCCTTGCATTATATCAAGCTTCGATGGGTATTTAGCCTAAAAAGTCCCCAGACGGAGAACCTTACCCCAAATGTTTCTGTAAAATATGAAGTATGTACTCCCTTAGAATGGCTGAATCAGTTACGGAAGGACATCCGGACAAGATAGCAGACCAGATAGCTGATG
>WFYI01000059.1 GCA_015490155.1 Aquificaceae bacterium | reverse complement strand
GGTTTGAGGTTTGCATATACTCGTCCACCTCTATAAAGCCCCTTGAGTTGGTTTTCACACCTACGCTCTCAAGTCCTATATCCTTAGTGTTGGGAGTCCTGCCCGTTGCCACGAGAAGGTCGCTTCCCTCTATCAGAAGCTCTTTTCCATCTCTGAGAACCTTTACAGCTATTTTGCCATCGCTTTCGTGAGCTTCTTGAATTTCCACTCCCGTGAGTATGTTCATGCCCTCCCTTTCAAGGAGCTTCCTCAGCCTGCTCCTAAGCTCGGGTTCCTCACCGAAGGCTATGTCAGGGAGAACCTCTATCAGCGTTACCTTGCTCCCCAATCTTAGGAAAGCCTGCCCAAGTTCAAGCCCCACTGCCCCCGCACCTATCACCAAGAGGTGTTCGGGCAGGTGGTCTATGTTGAATATGTCGTCGCTCGTGTAATACCTAACCTTATACAAGTTCTTTATCGGGGGTATTCCCGGGCTTGAGCCGGTGGTTATAACCGCCTTGTGAAACTCTACCTCCCCTTTACCCACCTGAGCCTTACCACCTCGTAAAAACTTTCCCCTGCAGTCCTTATACTCTATGCCCGGGTAAGCCTCAAGCACATTCCAGTATTTCTCTTTTCTAAGCTCCTTCAGTAGCTCCTCTTTGAACTCAACGACCCTTTTGATGTTAACACCCTTAATCTCAATACTTTCTTTAAGAAGAGGGTTCTTTTTTGGCGTGTAAAGGGTGTTTGCCAAGTCAATCAGATACTTGGAGGGAACGCACCCCCTATTGAGACATGTTCCGCCTATAACCCTATCCTCCACGACTAAGACCTTGGCACCAAGCTCGGAAGCCCTTATAGCTGCAGCAAAGCCTGCAGAGCCTCCACCCAATACCAGCAGGTCGTAAACGCCCTCTTTCGGCACATAGACCTCCGGAGCCTCCTCAAGTAGCTCGGCATCGTATCCCGCCTGCCTGACCGCTTGTATCAGTGTATCCGTAGCTATTTCCTCTTGAGTGTAAACTTCCGCATAACCTTGGGGAAAATACACCTTAGCCTCTTTAACCCCTTTGAGGCTCTCAAGCGCTTTTTTCACGGTAAGGGCGCAGTGTTCACAGGTCATTCCTTTTATTCTTAGCTTAACCATTTCTTCCCTCCTTAGAACCTACCCTCTCCAATCAGCTTTCCCCTGTAAGCTCCCGCTCTGCTTATTGACCTAATCACCTCCTCTTCACTCACTCCGTCTTCTGTTATAACCACCGCTACGCGGTTTTTCAGGTATGCCTTCACCCACTTGACACCCTTTACCTCGGATATGGCTTTCTTCACTGCTAAAGGACAGGTTTTGCAGGTCATACCTTCCACGTCAATAACGAGAACCTTCTCGGCAAAACTCAGGCTCACAAAAGCTAATAAAGCCATCAATAATGCTCTCATATCAAGCACCTCCTTTAATCTCCGTAGATTTTTACCAACACGTAAGGATAAAAGGTTGCGAATATAAGAAGAATTAGGGACACCCAAGTTACGCCTTTACTTACCCTCCTGCTCCAGAGAGGCTCTTGACAGGCACACTCCACCGCAGGCTTTTTAATGTAGAGCTTGTAAAAGGAGTATCCCACCGCAAGGTATGCAACCGAGAGAAAATACCACCTGTAAGGTTCCAGCACGCTTAGAGACCCCAAACCTCCCGCCGAGATACCGAAGACCAGAAAGAGGGTCGGAGCTATACAGCAGGACGCCGCAAAGAGGGACGCCAAGGTTCCTATCAAACTACCGAATAACTCCTTCATTCTCAACAACCTCTTTTAAAGCAAACTTTCAATCGGAATAGAAAACCCTGCAAACATCTTGTATATTTCCTTATTGCTAATAACTAAGATTATCTTGCCCGCCGCAAAGATGAGGTCTCCCTTGATTAGTTTTTTAAGTGCCATCTCCTCAATTATTTCAAAAAAAATTGCTTCTACGCCTATGTCGGGAACGTCCACTTCCGTCAGCTTGACTTTCTTGCCCCTGTAATTTATGAAAAGCTCCGTGATATCGTCTTCTTTTCCTTCCTTAGGATGAAACTCAAGGGTTTCGTAAAATTCAACGAACTCAGGAAAGTAGTAATTTCCCTTCCGAGTTTTAAGAATCAATCCTACATCCTCAAGACTCATCGCTATCATGACACACCACCTCCCTTTATTAGCTTCTTAACCGCACCTAAGAAGTCCTCAAGAGCCTCGGTGTTCCCCATCTGCAAGCTGGGTTTGACGCAAGACTCTACGTGGTCTTCAAGGAGCCTTACAGCCACACCGCTCAAGGCAGCCCTAACGGCGGAAATCTGAATGAGAATCTCATCACAGCTCCTTTTCTCCTTTACCATCTTTTGGATACCCCTTATCTGTCCCTCAATACGGCTGAGCCTACTAAGAAGCTCCTTAACGCTTTCTTCTGAGAGATATACATCACACCTATCCATACCCGACCTCCATATACTTATACCCGGTATAGGTATATATTAAATTGTCCAAACTCCAATGTCAACACTAAGGTAATTCCTTACTGCCTAAGGAAGTCGTTCAGTGTATCCTCGGAAGAGTTTACCTCAATTCTATTTCTGCCGTTTCTCTTTGCCCGATATAAAGCCATATCCGCCCTGTGGAGCGTTTCGGTTATGCCCTCCTCTATTCTATCGTAGTCGGATACGCCTATGCTGACTGTGAACCTAATTCCATCACCTACAACGGAACTTTCAGCCTCCTGTTTTATCCTTGTAGCTACATCAAGGGCTGAGTTAATGTTCGTCCCTGCAAGAACCACCGCAAACTCCTCTCCTCCTAAACGGGCAGCTATGTCGCTTCTACGAATATTAGAAAGTATTATATCTGCAAGCTTCCTTATCACAATGTCCCCTACTTGGTGTCCGTATATGTCGTTTATGCTTTTAAACCTGTCTATGTCTATAATAAATGCACTAATCGGCTCTCCATCACGTATCGCAGTAGGTATTATGTTGTTATCCACGGCTTCAAAGAAAAACCTCCTGTTGTAAAGCCCTGTAAGGGAATCCTTGTTTGCCAGTTCCTGAAGCCTTTGGTTGATTTCTTCAAGTTCCCGTGTTCTTTCCCTAATTCTATCTTCAAGTTCTTCGTTAATCTTTACAATTTCCCTGTTTTTACTTATCAACTCCTCGTTGAGCTTGCGGGTTTGTTCCTCTCTTTTCCTTATATCGTTGTGCAACCGTGTGCTGACCTTAACGTTTCTGTTTATTGAGCTGGCCATCTGCCCGAACTCGTCTCTTGAATCTATCACTATCTCGGAAATCTTTTCTTCCGGATTGGCAAGGTGTTTAAAGAAAGAGTCAAGACCCTTCTTTAATTCCTGAAGGGGTTCGTGAACCAGCTTGAATATAAGGAAAACGCTTAAAGCGGTTGTCAGCAAAACGCCAAATAGAAGTATACCGATGCCCACGAGCATTCCCCTGTGTCTATCCTCCTCAAGCTTTAAAAGTCCGGCTGTGAAGTTGTTAATATCCTCTATCTTCTTTTTTTCCAACCTCGATACAACACTTCCGATGTCGTAATAGACCTCCATGTATCCGAGAAGTTCACCGTTATAGGTCAAATTCCTTTTCGTGGACAGAAAGCCCTTCGGAGAGCTTTGAACTGGGGAAAAGAGTATCCCTTTCTCATCCCTGAGCGCGGATATAAAGAGGGTGCCGTCGGTGAGGTCGTATATGTTTATAGACTTTATGTTTTCGTTAACCTCCATGAACTTTTTAAGGGTTGCTACGGCTCCGTCTCTGTCCAAAGCAAAAAGGGACTGACCCAGAGAGCCTTCTATGGAGGTTATAAGTCTGTTTATAAACCTCTCCTCCCTCGCAAGATTGTAATCCTTGCTTTCTTTTGCTTCTCTCATAATATTTACACGCATGTCTTGGCTAAATCTTTTCATTCCCTCCAGATAGCTCTTGTGAACGTAAAGTATTGCTACGGAAAGTATCAGGAGTTGGGCTATAGCCAAAGAAAGGGAAACCTTTAGGATTACACTATTCTTCACCCCTCTTCAGTCTCCTTAAATCTTTTAACTCTTTAATATAAGACCTTACTCAGGATTATGCCATCTGTAAGCGGGCAGGTTCTTAACGCGCTCGGACAGAAGAGGGTTATCTATGTATATAGTCCTTCTGCCCTTTATCACACGCAAAGCGTTCTTTATGTAAGGAATAGAATAGAACCACCTATTAAAACTTCCGTCCCTGTATGCGTTATCAAAGCCTCTGTTAAGTATCTGAGCCAGTTCCTTATTTTTGGGTGAGACAAAGAAGAACATTGCAAAGGGATAAACCAAGAGTATTTTGTTCTCAACGGTTATGTTTTTATACTTATTTCTCCTTGCTAAGACCTCCCTATGCGCCTCGGTTATTCCTCGGGAAAAGTAGTCAACCCTTCTCTTTTCAATTAAAAGAAATATGTTCTCGTATTTTGCTTGAACCTGTTTAAGTCCTGCATCTTCAAGTATTGTGTTATCGCTCCAACCTATGCCCTGCGCTCCGATGAACTTTTGCAAGTCCTTGAGGGTTCTTACCTTGTCAAACCTCTTTTGTGAAGATTTATGAATTATGAACACCCTGTATCCGAGAAGTCCTCGGTATATGGGATAGTATATGGGGATTAACTCTCTTTCAAACTTCTCCGAGGTTCCCATCCAGTAAAGGTCTATCTTTCCACTCTTTAGCTCTTTTTCTATCCTCGCCTGAGTGTAAAGCTGTTTTGTTTCTTCTATAATGTAATCTTTAATCCCTGCTTTTTTGAGTATAAAGTTTAGAAGTTGTAATTGATACATATTTCTGTCGGGTTCCTCCGAAGTCCTCGGGACTAACACTTTGAGGGTTTCTGCCATTGCCGTAATGCTGAAGACTAAGAAAGCCACCGAGGTAACTAAAACCATGCCACACCGTTTATAATATAGCTTTAGTGTAAACAGTAGGTATGCAATTACCTTTTTGAAAGGGTAACTTTAGTCATAACATAGGTTGTAAAATTCCGGATTGGAAATTATCTATTTACTTTATAAGGAGGTGGGAGTTTATGTTAGGGGAAAGGGTAATTAAAAAGCTCCTTGGGGAAATAAACTCAAGGGGAGAGTGTAGCATAGGAGTTCAATTACCGAATGGCGTAAGTATTCCGGAAGGAAATGTTGACCACAGGGTAGTTTTTAAAACGTGGGAGTCTCTGAAAAAAACTCTAAAGGACTTGGAGATGGGTTTCGGGGAGGGCTACATGAACGGTGAGATAGATGTGCAAGGAGACCTCGAAAAACTACTCATAGTAGGTAATAGCTACCTAAACGAAGTCGAAGCTAAAAAGGGATTTTCCGTTTTGTTTTTCAAGGTTGCAAACACGTTAAGCTTTGCCAATAAACTTAAAGAAAAGAAAAACATAGAACATCACTACGACCTGGGAGACGAGTTTTACAAGCTATGGTTGGACGAATCCATGACTTACTCTTGTGCCTTTTTCCCCACTCCCGAAACGAGCCTTGAGGAAGCCCAAAGGGAGAAAAGAAGGATAATATTTGAAAAGCTTTTGCTGGAAGACGGGGATACGCTTTTAGACATAGGTTGCGGTTGGGGATCGATAATTTTGGAGGCGGCTCATGAATACAATGTTGAATGTGTGGGAATAACCCTATCTGAAAACCAGTACTCCTATATTGAAAACGAGATAAAAAGGAGAGGACTTGAAGGTCGGGTTAGGGTGTATTTAATGCACTACGCGGATTTACCCTCTCTGGGACAGAAGTTCAAGAAGGTTGTATCCGTTGGCATGTTTGAACACGTAGGTAGGGAGCATTACAGAGCTTTTTTTAAAACCATAAGCGAGGTTATGGAAGCGGGTGGGCTTTTTCTTCTTCATACAATCGGAAAAGTTCATCCTGACGTTCAGAGTAGGTGGATAAGGAAGTACATCTTCCCCGGGGGATACCTTCCGGGAATACCGGAGGTCCTATGCGCCTTTGAGAAGATAGATTTGTGCCTTATAGATATAGACGATTGGAGACTTCACTATTACCGAACCTTAAACGAGTGGAGGAAACGGTTCTGGGATAACGTAGACGAAATCAGGAGTATGTACGATGAGAAATTCGTAAGGATGTGGAACTTGTATCTCGTATCCGCTGCAGCTTCCTTTTATACGGGAAGTAACCACCTTTTTCAGTTTTTGTTCTCTAAAGGAGTCAAAAACGATTACCCCGTTATAAAAAGGCAGTTCATAAAGTCGGAAGCCCGCGCCGGCTAACACATAAAAATGAGTTGAAAGTCAGGTTTGTAAGCACTACTATATTTGGTAGTTAATACTAACTTAGGAGGTGTGGTTATGAAGGAGGCGGACGGAGATAAAGGCTTCTTCCCATCGGGAGCTGTCGCCTTCTTTTTACTACTTTTGGGTTTTTATGCCGGCTTATGGCTCCTGATTTACTGGCTATTCCTTGAAAGGGGGTGATGGAAATGGACAGGGCTGAAAGGAACGCGATTTTCCTCGCGGTAGGGCTTTTGGCTTTCTTTTTCGGACTTATAGTTTACGCCGCGCGGGGACTAAAGATTGATTTACCAACCTGCATAACAGACGTGCAACCGTTTAAAACGGGTCAATTAATTCAGCATGCACCTGACAGGTACGAGCTTCACGTTGTAGCACGGATGTGGTTCTTTGACATGAACAAGGGGCAGACTTATGTAGAGCTTCCAAGAGGTTCGGTTGTGGATATATACCTGACTTCGGCAGATGTCGTTCACGGTTTTCACATAAACGATACCAACGTTAATTTGATGGCTATCCCCGGAACGGTTAATTACGCTCGCGTGAAGTTCGATAATCCGGGAGAGTACCACATAGTTTGCCATGAGTTCTGCGGTATCGGGCATCAAGACATGGCGGCAAAGATTCTCGTTAAGTGAAGGAGGTAAGTGAGTATGAGTGCGGGAATAAGGTTCATACTTATAAGCGAGATAGTTATACCTATACTTTTGTTGATATTCGGAGTGTATCACGGTGTTCTTCAGGTTCTTTATAGAGCTGGAATTATTAATGCTTCTTCGGTCTTAGGTATTGATTACTATCAGGGCTTGACCCTGCACGGGGTAATAAATGTTATAGTGTTCACCACCATATTCATAGTAGCCTTCGGTAACGGGATTGTGCTTTACCTTCTCAAGAAACCTTTAAGAGGCTGGTCTCAGTGGACTTCATGGGTACTTATGATTGGGGGAACTCTTATGTCCGCATGGGCCATGTTCACAGGCAAAGCCAACGTGCTTTACACATTTTACCCCCCGCTGATTGCCCATTGGACTTTTTACTTCGGGCTGGTTTTGTTGGTGGTCGGTTCGCTTGTGCCTTTCTTCTTCGACTGGATACCTAACTATATTGCTTGGAAAAGAGAAAATCCGGACAAAAAAATGCCCCTTGCGGTGTTCGGTATTTTTGTAAACCACATACTTTGGTTAATAATGGTCGTTCCCGTGGCGGTAGAGCTTATATTTCAGCTTATCCCACTCTCTTTGGGTATTGTAACTGATATAAACCCCTTGCTTGCGAGGACTCTTTTCTGGTTCTTTGGACATCCGGTAGTTTATTTCTGGCTACTTCCGGCTTACGTAATGCTGTATACGATGTTACCTAAATTAATATCCCCAAAAGGGAAACTTTACTCTGACACCGCGGCACGCTTAGCATTTATTCTGTTCCTGATGTTCTCCCTTCCTGTGGGACTGCACCACCAATTTACTGACCCGGGTATATCCAACAGCTGGAAGCTGATACATGCCTTCTTTACATTTCTCGTGGCTTTGCCGAGTATGGTAACAGCCTTTACAGTTGCCGCGTCAATGGAGTACTCTGCAAAACAAGAGGGTGGAAAGGGTGTATTTTACTGGTGGACAAAACTTCCTTATATAAGGCTTGAGGGAGACAAGTGGCTGTTTTCCTATCTCTTTGCAGGTTTAGTACTCTTTTTTATAGGTGGTATAACCGGTATAGTGAATGCTTCTTACAACGTTAACCTTACGGTTCATAATACCGCCTACGTTCCGGGGCACTTCCACACTACGGTGGGCGGTTTAAGCGTTTTAGCTTTCCTTGGTATGTCTCTGTACATGCTTTCGAAGCTGAAGGGAACGGAAGTTAAGTTCAAAGGGCTTGCTACCCTTGCACCCTATATATGGACTCAAGGTATGTTTATGTTTTCCTACGCTATGATGGTAGGAGGAGCCTTAGAGGGTTTCCCTAGAAGGACTAACACTGGACTAAGCTACCTTAATCCGGATTCGCCCCTTTACCGACCTGAATGGGTAGGGTACGCTCAGCTCTCTGTGGTTGGGGGTTTCTTACTTGCTTTAGCCTTCGTTTTCTTTCTTATCTCCTTCTTTGGAACCCTATTTTCCAGCAGACAGCGTAACATAGAGCTTGAGTACCCCATAGCTGAGCCTCTTCACGACTCTCCAGCACCAGTCTTGAACAATTTAAAAGCCTGGACTGTTGCCTCTGTGATACTTGCTGTCCTTTCCTACATTCCTGCACTATACGATACTACCCAGAGGGGTATATTCTATAACTCTCCTGCTTACAACGATAAAAGCCCTGTTCCTATAAAGCCGATTAAGAGTTCCGGGCTTAAAAAGGAGGAGGTGAAAAATTGAGGGTTTTTGCCTTTTTTCTCCTTCTTCTTTCCCTTTTTTCTTTTCCCTTTTCTAAAACCGCAGGAACCGGAATACCCCCTAACGAGAGCAAGACCATAGGGAACAAGCTCCCTAACATAGAGTTTGTAAGCTCAGAAGGTAAGGTTATTAAACTGAGTGAGCTGTCCGGAAAACCGATTATCTTAAACCCTGTATATACCCATTGCGAGAGTGCCTGCCCCCTTATGACAAAGGAGCTAAAAAAGGTTATTCCTTTGGTAGGTAAGCCGGGCAGGGATTTTTATATTCTTAGCCTGACTTTTGACCCCAAGGATACGGTGGAAGACCTCAAAAGGTTCGCTATGTCCTACGGTATAGGCACCAATGGTTGGTTTATAGTAAAAGCTAAGGATAAGTCTCAACTCTTTAAACTGTTAGATGCGATAGACTTTCGGTTTGCAACACTTCCGGATAGAGAATTCGTTCATCCAAATATACTGGTATTCATTTCAGGAAACTTAGAGATAATGAAATACCTTTACGGTGTAAATTATGACCCACTGGACATGAGAATAGCTTTAAGTATTGCAAAAGGTGAAGAGAGCTTTTTGGCAAAGGTAAAACCCTACCTATTTTTTATAGGATTTTTAGGATTACTTGCCACATCGGTGTTTCTAATATTCATACTATCTGGGAAAAGTCGGTTAACAAATACACTAATAGGAAGAATGTGAGTCCTATTACAGGAAACTACTGAAAAACCACATTAATTTATGGATTGGATTGGTATGTTAGGTTGTATATTGTCTAATGTTTCTGCCTTTTAATCTTAAGTTCACGCTAATGTGTTCAAAATAAAGTGAATTCACGGGAAATTTAAATGTTGTTAGTTATTAACTTGCGAGCTAAACTTAAAGTAGGGTTATGAGAAAAATCATATTGGAGGTGAGCCATGAGAAAAAAACTTTTGGCAGTGGTGGTTTTGGGTGTTACACTCCCTTTCGCAGTTAACGAGTACTTTAACAGCCTTTGTCCGGAGTTACCAAAAGAGATTATACTTTCTAACGAAGCTAAAGCCCTGCCAAGCTTTGCCAGACAAACAGGATACTCATGTAGTACATGCCACACTATTCCTCCAAGGTTAAACAAGTATGGAATGCTTTTTAAAATGAAAGGATATACCGAGGGACGGGCACTTGCCAATTTACCTGCTGGAGATAAGTACACCATAACAAAGTTTAACCCTATTTCGATACGTGTTGTGAGCTATCCTTACAGCAAAAGGAAGGGGGAAGATAGAGAGTTCCTATTTCCAGATGAATTCATGATAGCTTTTGCAGGTAGGATTACTGAAAACGTGGGGGCAGTTATAGAACCCATATACGAAGCCGAAGAGGGCGAGTGGGATATAGAATTTGCAAGGGTAGCTATGGTAACAGACTTTAATGGGATATTGATAGGCGTTATGGGAGGGTGGACATCACCTACAGGTACAGACCCCTTTATAAGCCTGGATTATCATGGAAGGAGGTTAACGAGACAAAAAGCAACTCCTCATTACGCCCTTAGCAATTCTGGGCTTCAAGATGTGTTCGACTTCAACAACAGGGGCGCGTCTCTATACGCGTATTACGCCAATATGCTCTATGTAAACGTGGGTGCATATACAGGGAACTCAAGGTTGGAGAACGAAGGTGTAGGTATAGAGGAAAAGCTAATAAACAAGAAGATGGCTGACCCAATCGACCTTTATGGAAGGGTAGCTTTTATACCTCCTACGGACATAGCAGATATAAACTTTGGTGCGTTCTTATACTCAGGGAAAGACAAATTGCAAAGTCCGGACGGAACCCAATTGATAATTGACGGTACAGCTTACGATAAAAATAAATCTACAAGAGTTGGTATTGACTTGGGAGTTCAGAAATATCTTCCTAACGGTTTCATAGCAGAAGTAATTGCCCTCTTCATGTCTGGAAGGGATAAACTTGATACTTCAGGTGGAATTACTCAAGAGGTAAAGCATGGGGGTTTTAATCTTTCAGGAACACTATACTGGAAAAATAAGGTTGGTCTATCTCTTGTTTATGGTCAGTACAAGTATGATGATGATAACCCGCTTACCGAGGAGAATGAAAGTAATTTAAAAAGAAAAGACCTTACATTTCATATCTCTTATATGTTTAGACCTAACATAAGGCTCGGTGCTGAGTATACTAAAACCGACTTCTCTGGTAACCTGGAAGATACTTCCCTGACATCACTCCTTATAGACTTTGCCTTTTGAAGAAACGGGGGCTTTTGCCCCCTTAATCCATTACCTCTAAATATTGAGGGACGCGGAGTATATAAGATACCCTTTCAATATATAAGGTACCCCTTTAAATGGCTTAATTATTAAAGTATCGCGATACAATAGTTTGAAAGTGATTGATTTTCAAGGGTTTTAAGTGGAGACGAGGGGATTTGAACCCCCGACCTCCGCCGTGCGAGGGCGGCGCTCTCCCGGTCTGAGCTACGTCCCCTTGGAGTGAAATAAAGTATATACCAAAGGTTGTTAAAAGTGGTGAATTTTTAATGCCTAAAGACGCAGGTATAGAGTTAAATTTTCTTAAAGGAGGTTTTGCTATGGAATGGGGTATGCACGGATGGGGAATGGGTTTTGTATGGGTACTTGTTGTACTGTTTTTAATTTTAGGTATAGCGGCATTTTTTAAGTACCTGATTAAGGGGTAGTGCGGTGCTTACGGCTACGGTTCCTTCTGTAAGGATAGAGCTTGATGAAGGACTAAGAAAGAAGCTTGCGGACTCCGAAAAGGTACTCGTCATTTACGCAACGCTCAAGTTTAGCTGTATGATAGCAAAGTACTTCAGGGCTGAGTTGCTGGAGGAGCCTCCGGAAGACTCTATACCCTTTGACGTAGACGGGACGCGCGTATTTATCAGGTTCAGAGCTGTCGGCTCCAGATTTTGCGGTGGAGATGTGGGTTTTGAGGAGTTTGACTTCCCTATAAAGTATCCTGAGAAGTTCTTCCCCAAGTGGGTAAGAGTAAATTCCGACTTGAGCGGTGAGTTCGGCTACGCCTGAGTCCTAATCTCCTATGTGCATAGCGGTAACGGAGTCCCATTGGGCGACATGAAGCTTTAGCCAAGGAGCGAGTTTGTCTTCAAGGAATCTTTTTACCTCTGCGAAGTTTCTGTTTGATTTCCATCTTTCGTGAACCCTTTTGAACTCCGCCCTCATCCTGTCGTGTTCGGCTTTATGCATAGGGTATCCGAAGAAGTCTGCCTCACGCATCAGCTCCTCTTCTGTAGAGAAGTGTTCCTCAAGGTCAACGGCAAGCTCCTCCATGAGTTTATCCGCTTTTTCCGTATCCTTGGATTTCACAGCTTCGTAAAGAGCGTTAACGATTTCTATCTCGTCCTCGTGAATGGCGTTAAAGAACATGTTTGCTACCTTCTGAATGTCGTTCGGTCTGATAAGCATCTTAAAACCTCCTATAAAATTCCTGAATAAATTATGTGTGGAAAACTGCTGTAAGTAAATGATTACTGTCATAAGGTTTAAGTCCTTTAAAAGTGAGCCTTTGATTGTTTCAAAAATGCCCGCAAATGTTAAATTAACAAGGTTTTAACGTTAAATGACGCTATTGTATTCACATACGGCATGGCTTTATTATTCTCTTGTAGTGAGCAAGTATAGGGTAGCGTATGTGTTTCTTAAAGCGGGGGTAAAGCTATGAATAAGGTCTATTACTGCCCCATGCATAAGGATGTAGTTTCTGAAAAGCCGGGCAAGTGTCCTAAATGTGGTATGGAGCTTGTTGAAAGGAATACACAAAGTCACGAGCATAACAGCCCTCACGAACATCAAGCTCATGCCAAACACGAACGCCGTCATCACCATATCCAAGGAGATACTGAGGAATATAAACCCGACCACGACCACAGCGCACATGAGAGTATGCATCCTTCACATTCGGGACATAAAGCTCAGCATAAGGGACATCAGGGCGGGCATTCGGGACACGGACACCACATACAGGAGATAAAAGTAAAGGCGATAGTATCTTCAATTTTAACCGTTCCCGTAGTCCTATATTCAGAGAGCATTCAGGAGCTTTTGGGATTTAAGATGCCTTCTTTCCCCGGAAGCGAGTGGATTGTGCCGGTTCTCTCCACCTTCGTATTTTTCTACGGCGGGCTTTTCT
>WFYI01000058.1 GCA_015490155.1 Aquificaceae bacterium | reverse complement strand
TTAGCCATTCCGTACTTTAGGTTGGTAATCGTGTTCTCCCCTATAAATAGGGCATTCTCACCGGAGGTGAAAGCATCGACCATATCAACAACTTCGTTGTAGTTTTTCACGAAGTCGTTTAAAAACGTGGATACCTTCAAGTAATTGTCGTTCACCTTTACATTTGAGCTTCCCAAGTCCTTTACCGTTATCGTTATACCGCTTATAACGTTCTCAAAGGTATTCGTTGGACTCGTGATGGGCGTTCCGGTACCCAAAGTGATACTGGCGTTTTTGGCTTCCTGCAGGGTGTTGAGACCCGTTCCCAGTTCTGTAGGAAGACCACTCACGCTTATGGCGTAAGTTCCTCCAACCGTGTCCGTTTCTACAGTAGAGGCTCCCACGTCGCTTTCCGAAAGCATTAAATTGTACTTGTTCCCGTCGTAATACACGGAAGCCTTGACCCTATCCTGGGCTGAGTTTATCGCATTCACCAAGTCCTCAAGTGTCTGTCCTGCAGAGTAATTGATATTGAAGTTCTCCGTTGCTGAACCGGTATTGTAGCTTAGCGTTAGTGTCCCGGAAATGGCAAAGGTATCGGTTAGGTTAGTAACTCCGCCGTTGCTTGCCCTTATCTCCCCTTTAGAGAGGGAGTTTACGGTTACATCAAACTCTACATTCGGAGCATCTTCGGTTACCGAAACGCTCAACACATCGCCGTTGGATACGGTGGCTCCCTTGCCTTTGAACAGCTCTTCCACGTCAAGGGAAGAGAAGAGATTGTAAAAGGAATCAACGCTGTTGTAAAGCTCGTCAAGGTAAGAGAGCTTAACCTCTATCTCTTGCTTTTCTACCTGAAGCCTCTGTATAGGCAAACTCCTGAGCTGGAGGAGTTGCTGAACCATAGCCCCTCCGTCGAAGCCCGAACCTGTAAGCCCGCTTACGAAAAAATCACCAGCCATGACTAAACCCTTTCGCTTAGAAGTATTCCAAGCATCTCATCAATTTTTTTCATTAAGCTGAGTATGTGTTCCGGGGGTATTTGCCTTATCACCCTATCCGTTTCCCTTTCGAGAATCTTTACCACAGGTATCTCAAGCTCATCGTCGAGTGTTATCTTTAGATACTTGTTCAGGTAATCGAGTTTTTTATTTATTTGTTCCACTAACTCTTGAACTTCATCTCTGGAGAGAGATGTCCCCGATTCCGCTATTTCCTTTGATTTCTGCTCTATGTCCTGCCTTACCTCTTGAATGCCCTTGGCAAGCTCGTGTTGAGTCTTCTGAACGCTCTGTTTGGCTATCTCCACCTGAAGGTCTTGGTGTCTTCTTTCAACTCTCATGGCAATACCCTCACCCTATTTACATCAAGGGAGGGCTAAACGCCCTCCCTTTTAATTTATTACCTGAGAAGCTGTAGGACAAGCTGGGGTAGGGTATTTGCCTGTGCCAGCATAGCAACACCCGACTGCATCCTGATTTGCATGGTGGTGAATGTGGACATTTCCTTAGAGAAGTCCACGTTCCTTATTACGTTCTCCGCCTCGTTGGTGTTGTCCATAGCAACCTTTTGAGCGTCGTATATGGTCTGCAGGTTGTTCATAACCGCTCCGATTTCGGAACGAACCGTATCTACCTTCTGAATGGCTTTCTTGATTATAAGGAGCGCTTCTTCTGCCCCTTGGTTGGTTGATACGTCTATGGAGTAAAGGTTCTTCAAAGTTGAAGTTATTGAAGCGTCTGGACCCGATGCACCGACTATGTCTATTCCTGTCTCATTTACAACAAAGCTATCGGTTCCGTAAATCTGGAGCTCTCCTATCTTAACCGCGTAGGCCTTCTGGGTATCATCAAGACCGGCCACGTCGGTTGCACCTTGAAGAATTTGGGAAAAGTTAACTGTTGCCGTACCCGTACCAGCTGTTCTGTTAAATGTAGCCTCCACGGCTATGGTTTCCCCGTTGGTCGTTTCGAGAACTAGTTTTCCATTTTCAGCCCTTGCGGTTAGAGACACTCCATTTGCGGAGGCTTCAGTATTAATTTTGGTTACCAAGTCTGAAAGGGTTGTGGTTGCAGTTAATCCGGTTATAGTAAAGCTGGCTGAGGATACGTCTCTTGCTCCTACGTAGAAAGCTAAATCTATCGTCCCATCAGTTGTAGCATCACTGAACTCAACCAACCCGGTAAAGTCTGCCGCTTCACTTGTATTCTTAGCAACTGCTTCAATCCCGGCTGCCTGAAGTGTAGCATCGCTGTTTATGTTTTGAGCTGCGGTTGCTGCGTCCACGAGAACGGTTGTTGCTGTTCCTTGAAGTACTACCTGACCGCCGACTCTGAGTTCTTCGTTGTTTGCAAGGGCGAAATTGTCGTCGTTTGTTTGCAGAGCAGATATAGCTTCGTTTGCAGCACTTGTGACTACCCTTCCGTTACCACTTACCATGTAGGCTCCCAGACTCTGTGCCCTTACATCTCCTATGTTTACGGCAACTGTCTGGCCGTACCTTGCCCCATAGTGTATGTACTTACCTGTAAATGTTCCGTCAAGCAGTTTTATACCGTTGTACTCGGTATCCGTTCCTATCTTCTGGACTGCATCTACAAGGTTCTGTATTTCCCTTTGTAGTGCCGCCCTTGCGTTGGGGTCGTTGATGTCATTCGCCGCGTTTTCTGCTTTTACATAGATGTCCTTTAGCTTGTTGTAAATCTGTCCTGCGGAGTTCTCAGCTATCTGGAGTGCGGAGATTCCAGTTTGAATGTTCCTATTACCCTGCTCAAGACCCGCGGACACTATGGCAAGCTGGTCGGCTATGAATAGACCCGCGGAGTCGTCCGCCGCGTTTAGAATCCTCAACCCAGTTGACAGCCTAAGCAAAGACTTGTTCATAAGTCTGTTGTTTGTTTCAAGGGCTGTCTGCGTAACCGCCGCCGAGTAGTTAAAGTTAATTTTTAGCGCCATGGCTAACACCTCCTTTTGGTTCTTACTTAAGTTTTTATATCGGAGGTACTTAGATATTTTTTAGCCCCTCTTTAAAACGACTGCCGAACCTACCGTACCACTCTTGAAAGCTTAGTCCGGCTTTTATGCCCTCAAGGATACTTCTCTCCAAGGGTGTTAGGTCTTGGGGAACGCTCTCCGGTCTTAGTTCGTAGGTTTTCTTTATCCTATGCCATAAAGTCCAGAGCTTAATGAGTTTATGGTTGCCCGAAAGCAGTTCCTCGGGAACCTCCATGTCCTTGTAAATTTGGGGACGTGTGTAAACGGGGTAGCCAAGCCATCTGTTAGAGAATGAGTCTTCCTCTATGCTCAAAGGCTCGCTCAGAACTCCGGGGATAAGCCTTGCTATTCCGTCAATCAAGCTGAGGGCAACGAGTTCTCCTCCCGAGAGTATAAAGTCTCCGAGGGACACCTCCATATCCACCAAACTTTTTACCCTTTCGTCTATCCCCTCGTATCTACCGCAGATTATAGCTATGTGTTTGTGGGCTGATAGTTCTCTTAGAAGCTCCTGATTTAACCTATCTCCCCACGGCTCTGTCAGTATTACGAAGGGTTTTTCTTCCTTTGAGATTTCCTCTATAGCTCTGAATACAGGTTCGGGCTTTAAAACCATTCCCGGAAGCCCGCCGTAGGCTACGTCATCTACCTGCCCCTTGTCTGCGTACTTTCTTAGGTCAATACTCTCTACGCTTACAGCGTTTTTCTTTATAGCCTGCTTTACTATACCGAACTCCGTATAACACTCTATTATCTTGGGGAATATGGTGAGTACGTAAAAGCTGAGCATTACCCTTCCAAAAAGCCCCTTACCAGCTCCTCCGCCCTCCTTTGGCTGAACTTGTAGTAAGTCTCTATGGTGGTCTTTACGTTTGAGTGTCCGGCAAACTCCTTCACCACTTCCACGGGAAAGCCGCTGTTTACCAGGTTCGTGATGTAGGTATGCCTGAAACTGTGAATACTGAACTCTATCCCGAGCCTTTTTGAGAGCCTGTCTGTGTAAACCTGAAGCACTCCCCTTCTGGCTTTGAAGTTAGAATCGTAATCCTCTAACCACTTCATCATCTTTTCCGTTACGAGGTAGGTGTCTTCTTTGTCAAAGCCGAGTATGGGCGTGAGCCTTCCTTTGTTCCGTTTTGTCATGTGGGGTTCAAGCCTAATCCAGAGTATCCCGCTTTTGTCAAGATAGAAGTTATCTCTGTTTATCTTCTCAAACTCTCCGAGTCGTATGCCGCTGTGCAGGAAGAGGGAGTATATCTTTTCGTACCTTTTTCCCCTCACCGCTTCGAGGATTCTGTCCACCTCCTCCTTGCTCAAGGCGCGCGGGTAACGGGGGGTTTTCTTGGAGTTCAGCTCCTCCCTTACCTCCTCAATAGCCTGTTCTATCTCCGTGAACCTGTCCCTCGGTATGAACTCCCTTCTCAGGAGAAATTTAAAGAAGTGTTTTAAAGCCGAAAGGTTAGCTAAGAGGGAAGAGGGACTTAATTCGGAGCTGTCCGTGTACCTGAATATGTGCTTACCGCTGAGGTTGAGTATCTCCTCGTCTCCCTCAAGCTCAAGCTCCTTGAGGAAGTTTTTAAGGTGTCTTATGTAGCTTTCCGTAGTTCTTTCGCTCTTTGTCCTTCTTAAACTTCTGTGCCAGTTTTCCAGCAGCTCCATTTAATTGTAAATTATAGGCTTTAGATGAAAAACTTTAAGGGAATTTTGATTTATCTTAAAAAGACCTGACTGTGTCTACGAGGAGCTTGACTTTTTTAAAGTCCATATCCGGTGCGAGTCCGTGTCCGAGATTAAATACGTACTTGCTCTTTCTGGGTATGCTCCTCAAAAGCTCTAAGGTTTTGTGTTTTATAACCTCCTCTGTCGAGTAAAGGACTGACG
>WFYI01000057.1 GCA_015490155.1 Aquificaceae bacterium | reverse complement strand
GGATCAAACTCTTCAAGGAAACTTAAGCACAAGCCTAAGGATAAGGCTCCTATCCCCTATTCAGTTGCCAAGGAATTGTAGGAGGCTCCTACGTCCTCCTTAATTGCGAACTACTAATATATCACTTATAACCCACCTTTGCAACCTTTTTGCTCAAAGTATCAGCATACCATCTCCGTAGCTGTAAAACCTGTACCTTTTGTTTACGGCTTCTCTGTAAGCTTTTAAGAGAAATTCCCTTCCGGCAAAGGTGGATACGAGAATTAGAAGTGAGGAACGAGGAAGGTGAAAGTTGGTTATCATAGCCGTTACTACTCTAAACCTGTAAGGTGGGCGTATGTACAGCTCTGTCCATCCCTCGTAAGGCTCAAGTCCTGCGGTCTCTAAGGCTCTTACAACCGTAGTTCCTACGGCAACAACTCTCCTTCCTAAGCTTTTAGCCCTTTTTACAGCGTTTATGGTCTCCTTCGGTACTCTAATATACTCGGAGTCAACCCTATGTTCCTCTATGTTCTCGTGCTTCACAGGCTTAAAGGTTCCGTAGGAGACATGAAGGGTTATAAAGGCAGTTTTTATACCCTTTCGCTCTAAATCCTTCATAAGTTCTTCCGAAAAATGAAGAGACGCTGTAGGGGAAGCCACGGCTCCTTCTTCTCTTGCAAATATGGTCTGATAGTACTCTCTGTCTATGTCCTCCTCTTCCCTTTCTAAATAGGGCGGTATAGGTATACGCCCGTACTTATCTATCATCTTAAGGGGTTCTTCTGCCAGAAGCTCCACTTCAAAGGTGCTTTCCCCAAAGTGTCTAACTACTTTTATAAAAAAGTCATCTGTTATTTTTACCGTTAGCCCCTCCTTTATCTTTTTCCCCCCTACAAGGGCTTTCCATCTGTTGGGTGATATAAAGTCTGTAAGTACTATCTCCACCCTTCCTCCGGTCGGCTTTGTCCCATAAAGCCGTGCAGGTATAACCTTCGTGTCGTTAAAAACGAGTAGGTCACCCTCTTCAAGATACCTCGGCAGGTTGATAAAGGTGTCGTGGCTTATGCTTTGGCTTTTTCTATCCAAAACCATCAACCTTGCGTCATGACGGGGAATTTTAGGATACTTAGCTATAAGCTCTTCTGGCAGGTCGTAATCAAAGTCTTGCAGTCTTAACGGTTTATCCCTATGCATTTTGTTAACTACCCGTTTAAATTTTATTAATAAAAGTTAGTTAGGTTAAAATTAGAGCTTAAAGCTAATATAGGAGGAATTATATGAGAAAGTTAGGAGCATTTATACTTGCCGGTGCTGTACTTGTAGGGGCGCAGGGCATAGGGTATGCAAAGTCGTGTCCATCACCCAAGGTCGTTAAGGACAGGGTTAAGGAGCTTATACCCAGAGAGTTTAGTGTTGTTGAGGTTAAAGAGCTTTCCCAAGTAAAGGGATTGTGTCAGGCTGTTATCAAGGTAGGTATAAAGCCTTTGGTAGTGTATACGGATAAAAAAGCCAACTACATGATAGTAGGTAACCTCTTAGACCTTAAAGAGAAGAAGAACCTGACCGCGGAAGAGACGCAAAAACACTCCAAGCTGGATAAGAAAATCCTCGATAAGCTCGAGAAACACGTAAACATAGTCTACAACGACAAGGCTAAGAAGTACATATACTTCATCTCTGACCCCGATTGCCCTTTCTGTAAGAAGGCAGAGCCTATACTAAAAGAGTGGGCGGACAAAAACAAGGTTGCTCTGAAGGTAATTCTATATCCCCTACCTATACACCCCCAAGCTAAAGGTAAAGCCGTAGCGTTGATATGCGACAACAGAAAGCTCGAAGATGTTCACAACAATTATACGTCAAAGAACCAGTGTGAGAAGGGTATAAAAGCGGTCGAAGCTAACATGAAATTCCTCGGAGAGCTGGGCATAAACGGAACACCAACATTGATAGGAATGAACGGAAATGTAGTACAGGGTCTCCCGAGGTCTGAGAGTGAGTTGGATTCCTTAATAGATTAGTTTTCAAACGGGGCTTTCAGCCCCGTTAGTTTTATTAAATCTTCAAAAACACCTGTTGAAGCTCTGTCTCCCTACGGGAGCTTTCAAGTATGCCCCTTTCGTGAACCTGTTTATCAACCCTCGTAGGTTCAAGGGTGCTAACTATGTAATCTATTGCCCTGTACGCTTTTGAAGGGTCTCCGCAGGTATAAACGTCCACGGTTGCCAAGCCGTGTTCGGGCCAAGTGTGAATAGATATGTGGGATTCTGCGAGAAGGACAACTCCCGTTGCCCCGTGGGGTTGGAACTGGAAGTAGTGAGAGGAGATTTTTGTGAGGTCTGCAACCTTAACGGCTGTCTCTAAAAGGTTCCTGATATCCTCTACGCGGTCTATACGCTCCGCCTCTACACCGTAAAGGTCCGCTAAGATATGCAGTCCGAGGGTTTTTGCCATTTTCTATCCTCCCGTGAAAAGTTTTGGTAGAGCCTGGACACAAGTTGCCAGAACATGACTAAAACCTCCTTGCTCGTTAGAGCAAATATACAGTATAATCCCAAAAGGTGAAGAAAACAAGAAAAAGGCAACTGCTCAGACCCACATCCTCTGTGGTGAAAAACGCCCTATTTAACATACTCGGAGATATAGACAGCCTCAGGTTTATAGACCTCTTTGCCGGGACGGGACAGATAGGTATGGAAGCTGAAAGAAGGGGGGCAGAGGTGGTGTTCGTCGAGAAAAACCACCGTCTCGCAGGGGAGATAAAGAAAAGAACAAGAGCCAAAGTAATAGTCGGCGATGTTCTAAAGGTCATAGGTAAGCTGGAGGAGGCGGACATAATATTCGCAGACCCGCCGTACAGCTTCAAGTCCTACGACGAGCTTATAGAAAAGGCTTTAAAAAAGCTCTCCTTCGGCGGTATATTTATACTTGAGCATGACAAAAGGAAGGAGTTCGGTGCGGACGAGGTTCGTAAGTACGGGGATACGGTGCTTTCAATATGGATAAAGGAACTCTGAAGGTAGTTTATCCGGGAACCTTCGACCCTCCACACTTGGGGCACCTTGACATAGTAAAGAGAAGTGCAGCCGTGTTCGAAAAGGTGGTAGTAGCCGTAGCCGCCTCCCCCAGAGGAAAGAAACTCCTCTTCAGCGTGGAGGAGAGGGTGGACATGTTTAAAGCGATGGTGGAGCCTCTGGGCGAAAAGGTCTCTGTCAAAAGCTTTGACTCACTCCTGGTTGATTTCATGAAAGCGGAGGGAATAAGGGTAGCCGTAAGGGGGGTCAGGCTCTTTACTGACTTCGAGTACGAACTCCAGATATCCCTTACTAACTACAACCTGGCGGGAGTAGAAACCGTGTTCATGATGCCCTCTCAGGAGTACATACACATAAGCTCCTCCATAGTTCGGGACGTAGCCTCTTACTGCGGAAAGCTCGAGGGTCTGGTACACCCCTACGTTGAAAAGAAGCTCAAGGAGAAGCTCTCGTGCGAAAGATAGTACTTATTTTTCTTTTAGTAAATCTGACCGCCTTCGGCGGTATATGTGTAAAGAGGGTAGAGAACCCGGGAACAGACCCTTACCTTAACTACGTTTTGCTCCAAAGGATAGAACAAGCTCTGCTTGAGGTAGGAAAGAGGATAGAATGCTCAGAGAACAGTCGGGAACTCGTCGTAAGTATAAAGCGGCTAAAGGACATACCCTTGGCTTTTTCGCCCGAGCAGAGGGTAACGAGCTACACCCTCGAGGTAGTTGTATCTATAAAGCTGGACGGCAAGGAGGCTGAGTTCTTTTGGAGCGTTCCCTACGAACAGACGAACGGCTTACAGGGAGAGCTACCGAGAAGGGAAGCCTTTGAGGACGCGGTAGATAAAATATCCATACAAATACTCGACTTCCTAAAGGATTTATAATTCTTTTTTACAGAATGAGGCTCTTTAAGTATGTAGTGTACGCACTTGCAATTCTGATATTAGCCTTCTTACCCTTCCACCTATCAAGCTCTCCGGAAGGGGGAAGCGTAAAATTAGAAAAGGTAGACCCACGAGACTTCAAACCCGTTCCCGGAAAGGGGGGAGGTACGCTAAGGTTCGTACTGAGCGGCGATCCCAAAACCCTTAACCCGGCAATTGCCCAAGAGACAACTTCCACGGCAGCCTTCAGCGGTGTATTTTCCGGACTAACACGGCTGAACCTGAAAACTATGGAGGTTGAGCCGGAGCTGGCGCAAAGGTGGGAAAGCAAAGAGAACGGCAAGGTATGGATATTCCATCTCAGAAGAGACGTGAGGTGGAACGACGGAACACCCTTCAGCGCAGAGGACGTCGTCTTCACCTTCAATCAGGTTTACTACAACGACGAAATACCCTCCTCGGTCAGGGACGTGCTGACCGTAAACGGGAAGAAGATTAAGGTTGAGAAAATAGACGATTTTACCGTAAAGTTTACCCTTCCTGAGCCTTTTGCCCCCTTCCTTAACTCCGTAGGAGTCGAGATACTCCCCAAACACAAGCTCGAGAGGTACGTAAAGGAGGGAACATTCACAACCGCATGGAGCGTAAGCACAGAACCTAAGGAAATTGTGGGAACGGGTCCCTACGTGATAAAAGAGTACATAAAAGGACAGAGGATAGTTTACGAAAGGAACCCCTATTACTATCGCAAGGACGATAGAGGTAAGCCCCTCCCTTACATAACCGAGAAGGTGGGAGTGATATCTCCCGACCCGGACACCGCACTTCTAAAGTTCTCAAACGCTCAGGTGGATTACATAGGCTTGAGGGCACAGGACATTCAGTTCGTAGCAAATCTTGGGAAGGAAGACATAAAGGTCTACGACCTCGGAAGCACTCCATCTACGACCTTTTTAGTTTTCAACCAAAATCCCAACGCCAAGATACCCGAGTACAAGCGTAGATGGTTTCAAAACAGACTCTTCAGGATAGCCATCTCCCATGCGATAGATAGGGAGGGTATCTGCTATTTAGTTTACAACGGTCTCGCAAAGCCCCTGTACACACCCATTACCGAGGCTAACAGACCTTACTACGAGGAGGACTACTATCCCAAGTTCGAGTACGACCTCAACAAGGCAAAGCGAATTTTAGAGAGCATAGGGTTTAAGGATAGAAACGGAGACGGATTCCTTGAGGACGAAGAAGGAAATAGGCTCAGCTTTTCACTTCTGACCAACGCAGGGAACAAGGAGAGGGAGACAATCGGGAACATAATAAAGGAAGACCTTAAAAGGATAGGTATAGAGGTGAACTTTCAGCCCATAGACTTTAACAACCTGGTGAGCAGGCTAACCGCTCCACCCTACCAGTGGGAGGCGATAATAATAGGGCTTACGGGTTCAAGAGACCCTCACTTCGGTAGGAACGTGTGGCACTCCTCGGGTCAGCTTCACATGTGGAACCCTTCCCAGAAAGAACCTGCGACCGATTGGGAGGCTCGTTTAGACGAGCTTATTGACCGCGGAGCGGTAGAACTCGATTTCAAAAAGAGAGTGGAGATATACAGAGAAATGTACAGGATAATAACGGAGCAACAACCGATGATATTCATCGCCACACCCAAGAGCTTGCTCGCTACCTACGATAAGTTTGAGAACCTGTTCCCGACGGTTTGGGGTTGGCACGAGGAGGAAAGGCTCTTTTTTAAGGAGTAGTATGGACTGGCTCGCTCAAGAGGTAAAGGCTTTAAAAAACAGTTCTCTTTACAGAAGTAGGAAGTTCGTTGACGGAGTTCTGGACTTATGCTCCAACGATTACCTCGCTTTGAGGGATAACCCGGAGGTTGTAAGGGCTGTTAAAGAGGCCCTTGAGAATTACGGTCTCGGTTCCGGGGCTTCACAGCTCGTATCCGGATACACTAAGGCTCACACGGAGCTTGAGGAGTACCTCTCAAAATTTAAGGGAACACCCTTCTGTGTCCTGTTCGGCTCAGGATACCTCGCTAACCTCGGGACTATACAGGCTCTCGTGGGAGAGGGAGACTTAATCCTAAGCGACGAGCTTAACCATGCTTCGATAATAGACGCTTGCAGGCTCTCTAAGGCGGAGAGAAAGGTGTTCAAGCATGCGGACTACGGGGAGCTTGAGAGAACACTGAAAAAGCTCAGACACAGATACAACAGGGTTTTGATAGTAACGGACGGGGTGTTTAGCATGGAGGGGGATTTGGCATACATACCCGAGCTTTACAGGATTTGTGAGGATTACGATTGCATACTCTACATAGACGAGGCGCACTCTACAGGGACGATAGGAGAGGGATACGGGATTCTCAGGGAATTTAAGCTTGAGTGGAAGGAGTTCGTAGTTCTTATGGGAACTTTGTCCAAGGCTGTGGGGGCTTACGGTGCGTTTGTGTGCGGCTCTACGG
>WFYI01000056.1 GCA_015490155.1 Aquificaceae bacterium | reverse complement strand
CCATTACAGTGAGCGTAATCTCTGCTATCAGTAGAGGTATTCCCAGAATAGGGTCCGAGCCGATTAGCTTTAATGTTTTTGAAATACCCCATATATACAAAGCTAAGAACAACAAGAAAAAAACTAACAAACCTAAGGCAAAGGCTACCGCAGGAACCATGATGAACCTTAACAGGAACATTAAAAGACGCAGATTCAGTAGGAAACGCCACATCTCTTAAAATGTATACCCAGAGCTGTAGATTTACATTATCTCCTATATTTAAGGTCTATAACTCCTCGGACACCGAACTCAAAGCTCTTTTCTGAATCCTTACTTTTTTGGGCGCAGGAAAATAAAGATATGATAAATATAAGTATCAGATACCTGAGCATAGGTTACTATAATAACCTGCCCGCTGGAAAATGGTAAAGGTAGGCAAAGTTAAATACTTAAACACACTCCCTCTGTTTTACGAATTCAACGGGTTCGAGCTTGTGGAAGGGCATCCATCAGAACTCGTTTTTAAATTAAGAAAGGGGAAAATACAGGCGGGAATTGTCTCCTCCGTGGAGTACCTACTGAACAGGGATTTATACTTTTTCCTACCCAACGTATCTATAGCTTCTAAGGGCAAGGTATGTTCCGTTCTTCTTCTTTCCAACAAACCTATAGAGAGAATAAGAAGGATAAAGCTAACCTCAAACTCCTTAACTTCTAAGTTTCTCCTTAGATTTATATTCGAGGAAGGATATAAAAGGCTCTTTGAAGAGGTCGAGGAAGAAGAGGACGCCATACTATCAATAGGTGATGAGGCACTCCTTTTAAAGGAGGAATACGAGTTCAACTGGGATTTAGGACAGGAGTGGTTTAGGATAACGGGTCTACCTTTCGTATTTGCGCTCTTCTTGGTTAGAAAGGAAGTCCCTTTAATGTACACTAACCTCATTCGGACGGAGATTTTCTCTTCACTCAGAAATTTTTACAGAGACCTCAAAGCCGATAGGCTTGAGGTGGAAGGTTTTGAAAAGGATTTCCTGCGTTCGTACTTTGGAACTTGTATAAGTTATTCCTTAGGAGAGGAGGAAATAGAGGGGCTGAGGCTATTTTTTAGATATGCTAAAAAGTTTGCGTAGGGCTTTGGTCTATAATACTTAACTCGGGTCTTAGGAGGAATAAAAAGTGCAAAGGGGATTATTAAAAATATTCGGCTGGGAAGTCCTCCGTAAAAAGTTATATCACTCCTCTCCGAAGCCTTCCGGGAAATTTCTTGAGGTCTTGGTGCTACTTTTTACCTCTTTACTGATATCCTTCGGTGGAGAAGTCAACGTCGACAAGCTTGTAGAGAAGTACAAAAGAGATGGAAAAGTGGTCTTGAACTTTGAATCGGTTGATATATCCACCGTAGCCAGATTGATGTCCGAACTTACCGGCAAGAACATAGTGTTACCCGGAAACATAAGCGGGAAGATAACTATAAGCTCGACAAAACCTGTGAGCGTTAAAGAGGCGTGGGACATATTCACCTCCCTGCTGTCTACCATGGGATTTGCAACTACAGAGGAAGATGGTGTGGTTAAGGTTTTAACATCCTCTAACGTTCCCTCTATAGCCGGATTTGGAGAGCCTACCTCCGGTGGAGATGTAAAAGTATTTGTCTACACAGCTTCCTACGCCAACGCACAGCAACTCTTAAATGTTATAAGACCCTTTCTATCCTCCTTTGCAAGGGTTGCCGTGGATAACCAGACAAACACACTCATACTTGCGGACATAGGAGCTAATATACAAAAGGCAAGGGAAATATTGGAGGTTATAGATTCTGAAGAGAAGTCCTTTGAAGTTAAGATATACAGGCTGAATTACCTGAGTGTCCAAGATGCGGTGAGGACTTTGAACACACTTGCCGGCTCCTTTGGAAGGGCTGGGGTTCAGGTTCAGGTGACGTCAAGTGAGGAAGCCGGTAGCGTAATAGTGGTAGCTCCCCGAAAGGTTCATACCATAGTGGAAAGGATTCTGTCAAAACTGGATACTGAGGAAATACTTGAGGAGCAAAGGAGCTTTTACGTTATACCACTACGCTATACCTCTGCGAAGGAGATTTCCGAGACTGTTCGGGGTATATTCACCACAGGCAGGCAGGGATTTCGCCCAAAACCGAGAATCCCCCATAGACCGAAGGGCAAAGGGAAAAATAACAAGGGTAAAAGGGTAAGTGCAGGTATTTCATCCATAACCTCTTCCGAAGGCATGACCATAAGCTTTGACGAGGGAACCAACTCCGTTCTCATATACGGAACTAAGGAAGAGTTCGAGGAGATAAAGTCCTTAATTGAAAAGCTCGATGTCAGAAGAAAACAGGTATTGATAGCGGCAACGGTAGTTGAAGCGTCAACCAAGAAACTTCTCGACATAGGCGTTAGGTGGCAGGTAATAGGAACTCAGGGAGCCGCAACCTTTAGAGGCGGGTCATCGAACGACATATACAGCTCTTTGCTGAGCGGAAACTTTATAATGGGCGTGTTCAGCACCTCCGGTGAGACGGTATCCGTAGCCGGTACCGAGCTTTTCTTTCCGGAGCTTGCATTTCTCTTCTCCCTAATGGAACAGGGCAGCGGGTTTAACATACTCTCGACACCCAAGGTTTTAACTTTAGATAACAAAGAGGCAAACATCAAGGTTGGACAGGTGGTTCCCTTTGCCTCCGGTGTGAAGTTTGACGTTAACGGGCAACCCATAATAACCTACGACTACAAGGAAGTGGGCTTAGACCTAAAGGTAGTTCCCCATATCTCAGAAGAAAACTTGAGGCTTTCTATAAAGCTATCCCTTCAAGAGATTATAGATTTCATATCACCGCAGGTGGGAGGTCTAAGCTACACGGTACCGGTAACCTCTAACAGAGAAATAAACTCCGATGTCTTCATAGAAAACGGAGAGACCATAATCCTCGGAGGACTCGTAAGCTCGAAAACGCTCAGGAGCGTGGACGGTGTACCCAAGTTGAAGGATGTACCGCTTCTGGGAAGGCTCTTTAAAAAGGACGTTAAACAGGACGACAGAACCACCCTTTTCATATTTATAACTCCGCACGTTATAAGCTCCCCGCAAGATTTGAGCAAGCTTACGGAACAGCACAAAAAATTTGCGGAGAACGTTAAAAAACTCGTAGAGGGAAAGGAGAAAACTGAGGAATACGATGTTGAGGAAGATTTCTAAAGCTTTTATCTTTGCCTTACTTCTTATCTCATTAATTCCGCTCACCTTCTTAATCACCGCTCCCAAGTTCCTGATTTTAGATAGCTATCTGCAGAGGGCGGGTTTTTTTCTCTTAAACGGCAAGGTTGAGGAAGGTATAAGACACCTGAAAATAAAAGAGGTAGAGGTGTACCTTAACTCAAAGAGGGTTGCAAGGTTTAATTACGCCCTTTTAGAGCTGTCCCCTGTAGGTTTGAGTTTCAAAGGTGTATGCGGGAAGGGACACTTACTATTAGAAAGGAGCCTGTTCGGAGCGCCCAGCTTAGAGTTCAAAAAATTCTCCTGTGCAGAAGGGGTAAAAGGAATAGAGGGCAGGCTCATCTTAGAGGGCAGAGTGAGCGGGAAGCTTACTCTTAGGGACATAAGTCTGACGGACATTCCGGTGGAGCTGGCTGAACTTGATTTTAAGGGTAATAAGGTTGGTGTTTCCTTAAAGGCTATGGGGACGGAACTGAGAGGCTCCCTCAAGGTCAAATGGAAAGAAAACAATCTGCTCGGTTCCGAGGTCTCGGGTAGGTTGAGGGGCAATGGATTGGAGCTTGCGGTAAGCGGAACTTTGGCGAACCTAAGGGTAAGTGTAGTTAGAGGCTCAATTTGAGATTAGACCTTTGGCCATCTCCGTAAGCTCTTTTATGGAATTAACGGATTTCAAAAACTCTCGTTTCTCGTAACCTGATAAGCTTATAAGCTCGTAGTCTTTTATCCCCTCCCTACCGAGCACCACCGGGACGCCTATGCATATACCACGGGCTTCGTAATGTTTTGCAACCTCCCCGTCAAGGTAAGCAGAGCAAGGCAGAACCCTACCCCTATCGTTGATAATAGCTTCGAGCATCAGAACGACAGACGCAGCCGGAGCGTAGTAAGCAGAAGTTCCCATCAAGCCGACTATCTTACCGCCTCCAAGTCTCGTAGCTTCTATAACACTGTCTATCTCTTTGGCGCTTAACACCTCTTCGAGGGGTTTATCACCTATAAAGCTATGTGACATAACCGGAACCATCAAATCTCCGTGTGTCCCCATAACCAGCGACCTGATGTCTGCAAAGGAAACATTTATAAAGTCCTTGACGTAGTTCTTAAACCTCGAGGAGTCCAACACCCCAGCCATACCTATAACCCTGCGGTGGTGAAAGCCCGTCAGCCGTATAGTCACGTAGGTCAAAATATCCACCGGATTGGATACTACCAACACCACAGAATCAGGGGCGTATCGCTTTATAGCCTCTGTAAACTTCTTGAGTATGTTTATGTTCTCTTGAAGAAGTTCCTCCCTACCCATACCGCTACGCCTCGGAATGCCGGCGGTTATCACCACTACCGAAGAATTACTAAGATGTTCAAAGCCCTCAACATCGTAGGATATACCCTGAACGTTTATATCTTTGCCCATCAGCACAGCCATCTGCTTCAGGTCTATAGCCTTCGCCTTTGCAGGTTCTAAGCCTTCCTTGTGCCTTCCAAAGAGGTATATGTCTCCTAAACCGAGAACCGTACTCAGGTAAGCTACGTTCTCCCCTACCCTACCTACACCGATTATTGATACCTTCTGCCTTCTCATGAGGGTCTCAGGTGAGGGAAAAGGATAACCTCTCTTATAGAATCGGTGTTAGCAAGCAACATAATAAGCCTGTCTATACCTATGCCCTCTCCGGCGGTAGGAGGTAATCCGTACTCTAACGCCCTTATGAAGTCCTCGTCCATGTCCATAGCCTCCTCGTCTCCCATCTCCTTTTCCTTTATCTGCTCTACGAACCTCTCCTTTTGGTCAAAGGGGTCGTTTAGCTCCGTGTAAGCGTTGGCAAGCTCGTAGGTGGCAACTATGAATTCAAACCTCTCAACGAGGTCTGGGTCTTCCCTGTGGGTCTTTGCAAGGGGAGATATTATCTTGGGAAAATCTATAACGAAGGTGGGTTGAACGAGGTCTTCCTCTGCAACCTTCTCAAAAATCTTGTCTATCAATTTGGCGTGCGTTAGCCTATCAGCGTGCTTAACCTCTATCTCTTTTGCAAACTCTCTAACCCTTTCCACGTCCCCGAGGAAAAAGCTTTTATCCTTTCCCGTCTTTTCCTCAAGAAGCTCAAAGTACCTTGCCCTTTTAAAAGGCGGGGTAAAGTCCAGCTCCTTACCCTCGTACTCCAGCTTCAAAGTTCCCAAGGTGTTCTCAAGAAGGTAAACGAAGAACTCCTCGGTAAACTTCATAAGGTCGTTGTAGTCCCAGTAAGATGCGTAAAACTCAACCATGGTAAATTCCGGATTGTGGGTTCTATCGACCCCTTCGTTCCTAAAGTTCTTGCCTATCTCGTAAACCCTCGGAAACCCTCCCACGACGAGCTTTTTAAGGTAAAGCTCCGGAGCGATTCTCAAAAAGAGGTTCATTTCAAGGTAGTTGTGGTAGGTAACGAACGGCTTTGCTGCCGCACCGCTCGCTACTGTCTGGAGTATGGGGGTCTCAACTTCTATAAAGCCTTTGCTGTCAAAGAACTGCCTGAGTAAAGATAGAACCTTGCTTCTTAGGATAAATATCCTTCTCGCCTCTTCGTTCGCTATAAGGTCTAAGTACCTCTGCCTGTACCTCAGCTCCACGTCTCTCAAACCGTGCCACTTTTCGGGTAAGGGGTGTAAGCACTTGGAAAGCAGTTGAAAGTCTTCAACCTCAACGGTTAGCTCACCCGTTTGGGTTCTAAAGAGTTTACCTTTCACACCGAGTATGTCCCCCAAGTCTATGTACTCCCTGAAGAACTCAAACCTTTCCTCTCCGAGGATATCTTTCCGCAGGTATATCTGTACCTTTCCGCTGAGGTCTTGAATGTGTCCGAATATAGCCTTACCCATTTCCCTTATGGCTACAACCCTGCCTCCGACGGCAACTTCTTCTCTATCAGGTTCTTTATCGTACTTCTCCTTTATCTCCTTTATCTTGTCCTTTGCTTCACTTGAGAGTTTTGCATCGACTACGCTGAGCTTTCCCTCAATCCTTAAGAGCTTTCCCTCAAATACGTACTCTTTTTTAGGCTCAACCTGTTCTTCCGTAAACACGAGTATCTCCAAATTCTCATCGGCGAGTCTGATAACAAAGCCCTCTTCCACACGGGATACCCTTTTTGCCGTACCCTTTACGCTTACGGTTTCTCCCTTCGGGTCTGTTTCGTACCTTTTCCTTAAATCCCCTATGAAGTCTGTGAAATCGAACCTATATGGGTAAGGGTTTATGCCCTTTTCTTTCAAACTTTTTAGCTTCTCTAACCTTAACTCTTCCATCGGAGGTATTAATTTTAACCTATTGAAGCTCAAGTCCCTAATGCCAAATTAAGATATGGATAACAACCTCCGTAGGATTTAGAATATTAGTCAAGCAAAGCTTAAAGGAGGTAGCAAATGCTTATAAATGTCGAGACCCAAAAGGCTGTAGGCGAGGTTAAAGAAGCCCTTGAAGAAAAAGCTAAGGAAAGGGGCTTCGGTGTTATGAGCGTTCACGAAGTTACGAAGATACTTGAAAGCAAGGGCAGCCCTATAACTTACTCCTGTGTGATAGTTGAGATATGCCAACCGAAGGCGGCGAGCAAGGTTCTAACTAAGAACCCCTACATATCAACGGCTATGCCCTGCAGGGTAGCTATATTTGAAAGAGAAGGTAAAACGGTCTTAAGCACGATGGCACCGACAAAGATGCTGGAGATGTTCAACGAGCCGGAACTTGAGGGTACAGCTAAGGAGATAGAGGGCATTATAAAAGAAATACTTGAAGAATCCGCTAAATGAACCACTCTGACTTCATGAAAATAGCCCTTTCTCTCGCAGAGAGGAGGAAGGGCTTAACCCACCCCAACCCAACGGTTGGGTGTGTGATAGTTAAAGATGGTAAAGTAGTGGGCAGGGGCTATCACGAACGAGCCGGAAAACCCCATGCGGAGGTTGTAGCACTACAAGAGGCGGGAGAGAAAGCCAGAGGCTCTACGGTTTACGTTACCCTCGAGCCGTGTTCCCATTACGGGAAAACTCCCCCCTGCTCCGACGCTCTGATAAAAGCAGGTGTTAAGGAGGTTTTCGTTGCCCTTCAAGACCCCAATCCACTTGTGTCAGGTAAGGGAATAAATAGGCTCAAGGAAGCGGGAATTAAGGTTTATGTAGGACTCTGCGAGGAGGAGGCAAGGAGGCTAAACGAGGACTTCTTTCTTTACATTCGGGAGAAAAGACCGTACATAACGCTCAAGATGGCACAATCCATAGACGGCCGATTTGCAACACTTACGGGAGATAGTAAGTGGATAACCTCCGAGGAAAGCAGGAGACTTGCTCACAAACTCAGGGCTGAAGCTTCCGCGATTCTCGTCGGTGTGGGGACTGTAATCTCCGACGACCCTCAGCTGACCGTGAGGCACGTAAAGACCGACAAACAGCCCCTAAAGGTAATCCTTGACCCTAACCTCGATACTCCGTTGTCTTCAAAGGTTTTTAAAGAAGGTAGAACTATAATTTTTACCTCCCGAAGGGAGGTTGAAGAAATAAAAAAACTAAACGACGTTGAAGTTATAAACCTTGAGCTTGTGAACGGAGCCTTTGACCTTCAAGAGGTCGTAAGGAAGCTCTACGAAAGGGAAGTGATGCATCTTATGGTCGAGGGTGGTGGATACACGATAACCAGTTTTCTCAGAGCAGGGTTATTCGATAGAGTTTGTGTATTTCAAGCTCCCAAGTTCATAGGAAAGGGTAAAGGCGTCGGGGACCTGGGAGTCAGAAGGGTGTCGGAGAGCATAACCCTCAAACTCAGAGAATTTAAGCAACTAAGCAGTGATGTTTACCTCGAGTACGTTAGAATCTGATTATTAGCTTTAAGCCTTCCCCCCTACCGGAGTACGCCTCTATCTTCCAGCCGTGGTCTTCTATGATTTTCTTAACCGTTGCCATGCCTACGCCCATGCCCTTGGGATTCTTGCTGAAGTGGGGAGTGAATATGTTTTCAAGTTCCTCCTTGTCCATACCCTCTCCGTTGTCCTCAAACTCTATCCTATCCTCGTACAGCAGGATTTTTACTTTCGTAGCTCTCCACTCTATACTGTTGTTTATTAGGTTGTAAAAAACCTCTTTCAGGGAAGCGTAATCCGCTTGAACTTTAACCTCCCCGACTACTTCTACATGTATACCGGCGTTGGCGTAGAGGGCTTTAACCTCATCAAGTAGCCGACTTAGGGATAGGTGTGCCTTGTTTAGCTTCCTTTCTGAGGATATATTCCTGAACTGCCTTATTAGGTTGTTTATCCTATCTATTTCTTTGAGTATAGTCTGTATAATCTCACGTATCTTTTCCACATCTACATCCTCTTTGGAAAGCAGCCTGTAAATTCTCTCGAGGTTGAGTCTTATGGGTGTGAGGGGATTTTTAATCTCGTGGGCTATCCTCTTTACAGCCTCCTGCCATATCT
>WFYI01000055.1 GCA_015490155.1 Aquificaceae bacterium | reverse complement strand
TTTACCATAGTGGAGGTTTTAATCTTAGTTGCTATACTGATGATACTTGCCTCCATGGGGCTTATCCCGCTTAGGAATAAGATGGAGGCTTACAGGATAGAGTCTGATACCCGTTCAATACAGGGACTTATACAGAGTTATAGAACCCTTGCGTTTACTCAAAAGAAGGAATTTGAGTTCAAGCTAAAGAGTGGAGGTAGTAAGGCTTGCATAGATAACGCTTCCGGTGACGAGGTGAGATGCGTTTCCCTGAACAAGACGTGGCAGATGAACGTGGACAAGATTACTATATCCAGCAGGGGGACTATATCCTCTGGTGGGACGGTTTATTACGACTCCAAAGGGCTGGCAACTGTGGACTGCATAAAGGCGAGCCTAACCCGTGTCCGTGCGGGGAAGTGGACAGGGAGCGATTGCAATGTTAAGTAAGCCTAAGGCTAAAGGTGGTTTTACTCTTATAGAGACTTTGGTTTCTATATTCTTGTTCTCTCTGGTCTTGATTTTTATCATAAGAGGGTTCTGGTTTGCTTACCAGCTTAACTTCGTAAGGCTTGTAAAAGATGAAGCTGTGAAAATAGCTCAGGAAAAAATGAAGGAGCTAAGGAGCGGGGATTTTAACGCTATATCCTCCTCGTGTTCTCCTTGCGACCCCAACTCAACAAACTCTTCATGTAAAAAGACCAGAAAGGTTGGCAATAAAGATGTTGATTTCGGACTACAGATACAGGTAACCGGAGATACAACCTACAAACGCGTCACCGTAACCGTATGCACATCTTACAAAGACTTCAGCAAAAACGACATCACCTACACGCTCACGTCTCTTATAGCTAACAGGGAGGGCTGAGTTAATGAAGAGGGGCTTTTCTTTGGTGGAGGCTTTGATAACGCTATTTATAGTTTCTGTGCTTGCAAGTGCAGTATATTACACTTACACGACCCTTTTCAGAGGGACAAAAGCCTCTACAGAATCCGTTGAGCTTCAAATAGAAAAATCTATAGGCTTGGAGCTTCTGAGATTGGACTTGGAACATCTCGGATACGGAGTCGCAAGAGACGCAACGGACAAAATCCTTGACTGGGATAGCGACTCTAAAACTCTTACCATACGCTCTACAATAAACAATACCAGGGAAAGCACCATAGGTTGGGTTCTGTGCGTAAACGGTATCATGTCCATAGATGCAAGGAAGGATACCAGTAATGGTAATCTTGTCTTTATAGACACCTCTACGGAAAATTACAGTTCTGCGGTCACAAATGGAACCTGCCCGGCATCCGGGGTATTCCTCGGCTTTCCATTCCAAACTGGAGCCAATGCCTGTGATGTTGGTGGTACGGATACCTGCACGACCATAGTTTACTCACTTTCCTCTACGAACCTTCCTGACCACTGCCATCCGGACACTAAGAACCTTCTTAGGGCCGTAAACGACGGGAACGGAAATCCCGTGCTTTCCTGCGTTGCGGACTTCAGGGTTAGGTTTGATTTAGATACGAACGGCGACGGGAAGATTGATTGTTCTACAGACTCCTGCCTTACAGATGTCGTGCCGGCAACGAACGACCTTATAAGGACCCAGCTCAAGAACATTCACGTCTACGTTTTGGTGCAAGAAGGAGGGCTTAACAAGGAATATACCTACACGGGAGGAAACCCGGTTGTGGACGGGATAACACTTCAGTTGCCGAGCAGTAATTACGAGCATTACAGGTGGAAAGCTTACAAGATTTCTATCAAGCCCATGGGCATGTTCGGAGGCATAAATGTTAAGTAAGAGTAATAATTCAAGGAAAGGTAATAGAGGCATAGCCCTTATTGGGACGCTGATACTCAGCCTCGTAGCCCTCAGTGCAATAGGTGCGCTTACTTCGTACATAATTTTTGCGGAGAAAACTTCTGCGAGAACCAAAAAATATACGTCCTCCTTAGAGGCGGCAAAGGGTGCAGCGGACTACATAATAAAGGGCTTGGTGAAGGATACGATAAACTGCAAAAACGCGGCAGGGAACGTTCAGTGTAAATGTAGCAGTCTCACCGACGGGGCACTTGAATGTCCTACTTCTTCGGGGACTCAAGCAAACATTATAGGTATGGGTAGCTACTCAACGCTCGGGGACTACACAATAACCGCCACTTTACTTTCTAAAGCCTCTTCAGGCGGAGCTACGATATACGCGGTCAGAGTGGAATCTAAAAAAGGCTCGGAAGGGGAAAAATCGACCATAGAGTTCGTCCTGAAGGTTGACTGATACAGGTAATATATTCTTGAAAAAGCTCCTACGGGAGTATATCTTTTAATTGAGCCTGAAAAAGTCTCAGGAGGTTTTTTAGAAGTATGATGAAGAGCTTCTTTATATGGATGCTGATAATAGGGGCGATGATTCTTGCCTTTAATGTTTTTGAACATAGCAGGGACTCTGCTACGAAGACACCTCTCAACAGCTTTATGCAGCTCGTCGAAGAGGGAAAGATAAGAGAGGTTAAGGTAATAGGTCAAAAGATAGTTGCCTTTACACAGGACGGGCAGAAGATAGAGACTGCTATACCTCTGGGTTCTTCTGTGGTAGATAAGATAATGGAAAAGGGTGTAAAGGTTGAAGTCAGCGCTATGGATACGAACTCAAGTTGGCTTATAAACCTATTTATATCTTGGCTTCCCATACTTCTGTTTATAGGAATATGGATAGTTCTAATGCGGCAGATGAGCGGCGGCGCAGGAAATCCGGGAGGTGCGGGAAGAGCCTTTTCCTTCGGAAAAAGTAAAGCTAAGGTCTACGTTGAGGAAAAGCCCGATGTGACCTTTGAAAAAGTTGCGGGTATCGACGAGGTAAAGGAAGAGGTCAAGGAGCTTATAGAGTATCTAAAAGACCCCGTTAAGTTTCAAAAGTTGGGGGGCAGACCTCCTAAAGGGGTGATGCTTTACGGAGAGCCGGGTGTAGGTAAAACTCTCTTGGCTAAGGCTATTGCCGGAGAGGCTCACGTTCCATTTATAACGGTTTCCGGCTCCGACTTTGTTGAGATGTTCGTCGGTGTAGGAGCGGCAAGGGTTAGAGACCTGTTTGAGACCGCAAAGAAGTACGCTCCGTGCATAGTGTTCATAGATGAGATTGACGCGGTCGGTAGGGCAAGAGGTGCGATGAACCTCGGCGGTGGACACGACGAAAGGGAGCAGACCCTAAACCAGCTACTCGTGGAAATGGACGGCTTTGATACCTCCGAGGGGATAATAGTTATTGCGGCAACCAATAGACCCGACATACTTGACCCTGCGCTTTTAAGACCTGGAAGGTTCGATAGACAGATATTCATCCCCAAACCCGATGTAAAGGGAAGGTATGAGATACTCAAGGTTCATGCAAAAAATAAGAAGCTCGCTCCGGACGTAGACCTTGAGGTTATAGCGAGGGCAACTCCCGGCTTTACGGGAGCAGACCTTGAAAACCTTCTAAACGAGGCAGCCCTTTTGGCAGCAAGAAAAGGTAAAGAAGAAATCCACATGGAGGAAATAGAGGAGGCTGTGGACAGAATTACGATGGGGCTTGAGAGAAAAGGTATGGCTATATCTCCCAAGGAAAAGGAAAAAATCGCTTACCACGAAGCCGGTCACGCCCTTATGGGAATAATGACGGAAGGGGCAGACCCGGTTCACAAGGTCTCCATAATACCGAGGGGTATGGCTCTGGGTGTTACGCAGCAACTTCCTATAGACGATAAGCACATTTACGATAAGAAGGATTTAATCGGACGAATACTAATACTCATGGGCGGAAGAGCTGCGGAGGAGGTATTTTACGGTAAAGAGGGTATAACTACCGGTGCGGAAAACGACCTTCAAAAGGCTACAGAGCTGGCTTACAGGATGGTGTCCATGTGGGGTATGAGTGAGAAGGTGGGCCCGGTTGCCATAAGAAGGGTTGCGAATCCATTTCTGGGTGGTATGACTAACTCGGTGGATACGAGTCAGGAGCTTTTGAAGGACATAGATGAGGAGGTTAAGAAAATACTCTCGGAAGCTTACAGCAGAGCTGTGGATATGGTGGAAACTTACAAGGAGCCTTTGAAAGCAGTCGTTAATAAGTTGCTCGAGAAGGAAACCATAAGCTGTGAAGAGCTTGTTGAGGTTATGAAGCTTTACGGCGTAGAGGTAAAGAACCACTGTAAGAAAGAAGAATTAAAGCATGAAGTTGAGGAAGAAAAGAAGGAGGTGGTAAGGTAATGGGCATGACTATAACAGAAAAGATACTTGCCGCTCATTCGGATAGGTCTGAGGTCTCTCCGGGAGACCTGATAACAGCCAAGGTAGATTTGGCTATGGCTAACGATGTTACGGCACCTCTTGCTATAAAGATTTTGGAAAAACACGGCATAGATAAGGTCTTCGACCCAGATAGAATAGCGCTTGTGCTTTCTCACTTTGTCCCTGCGAAGGATATTAAGTCCGCGGAACAGGCAAAGGTGGTAAGGGACTTCGTTAGAAAACACGGGATTAAGTACTTCTTTGAAGAGGGTGAAGGTATAGAACATACCATACTACCGGAAAGAGGTATAGTAGTTCCCGGAGACCTCGTCGTCGGTGCGGACTCCCACACCTGCACCTATGGAGGTATAGGGGCTTTTGCCACAGGCGTAGGTTCAACGGACATAGCTTACGCTATGGCTACCGGTGAGATATGGCTTAGGGTTCCTGAATCAATGAAGTTTATCTTTTACGGAAAGCTGAATCCTTGGGTAACAGGTAAGGATTTAATACTCCACACAATAGGGCATATAGGTGTCGATGGTGCGCTTTACAGAGCCATGGAGTTCGAAGGTGAGACTATAAGGGAGCTTTCCATCGAGCAAAGGCTGACCATAACGAACATGGCTATAGAAGCGGGGGGGAAAAGCGGAATAATAGCTCCCGACGAGAAAACTATAGAGTATGTAAAACAAAGAGCGCAGAGGGAGTGGAAGGTCTATGAGAGTGACCCGGACGCGGAGTATCACTCTGTTTACGAATGGGATGCGAGCAAGATAGAACCTCTCGTCGCATGGCCTTACCTGCCCTCTAACGTTCACCCGGTTTCTGAATCGACCCATATTGAGGTAGACCAAGCATTCATAGGCTCGTGCACCAACGGCAGGATTGAAGACCTAAGACTTGCTGCAAAGATTTTAAAGGGTAAGAAGGTTCACCCCAACGTAAGGTGTATAGTTATTCCTGCTTCTAAGAGCGTTTACATGCAAGCTATGAAAGAGGGGCTTATAGACATATTCATGGAAGCCGGGTGTGCGGTATCAACCTCGACCTGTGGACCCTGTCTTGGAGGACATATGGGAGTTCTGGCAGAAGGCGAAAGGTGTATATCTACATCAAACAGGAACTTCCCCGGAAGGATGGGGCACCCTAAGTCCGAGTCTTACCTTGCAAATCCGGCGGTAGTGGCTGCGAGCGCGGTTATGGGAAGGATAGCCCACCCGGAAGAGGTTATAAGGGAAAAGGAGCTCGTGGGCGCTTAAAGACTTAGAGTAGAGTTATAGATTGCTCTGCCAAAGCTCCTACGAGGTTGCCGAGTCCAACCACCTCTCCCACCACCATCACTGCGGGTGTATTGACCTCCGGTGGGTTTTGTGAAAGTTCTCTAAGTGTTGTAAAGACCTCCCTCTGGTAGGGAGTGGTCGCCTTCTCTATGAAGGCTACGGGTTGATCCGGGTCTCTGCCGGCGTCTATGAGTTCTTTTGCTATCTTCTGTCTGTTCTTAACGCCCATTAGTATTATCAGGGTGTCCACCTTGACAAAGTCAGCCCAGTTTATACCCCTGTTAGGGTGTCCGGTGACCACAGCAAAGGAGGAAGCTACCTCCCTATGGGTTATGGGAATGAGGGCAGAGGAGGGCGCAGCGACAGCCGAAGTTATGCCGGGCACCACCTCAACCTCAACCCCTCTTTCCCTTAAAAACATAAGCTCTTCTCCGCCTCTACCGAATACGAAAGGGTCTCCTCCCTTCAGACGGACAATTTTGTCGTAAACGCCTGCAAATTTGTAGAGGAGTTCGTTTATCTCCTCCTGCGGGAGGGTGTGTCTGCTGTCCCTCTTGCCCACGTACATCTTCAGACAGTCGGGTTTGGTTATGTTTAGGATGTCTTTGTTTATGAGGGCATCGTAGAGTACCACGTCTGCACTCTGCAGGAGCTTGTAGGCTTTTATGGTAAGGAGGTCAGGGTCGCCGGGACCCCCACCTACGAGATACACCTTTCCCATATCAAGCTACCTTCTTCACCGCTTCAGCAGTCTCTTCAACCTCTTTCTTCCTGTGGGTTAGATAGAGTCCCATTCCCGTGAGTGTGAAACCGGCTATGAGGTTACCTATGGTAACGGGTATTTGATTCCAGAACCACCAGTCGTAGAGGGTTATGTCAGCGCCGAAGAGCATGCCCGTGGGCATCAGGAACATATTAACGACCGCGTGCTCAAACCCGAGGGCAAAGAATGTAAGTATGGGAAACCACATCGCCGCTATCTTACCTATTACGTGCTGGGCAACCATCGCCATGACCGCACCTATGGTCACCATCCAGTTGCAGAGTATCGCCTTGACTATCGCCACAGTCCAGCCGTCCACGAAGCCCAGCTTTGCATATCCGAGGGTGTTCGCCTCCGCCACCTTGGCTATCATCTTACCCACCACCGGTTCGGGAACAGCCCCCATCTTGGTCGCAGCTACGTAGAAGAGGAATCCGTAAAAGAAGGTTCCGAATATGTGACCGATGTAAACCCAGAACCAGTTGTAGAGCATACGACCGAAGGTCGTCTTCTTCTCAAGAACCGCGAGAGGAACGAGGGCAAAGTTTCCTGTCACCAGCTCCAGTCCCAAGAGAACTATCATCACAAAGCCCAAGGGAAAGACCAGAGAACCCACTATCCTCATGTCCGACTGAGCTATGGCAGAGAAGGCAACGGTGACCGCATACCCCAGCAGTGAGCCAGCCAGAAAACCCCTTATGAGCAGGTCTT
>WFYI01000054.1 GCA_015490155.1 Aquificaceae bacterium | reverse complement strand
TATACCTTGTAGCCATCCGTTTGTATACTTTCAGCCATAGGAATTTGATAATAAAATTTCCAGAACGTGTTTTCATCCCTTTTGCCTACTTCAAAGAACTTAAGGTCTTTATCAAATACAGCCGTCCATATCCATACATCATTCTTCCTCGTTCCTACATACGTCCACATCTCATCCAATCCTGCATGCTTGAAAACTCTATCCCGTAACCTTTTCTTCCTTGATTCTATTTTTTTTAATTGCTCTTTCTCCCTCTGCCCTAATCCAGCTTCTAACTGTTTCATAAGGAACTTCCAATGACCTTGCTATTACTGCCATCTCTACACCATCGGTGTATAGCCTTATTGCTATTTTCTTTAGCTTATGCGGGTAATGTCTTCTTTGGGGGTTTTCTACAAATATTCTTCCGCATTCTTTGCATAAATACCTCTGCTTTCCTTGATTGGACTTGCCATTCTTCACAACCCTTTCTGAATTGCAGTATGCACACCTCATACTTCTTATTCTATATCAACTCCTTAACTGAATACCCACCTATTACCTCACCAGACTTTCCTTTTAAAGCTTATATAATACTTCTTTAAGAGGTAGTGAATTGAAACACCTGAGCAAGGAGCAGGTAGAGGAGCTTAAAGAAGACCTTATAAGGCAGAGGAAGAAACTGCTTGATCACCTTAACGAACAGATTAAAGACCCCTCAAACGTGACCTTTGAGGGCGGGGACGAAATAGATAGGGCTGACCTTGAGGAGGAGCGTTACATAACCTTCCGTATCACCGGCAGGGAGGCGAGGCTTTTAAAAAAGATAGATTACGCTTTGGACAAGATAGAGCTTGGCACTTTCGGTATATGTGAGATGTGCGGTAAGGAAATTCCCTTTGAGAGGTTAAAGGCAAGACCCGTAACTACCATGTGTATAGAGTGCAAGGAGTACGAAGAGGAACACGAGGATGAGTGAGAGTATGGAATGGGCTTTTCCGAGGATAAAGAGACTACCCCCCTATGTTTTTGCGGTGGTTAACGAGCTAAAGTACAAGCTCAGACGGGAGGGAGAGGACATAGTTGACCTGGGTATGGGTAATCCCGACCTTCCGCCGGACGGCAGGATAATTGACAAGCTCTGTGAGGTTGCACAAAGACCGAACGTTCACGGCTACTCTGCCTCCAGAGGTATCCCAAGACTGAGGAAGGCTATATGCGACTTTTACGAGAGGAGATACGGGGTAAAACTCAATCCCGATACGGAAGCTATCATGACCATAGGGGCAAAGGAGGGCTACTCCCACCTGATGCTCGCCATGATCTCTCCCGGGGATACGGTTCTCGTTCCCAATCCCACTTATCCCATACACTACTACGCGCCCATAATAGCGGGCGGGCAGGTCAGGAGCGTTCCACTCACCCTTGAGGAGGACAGCTTTCAGGAGGAGTTTTTAAGAAAGCTCTACGACACCGTCAAGGACTCCATGCCCGTTCCGAGGGCAATCGTTGTTAGCTTTCCCCACAACCCTACCACCATAAGCGTGGACATAGCCTTTTTCAAAGAGCTTATTGCTTTTGCGAGGGACAAGGGTATATGGGTAATACACGACTTCGCCTATGCGGACATAGCCTTTGACGGGTACAGACCCCCCTCCATACTTGAGGTTGAAGGTGCAAAGGAGGTGGCAGTTGAGCTTTACTCCATGTCCAAGGGCTTTTCCATGGCCGGCTGGAGGTTAGCCTTCGTGGTGGGAAACGAAACGGTGATAAAGAACCTTGCGCACCTCAAAAGCTACCTCGATTACGGCGTATTTACGCCCATACAGGTGGCGGGGATAATAGCCCTTGACAGTCCCTACGAGATAGTTGAGAGAAACAGAAAGGTTTACGAGCGTAGAAGGGACATACTCGTGAACGGACTGAACAGCATAGGCTGGGAAGTCAAAAAACCCAAAGCCTCCATGTTCGTCTGGGCTAAGGTTCCACAGTGGTTGGGCATGAACTCCCTTGACTTCTCCATGTTCTTGCTTAGGGAAGCTAAGGTTGCGGTCTCACCCGGTGTGGGCTTCGGAGAGTACGGCGAGGGTTATGTCCGTTTTGCTCTCGTGGAGAACGACAAGAGGATAAGGCAGGCTCTCAGGGGCATAAGGAGAGCCTTCAGAAAGCTCCAGACAAAGGTATGAACCGAACCCTTTACTACGGAGAGGGAGTTTTTGAGAGTATAAGGTGGAGGGGAGAAAACAGAAAGCTGAAGTTACACTACGAGAGGTTGAGAAGTTCTGCGGAGTTCTTCGGTATCCCTTGTCCCTCCTACAAGGATTTTGTTTTTGAAATAACTACCGCCGTAGGCGGTGAGATAAATAAATATGTAAAGTACTGCCTTTTCTCCGAAGGGGACGATTACTTTGCAGGGGACAGCCGCTCCTACAAAAGCAAGGTGGTGGTAAAGGAGCTTCCTACTCCTCCAAAGGAAGTGAACCTGTGCCTTTCCCCTTACAGGAGGCACTCCCTCAATCCCCTTTGCAAACACAAAAGCATGAACTACCTATTTAACGTGCTTGTCAAAAGGGAGGCGCGTAGCAGGGGCTTCTTTGACGGGGTTGTTTTGAACGAGAGGGACGAGGTTACGGAATGCTCCTCCTCAAACCTTCTGCTTCTCAAAGCAGGTAGGCTTATAACTCCTTCGAGGGAAAGCGGGCTTCTGTGGGGAACTACCCTTGAGGTCTTAAGCAGAGAAATAGAAATATCTGATGAGAGGGTGAGCCTTGAGGGTTTGATGAATGCAGACTCGGTCTTTGTTCTAAACTCGTTTATGGGTATAGTACCTGTAAGCAGTTTCGAGGATAGGAGCTTTGAACCTAACCAGGGTCTTGTGAGGGAGTTAAACTCGGTTTTGGAAGAGTACGAAAGTTAGTGCTTTCTCGGTTTGGTACTGAGGGTTACGTACTTTGTCGAGCGGTTGACCTTTAGTTCCATGAGAGTAGTTGTGTTGGGGTAAAAGAGTGAGGGACTGCTTTTTACTATCCTGCCCCCCTGGGTTCTCAGCAGGAAGATGTTTTTAAGCTTCTTAGTGTCGTAAAATATGCCATCATCAACCTTTGGTATATGCACTCGGACGCTAAGGATTACGTCCCCCATGTCCCGATAGCATTCCTCTAACAGCTTTTCAAGTTTATTTAGACCTACCAAAAATCTCCTCAGACTGGGGTCTGAACTGTTCGTATGGAACTCGTCCGTTATGTGGTCGTGAAGTTTTTCGCTCCACTTTATCTCCTTCGATGACATCCTCCTCTTAACTATCTCTCCCTTTTTGATGTATCTGTCCTCGTATTTGTAAACGAAGAACTCAAGGGTGTAATCTTTAACGGGCTTGCGGTGGTCGTCAACGGTGCGGATTACGAACTGCTGGTAAATCTCTTCTTCTTTGTAAGTTTCCTCAGTTATCTTACTCAGCTTGGCTTTAAACTCCTTAAACTCCTCACGGGTCTGTACTCTGAGAGCTTCTAACAGGAGCTTCCCTATCAGGCTGTTTTCGTCGGGTTTCACTTCCTCAACTATCGTCCCGTGGTCGTAGTCCTTCAAAACGCAGAAGGCTGTATCTGTATTTGGGCGGATGAAGGTAATTTTCTCCTCCTCTCCGGCAAAGTCTACGGAGAACTTAACCGGGTTTAGGTTCGTCCCTGCAACCACCACAGTTCCGTCCGTCCCCTTCTTGTTAGCAAGCTTTCTTATGTAACCCTCGTACCCCCTTGCACCAACGAATATAAAGGTTTGAATTCTATCGGGAGTGTAGATGGGATTTTGTGTGAATATGTCCTTGTGGGAGAGTTCCCATTGGTATGGGCTTGCAAGCTCAAGCCCGTTCAGGAGCTTTCTGCCCACCTCGAACATGTTCCCGAGCTTGCGCCTTCCCTTGACAGCCATGCCGAGAAGAGATTTCCCGTAATGTGCGAGGGGAGAGCCAAAGTTTGCAGGGGCAAGCATCACAATCTTCTTTATGGGACATCTGTCTATCCTGTGGCTGTAGTACCGGGCTATAAAGTGCCTTATCACGAGACCGCCGGTGGAGTGAACTATGACATTAATCCACTTCAGTGGGTTCCCCTCTTTGTCTATGAAGCCTTTTTCTTTAAAGCTATCGTACAACCCGTCAACCACATCCTCAAAGGTGATGTTGTCTTCTCTTGACTCGTAATCCGCGTAGTACACCGTATTCACATTACCCACGCCATTGTTTGTTAAAAACCTTTTCATAGGGGCAAAGGAATCGGAAGAGTCGCTCCAGCCGTGGATTATTAAGGTTATCTCCTCCACGCTTTCCCTCCAAAGCTAAAATCTATCTCGGAGCTTTAAGAGGGGCTATGACCCTGGTTAGCTACTTTTTAACCCTTTCCTGCAGGGTCTCTCTAAATATGTTCTTCTTTTCTTCCCTGTAAATCTCTGTAATCCTTACCCCGAACTTCTCACCTATGACCACAAGTTCCCCTTGAGCCATGAGCTTCCCGTTTACCCGTATGTCCACCGGTTCGTTTATCTCCCTGTCAAGCTCTATCACCGAGCCGGGACCTATGTTGAGCAGGTCTTTAAGAAGCATAGTCGTTGAGCCGACGATAACCTCTACGGTGAGGGGAATGTCCATGATTCTCTCAAGGAGCTTAGTAACGTTACTCTCCTGAGAAGTGGTTGTTTCTGCGGTTGAGGGTGTTTCCTCTCCCTTTACTTCTGTACTTTGCTCTTGTTCTTTAAGAGCTTCCTCCCATTGTTTGGCAAGCTCCTCTTGGTCGTCCTTATCGCCTTCCCCTTCCTCGGATTTTTCCTCCTCCTTTTGTTGTTGCTCTAAAGCTTCCTCCCACTGCTTTGCAAGTTCCTCTTGGTCAAGTTCCTCTTGGTTATCCTTTTCCTCTTCCTGCATACTTATATACTATCAATCTTTTAACTTTTCCACCTCTTTTAAAAGCTCCTCCGCCATTTCAGATTCCTCGACCTTTCTGATTGGCTTCCCGTCTTTGAACAACCATGCAAATCCCCTACCGCACGCAAGACCTATGTCCGCCTCCCTTGCCTCTCCTATGGCGTTGACCACGCAACCCATCACCGCCACCTTTAGGGGCTTCTTTACACCTCTCAGCTTGGATTCCACCTCTTTTACCACTCTTTCGAGGTCTACTTCGATTCTTCCGCAGGTAGGGCAGGCTATAATCTCAACACCTCTGTTCCTAAGCCCGAGCGACCTGAGTATCTCGTAGGCGGTTTCTACTTCTACGACCGGGTCGTCAGTCAGAGACACCCTTACCGTGTCTCCTATTCCCATGTGGAGCAGAATACCTATACCCACCGAGGACTTTATTATCCCCTTGTTTCCCATTCCAGCTTCGGTTATACCTATGTGCAAGGGTATGTCCGTCCTTTTGGCAAACTCTAAGTTAGCCTTTACGTTCTCGAGGACGTTTGAACCTTTTATGGAAACCTTGAAGTTGTGAAAGCCCCAGCTTTCGAACTTCTCTGACCACCTTAGGGCGCTCTCGGTAAGGGCTTCCGCACAGGGGTAGCCGTACTTTTCCAAAAGGTCTTTTTCAAGGGAGCCGGAGTTTACCCCTATCCTTATGGCTATCCCTCTGCTTTTAGCTTCCTGAACTATCTCCCTTACCACCTCTTCCTTACCTATGTTGCCCGGATTTATGCGAACCGCGTGGACACCGCTCTCCATAGATAAAAAAGCGTACTTTGGGGCAAAGTGTATGTCTGCTATAACGGGAATAGGGGACTTATTAACTATTTCGCTTAAAGCCTCTACGTCCTCCTGGTGGGGAACCGCAACCCTTACAATCTCGCAACCGGCTTCCTGGAGGCGGTTTATCTGTTCGAGGGTCGCTTCTAAATCGTGGGTCTTGGTGGAGGTCATAGATTGGACAACGACAGGCGCATCGCCGCCTATTTTTACTCCACCTACATCTATCTGACGGGTTTTTCTTCTCTCAATCATAAGTTATAAAGATAGATTAATTTACCTTTAAGACTACCTTTCCAAAGTGTTTTGATGCCTCGAGGTACCTGTGGGCTTCCCGAGCCTCTTTAAGGGGAAATACCTTATCCACGACGGGCTTGAGTAAACCTCTCTCAAAGAGTTCGGTTATCTTGAAAAGGTCTGCTCTGCTTCCCATGTAAACTCCCTGAAGGGATATTTCCCGAACGAATATGTACCTTATGTCTATTTCGGCAAGGTTCCCGGTTGTAGTTCCGAAAAAAACGAGCTTACCACCCTTTCTGAGGCTCTCTACGCTCTTCCTGAAGGTTTGGCTACCTACATGGTCAACCGCTACGTCTACACCTTCCCTGACCATTTCCCTTACTCTACTTACCACATCTTCCTCGTAGTGATGTATAACCTCATCTGCCCCAAGCTCTCTGCACTTCCTCAGCTTCTCTTCACTCCCCGCGGTGGCTATAACGTAAGCTCCGAAGAGCTTTGCTATCTGTATGCCTGCGACCCCTACTCCAGAGGAACCTCCCCATATCAAAACCCTGTGATGCGGTTTAAGCTCTGCCTTCTTAACGAGGGCATTCCATACCGTAAGGAAGGCCAGAGGATAACTTGCCGCCTCTTCAAAGGAAAGGTTTTTGGGCTTAGGTATCAGGTTCCTTGCGGGGACGGATAGGAACTCTGCATAACCGCCTTTGCTCTTCAAGCCGAGGATGTCGTAGTACCTACAGTGGTTGTCGTTTCCGCTCTGGCAGTCGTAGCATACGCCGCAGGAAAGCCCGGGGGCTACGATGACCTCGTCTCCTTCTTTGAAGTTCTTGACGAGGGAACCTTTCCCAACCACTACACCGCTCACGTCCGAGCCGAGTATGTGGGGAAGCTCCGGCTTTACGGCAAGCGCGCCCATGCGAACCCAGATGTCAAGGTGGTTAAGGGCAACAGCTTTAACCTTTATAAGGACTTCGTCTTCCTTCGGTTCCGGTACGGGAAAGTCTTCAACGAACTTCAGGTTTTCCGTTCCTCCGAAATCTTCGAGTATAACAGCCCTCATGACCTTAAATATCTTAACCTCTGAGTTTTAGGAAATGTAACTATAAAACACGAGCCTTTACCGTTTCTGGAAATCTTGAGAGAGCCTCCGTTCCTCCACAGAAGCTCTCTGGTTATGTAAAGCCCGAGCCTACCTTCCTTGTAAGCCTGCATTATCTTACCCTCCTCAATACCGCTACCCCTGTCCTCTACGCATATCTCTATGCTCGTATCTCCGTTTCTGAGGTAGATTTTTACTTCTCCATCTTGAGTGTTCTTGTAAGCGTTCTCTATTATGTTGTTGAGTGCTTCCCGCAAGTCTATTGGAGACACGTATGCCTTTACACCCTCTACAAGCTCAAGCTCGAGATTTATTCCCTTCGACGAGAACCTGAACCGCCAGATGTCCACGAGTTCTTTTAGAAGCTCTCCGAGGTCTGTTTCTTCCGGCTCTGTCTTTCTTACAGTTTTGCGCATGTCCGAGAGAACCTCCTCGAGTAGAACTTCCATCTTTTCCGTTTCCAGAATCAGCCTGCTTACATAATCTTCTACCTCAGAACTCCTTATCACTCCCTCTTTTATACCCTGCAAAACGTTTCTTAGGTTGCTTATGGGAGTTCTCAGGTCGTGGGCGAGCCTTAGCAAAAGAAACCTCTGAGCTTCTAAGATTTCAAGTATCCTATTCGACTGGCTCTCTATGGTGTTGGCGAGGCTGTCTACCTCTTTTATAAAACTTCCCTCGAGCGTGGGGTTGAAGGGTAGTTGCTCTGCAGACCTGCTGAGCTTTTCTATCTCCCTGCTGATTATCCGTGAGAGTAAGAATGCCAAAAGTACGTAAACAGGCATGAACCCGGCTATTGAGAGGATTATCTTGGTAGTCATCTTTTGTCCTATCGGCACACCGATTATCTTCACCGTAAAGAAAGCTATCAGGGAAGCTACAACGACGTAGGTAAGAAGCAGCAGCCCAAAAGAAAGCCAGAATAGAGATACCTTCCTGCTAAGCAACTTTATAACCGAACCCCCTTACGGTTTTAATCCTCTCCGAGGATTTTCTATCAACCTCCATAATCTTTGTCCTTATCCTGTAAATGTAAGTGTCTATAATTCTCTCGTACTCCGGTGGTCTGAAGCTGTAAAGCTCGTCTATTAGCTCCTGTCTGGATACTACCCTGCCGGCATTTTCCATCAACCTCTTGAGGATTTTATACTCCTTTAGGGTAAGCTCTACCCTACTTCCCTTTACATACAAGCTCTTGCTATCCTCATTCAGCTCAAGCTCTCCTACTTTAAGAGCTTTTACACTCTCTACTTCTGCTTTCTTCCTTCTCCTTAAAAGAGCCTTTACCCTTGCCACAAGTTCCCTCATGTTGAAGGGCTTTGTCATGTAATCGTCGGCGCCTATTTCTAGCCCCACTATCTTGTCCTCTTCCTCATCTTTTGCAGTAAGTATCAGAACCATGGAGCTGTTAGAGAACTCCTTGCAAAGCTCAAAGCCGTCCTCGTCGGGCAGCATAAGGTCGAGTATCACCACATCCGGCTTTAGGGAATCAAACTTCTCCCTCGCACTTCTGCCGTTGGAGGAGGTGTATACCTTAAAGCCGTCCCTTTCAAGGTACCTCTTCACCATATCAAGTATAAGGGGGTCATCTTCTACGATAAGAACCTTTCCTTTCATATC
>WFYI01000053.1 GCA_015490155.1 Aquificaceae bacterium | reverse complement strand
GTTTCCAAGGACATAGGTGTAAAAGCGGTTATATACTTTCTGATAGTTTACACATTCATGGCTGCCGGCTCTTTCCTTGTGGTGGCTATGCTTGAGAGAAATCCCCACTGGGAGAACAGAATTCAGGAGTTTTCCGGTTTAAGGTTCAATATGCCCTACTTGGCCTTTGCCTTTATGATTTACATGTTCGCACTTCTGGGGCTTCCACCCACCGTAGGTTTTGTGGGAAAGGCTCTCGTATTTATGTCCCTATCCCTGGAAAAGCTCTGGTGGCTTGCTCTGATAATGATAGTTTCCACGGGTATATCAACAGGTTATTACGTGAGGCTTGTGGTTTTGATGTATATGAAGGAAAAGGATAAAGACGTTTACGTTTCCTCTAAAGGAAGGTTTGAGGCTATATCGCTGATAGTTTTAACGGTTGCAACGGTGGCTTTAGGTGTTTTTCCAGCCGTGGTGTGGGGGCTGATAAGCTCCTCTGCGGATGCCCTTTTTATGAGGTGATGCTATGGAATACATAGGGTTTTTGATATTCTTCGGGATAATGGTAGTCATAGCGCTGGTGATGGTGTCGCTCAACTACCTGTTGGGTCCCAAAAGCCCCGACGAGTGGGAGGATTACCCTTACGAGTGCGGTGTTCCTCTATACGACGAGAATGCACAGACTACCTTCCACCAAGGTTATTACCTCTTAGGACTTCTGCTCCTTCTCTTTGACATAGAGGCAGCCTTCCTCTTTCCTTGGACGGTGGTTTACAGGTACTTAGGAGTGTTCGGTTTTATAGAGATGTTCCTCTTTGTCTTGATTCTTACCTACGGTCTTCTCTACGCATGGAGAAAAGGCGCTTTGAACTGGCAGTTTGAGATGGAGGAGGAATGAGTAAGGAGACTTATAGAGAGTTTGGCAAGCTGCTGTTAGATTTTTCTAAGATTTCTGGAGGCTTGGGACTGCTACTGCCTTATCTTCAAAGAAAGGATTTGCGAATTTACGAAGCGGTTGTAGCTTTAATATTCACAGTGCTCTTTATAATGGTCGGTCTGGCTCTATTAGAGCTGAGTAAGGAGGTAGATGATGAGTGATTCTCTTATAGTTCAGGTTCTAATACTCGGTTCAGTGCTACTCATAGGCATATTTGTTTTAATAATGGGCAAATTAGATAAAAGTAATAAACCACCGATAAAGCATTCCTCTTAAGGAAAGGAGTGAAAGTATGCCGTGGGCTAAAGGTGAAGAATTCAACGACTTGAAGCAGAGGTTCAAAAGCCTCAATATAGTTGAGCTTGATACGGAAACCTCTTTGCACATAGATAAGGAAAACCTTATACCTCTACTTGAGGCTGTCAAAGACAAGGGTTTTAAGCTCTTCTTAGACCACTCGGTAGTTGACCTCAAGGACGTATTTGAGAAGGACAAGGATTACAGGGCTGTGGTTAAGGCAAACCTCTTGGCATTTCCGGAGGACAAGCTCAGCAGGTATCAAGCCTTTTACATACTCTACAACGTTGAGGAGAGAAAAAGGGTAATAGTAAAGACGAGAACCGACGGAAGGCTCCCTACTATTGAAAGGTTGTGGTTTGCCGGTAAGTGGGCTGAGAGGGAAGCCTACGACATGTTCGGCATAGAGTATGAGGGACACGAGAACCTCGCAAGGGCATTCATGTGGGAGACCTATCCCTACTATCCTCTCAGAAAGGACTTTCCCCTTGAGGGCTTTCCGGAGCAGGATTTGCCCTCTCTAAACGATGTAATACTGGGAGACGAGCTTGAAGGGACTATGAATTACAGCCCCAAACACACCATAGTCCCTACCTTGGAAGACCTTGAGATTACAGAAAAGAGAAGGCTCAAGAAGAAGGCTCAGATAGTCCTCAACTGGGGACCTCTGCATCCCGGAACCCACGGAACCATGTGGTTTCTCTTTGACCTTGAGGGCGAACGTATAGTCCAGACGGACGTAATCTTGGGACAGCTCCACAGGGGTGTGGAGAAGCTGGCAGAACACGAGCAGTACAACCAGTTCTTGGTATATACAGACAGAATGGATTACCTCTCTGCCTTGTGTTCCAACCAGGCGTGGGTGGTTGCCGTAGAGAGACTTTTGGGGATACACCAACTCGTTCCCGAAAAGGCCAAATACATAAGGACTATGATGTCGGAGCTTCAAAGGATAAACTCCCACCTGCTCTGGCTCGGAACCTACGCCCTTGACCTGGGAGCCTTGACCATATTCCTTTACGCCTTCAAGGAAAGGGAAAAGATAATGGACATACTTGAGGGGATAACCGGTGCGAGGCTCACGATTTCCTATCCGAGGGTCGGGGGCGTGCGTATGGACTTGCCCGAAGGAGCTTTGGAAGTTATTAAAGCGTTCATAGATAGATTCCCAAGGGAGCTGGGAGACTGGGAAAGGATTCTCAGCAGAAATAGGATATGGCTCAGAAGGAACAAGGAGGTGGGATACATATCCAGAGAGGACGCTTACTTCTACGGCGTAACGGGTCCCGTTATAAGGGGTTCGGGCATAGCCTACGACCTCAGAAAGGTAGAGCCTTACGACGCCTATCCTGAGGTTGAGTTTGACATTCCCGTTGGAGAGGTAGGGGACTGCTACGACAGGTATCTGGTTCGTATAGAGGAGATGAAGCAGAGCGTAGGCATAATTAGGCAGTGCGTTGAGAAGCTTGAGAAAATGCCCAAAGATACGCCATTCATGATGGAGTCTCCGGACAAGAAGATAAAGATAACCCTTGACGGCTTAGGTCTTAAGGTTCCCGCAGGAGACATATACTCTTCGGGGGAAAACCCCAGAGGTGAACTCGGGTTCTACATAATGTCCGTGGGAGCCTACAAACCCTACAGAGTAAAGATAAGACCTCCCTCTTACTACAACCTGAGCATATATCCCCACCTTATGAAGGACAGGGTTATAGCCGACGCCGTGACCGTTTTGGCGAGCATAGACCCGGTTGTGGGAGAAACGGACAGATGAGGAGTGAAAGGTATTTGCTCCACTATACCTACAAGGACTACGAAACTTGGCAGGGAGATTGGGAACTAATAGACGGTGTTCCCGTAGCCTTGGCGCCCCCGAAATACCTTCATCAGGCGGTTCTGCTGAACCTTGCCTTGCTGCTCAAAAACTCCCTTAAGGGTTGTTCGGGGTGCGTGGTGGTCCTTGCGCTGGACTACATAGTATCCCACAGCACTGTTCTAAGACCGGACGTATCCGTAATCTGCGACGAGGTGGAGGACTACATAAGGAAAGCTCCCCTGCTGGTAGCCGAGGTTGTGTCCGAATCCACGGTGGAGAGGGATGAGGGTATAAAAAAGGAAATCTACGAGAGGGAAGGGGTTGAGTTCTACATGCTCGTCTATCCGGAACTCAAGATTGCCAAGCTGTATAGAAACACGGAGAGGGGTTATATAAAGGTTAAGGACGCAGGTGCGGAAGAGCTTGAGGTCAAGCTAAGTAGAAACTGCAGTGTTAAGTTAGACTTCTCAAAAGTATGGATTTAGGAGGAGGTGTATGGAGAGCGTGATAGCGGGTTTGATAATAGCTGTAATCAAGATATTGGTCATATTGGGTATAGTCTTGGGAGTCGGAGCCTACCTGACTCTGGTGGAAAGGAAGGTGGCCGCCCACATACAGAGGAGACCGGGTCCCATGGTCGTCGGTTGGCATGGCTTGCTTCAACCGCTTGCGGACGGACTTAAGCTTATGACCAAGGAAGACCTCTTTCCCCGCTATGGGAACAGGGTGCTTTACAACCTTGCCTTAATAATGGCTCTCGTTCCCGCAACTCTCGTTTTTGCCGTCATACCTTTTGGTCCCGAGTTTGAACTGTTTGGATACCAAATAAAGCCCATTCTTACCGACGTTAACGTGGGTCTTCTCTTAGTGTTCGGTT
>WFYI01000052.1 GCA_015490155.1 Aquificaceae bacterium | reverse complement strand
GGCAGGAAGACGAGGGAGAGGTAAATCAGAAGTCCCGCTCCTCCCACTAAGGGCGCGTAAATAAAGCGACGGCTTAGGAGGATAGCGATAAGGGAAAGCAAAATGAGTGCAAGGAGCGGTATGTTTAATTTAAAAAGATAACCGCCGAAGGCGGTGGTTATAAATAAAAGAAATCCTAAAGTTATGCTTGATGCGTATTTAAACCTCTTCCAGTCCTCCGAAAGCAAGAATGCAGACACCAACACAGCCATAGCCGGGAATGCCGGCAGTATGTAGACGGGTATCTTCATCTTCACCAGCGAAAAGAGGCTCAGGATACTCATAAACCATACGAAGGGAAAGAGAAGCTCTCTTCTTTTTTTGCGAACCACCCAGATGAGTGCTGCAAAAAGGAGAAAGGAGTAAGGTAGGAAAGAGACGTTTATGTCCAAGAGGTAATAGTAGAAGGGGTCTCTCTGAAGAGCGTAGATTCTTTTTACGTTCTCCTTTATGAACACATCTAAGAAGGCTTCCCTGTTTTCTAAATACTGGTATATGAACCACCACCCGCTTGCGAGAAAGACGAAGGCGGTTCCGATGTAGTATTTGGGTTTGAACACCTCCCTCCAGTCGGTAACGAGCAGGTAGATTATCACCACCATGGCGGGTAAGACGTAGCCTGCAGGTCCCTTGGTCAGAACGGCGGCGGTGGCGGATAGGAAGGACAGGTATATAAAGGTATCCCTCTTTTCCTCATAGCCCTTGAACCAGAGGTATAGGGTGAGGCTTATGAAAAAGACGAAGGGTATTTCCGGAGAGGTGTATCTTGCGTTGGCTACGAACTGCAGAGAGAGGGTCAGAGCGAGGAAGGATAGAACTCCCGTTTTTTCGTCATAAAGCCTCCTGCCCAAAAGGTAGGCTAACACCCCGGTGCCGAGTCCCAGAACCGCCTGGAAAAATCTTAGGGCAAACTCGTTAATCCCAAATAGAGCGAAGCTAAGAGCCGTAAGCCAGTAGGTCATGGGGGGTTTGTTGAGCCTAAGCTCTCCGTTGTAAACGGGCGTGAGGAAGTCTCTGCTTTCTAACATTCTCCTTGATGCGTCCGCGTAAAAGGACTCGTTGGGAATCCATACGGCGTTAAGACCGAGGTTAACGAAGTAAATCAGAGCTGTGCAGAAGAGGGCTAAGTAGAACATAGGTTAATTATGGATTATTTGCTCGTACTTTTAAGGTTCATATATTCAATTCCCCATCGGTGCATGGCGTCAAACACGGGTTTTAGGCTTTTGCCGAGTTCGGTTAGGCTATACTCCACTTTGGGCGGAACTTGGGGATAGACCTTTCTGTTAATAAGTCCGTCCCTTTCAAGCTCTCTGAGCTGTTTCGTTAGCATCTTTTGGGTTATACCCGGTATCGCCCTCTGGAGCTGGGAAAACCTCTTAGTTCCCGACATAAGCTCCCTCAAAATCAGGAGCTTCCACTTACCGCTTATAAGCTCAATAACGAGTTCAACAGGGCAGTGATACTCTTTGCCAGCCGACCTCATATTATCCTCTCAATAGTATCCTAAAGGATAGTATATGAAATTTAGGTAAGTTCTTGACATGTTTTCTGTAAAAGTTAGAATTTCAGTAAAACGGGCTTAACCGAAAGCCCGAAGGAGGTGGTAAAGATGGCAAGACTCGTCAAATGCACGGAAAAGGCTCCCTACAAGCTTGAAGCCGGCGATGAGACCTACTATATATGCAGATGCGGGCTTTCCAAAAAACAGCCTTTCTGCGACGGCTCTCACAAAAGGGCTAAGGACGAGGAGGAGGGAAAACTCTACATATACGACGAAGAGGGGAGGGTTGAGGTAAGCCCCTGAAGGCTTTATGCTACCTTCTGTCTTTGTATCCCACGGCTCACCTCAGCTCGTTCTTGAAGGAGGAAAGTGGGCGGAGGCTCTTGAGCTTTTGGGTAAAAGGGTAAGGGAGCTAAAACCCTCTCTTGCCCTCGTGGTATCCGCCCACTGGCTAACGGAGGGAACTCACCTGGAATGCTCTGCACATCACAGGACTCTCCACGACTTTTGGGGCTTTTCAAAGGAGCTTTACGAGTTTGAACACTACCTATCACATACCCAAAACTTAAGCATGTGAACCTATACGAAGAAGTTGAACCTTATCTTCAGTTACCCTATACAAAACAACTATGTCTCCACCGATGTGAAAATCTCTTATATCCTCCAGCTTTCCCTTAAGTTTATGGTCTTTAGCCTCAGGAGGAAGAGATTGCCCGCTCAGCAGAAGACTAACGAAGGAAAAGAGTTTTTTTATATGTTTACCTTTGAGCTTAGTCCTCTTAAGGTCTTTTACAAACTGTTCATGAACCTCCAGCTGTTTTATTCACCATTTTTCTAAATTCTGCAGGGGTAAGTCGTCTCATGTTTTTACCTTCCCTTGCTTCCTCTATAACCCTCAAGGTTTCTTCGGGTATAACCCCCTCCAGGGAAAGTTCTTTCCTACGAACCACATGAGCGAGGAAAATGTTCAGAGCGTCGCTAAGACTCAAACCATACTCTTTAAAAAGTTCCTTTGCCTTTTCCTTCAATTCCTTATCCAGATAAACGTTCGTCCTAACCTTGGTAGACATACCGTTAAATTTAAACGCAAAGTTTGTGTTTTCAATCACTGATTATCGGGGAAAAGGCTGAAGTTCTCTACGACGGCTTTGAGTTCGGAAGTGTGTCCCTCTTGAGCTTTGTTTCTCAGATTTACTCTCCTTTACACTCGGGCTTACGTGCATAAATTATTAAATTGCTTTCAAGGTGAGATGTTATGGTAAGAGAGGTTGTTAAGTATCCTGCAGAGATACTGAAAAAGCCCACGGAAAAGGTTGATGTTGTAGATAGAGAAATTCAATCCCTTATAAGGGATATGTTTGACACCATGTACGAATCTGATGGTGTAGGGCTTGCCGCAAATCAGATAGGTGTGTCCCTGAGTATTATGGTCATAGACACAACACCAAAAGAGGATAGCCCGGATTTGAAGCTCGTGTTTATAAACCCGGAGGTGGTCAGCAGTAGCGGGAAGCAGAAGTTTAAGGAGGGCTGTCTATCCTTCCCGGGGCTTAGCGTGGAGGTTGAGAGAGCTAAGGAAGTGGTCGTAAAGGCTATGAACGAACACGGTGAGCCTATAGAGATAACCTTGAGCGACTTCCCGGCGATAGTCTTCCAACACGAGCTTGACCACCTGCAAGGTATAACCTTCATAGATAGGCTCAAGGGCTGGAGGAAGCGTTTAGCACTCGAAAAGTATCAAAAACTCCTGAGAGAAACCCAGAAGGTTTAACCTTTACTTTGGAACCGTTAGAGGGCGTTTAAGGTTATAGACCGAAAAATTCTCTCAGTTTGTCTTCCTTTGTGCTTTCTCTAAATCCCTTGAGATAATTCACTACGTACTTGCCTATTATGTCAAGCTCAACGTTTACAGTATCACCTACGCCTTTGTATTTGAGGTTCGTATTTTCGTAGGTGTGGGGAATTACGTTTATCGATATTTCTCCGTTCTTTACGTAGTTTACCGTGAGGCTTATGCCGTCTAAGGTTATAGAGCCTTTTTCCACTATGTAAACCTCTGCTTCATCGGGGATGCTCAGAACAAGCTCTCTATGCTCTCCGAAATTACTAAAGGACTTTATAGGAGATGTAAAATCAACGTGTCCTAAAACCATGTGTCCACCGAACCTTCCGCCTACGGGCATAGCTCTTTCTAAGTTTACAAAATCTCCCCTTCTCAAACTTTTCAGGTTTGTCCTTAACAGAGTTTCCTTAGAGACATCGAAGTCTAAAGAGTTATTTTTAGCCTCTACAACCGTGAGACATGCACCGTTGACGGATATACTCTCTCCCAGCTGAATACCTTCGAAATCCGCTTTAACCCTTAATTTAGCCCCTGTAGAGGAGGTTCTAAGTTCGAGAACCTCTCCCACCTGTTCAACTAAGCCGGTAAACACTTCTAAAGCCTCACGCTGTCAGATTTAAACACGGGTCCCTCGTAGCAAACCCTCATGAACTTTCCGTTAGTACCTTTAACCACACATCCTAAACAAACACCCCAACCACAAGCCATTCTTGATTCAAGGGAAAGGTAAACCTCGTGTCCCGTCTCTTCGGAGAGTTTCACGAGGGACTTTAACATCGGATATGGTCCGCAGGCGGATATACACCACTCACTTCCGAACTCCTTTATAGCCTCCGTAACAAAACCCTTCTTACCCTCAGAACCATCGTCGGTGTATAGAATGTACTCAAAGCCTTCTTTTTCCAGCCATTCTACCATACCCAGATGCTCTTTAGACCTTGCGCCGTAAACGAAGACCACATCTTTACCCATGCTTTTAAGCTCTTTGCCAAATAGTGTTAAGCCCGCTAAACCCACGCCCCCGCCTACGAGCAGGTGCCTTCGAGCATCGTAAGAAAAAAGACCCTTACCTAAATGGGTAAATATGCGAGTTATGTCCCCAGGCTTCATGAAGCTCATGAGTTCCGTTCCCCTTCCCACCACGTCGTAGTATATCCAAAGTGACTTCTCGTCGAAGTCCGCCACCGCAAAAGCTCTCCTGCCCATGGGGTCGTATGTTGGAGATACTTCGAGCATGAGGAACTGTCCCGCCTTCGGCGCGGGCATTTTGCATAGTGGCTTAAGTCTCATAAGCCACAGGTTTCCCGAGATGAACCGGTTTTCTAACACCTCAGCTTCCGTGTCTATCAGCTTCTCAGCCATTACTTATTTTCTTTTTCTTCGAGCCTCTCTTCGTATTTGGGCTGATAGCCTGCGATAGCCTCCTTTGTGAAGGTTATACGGGTGTTGCTATCTACCTTCAAGGTTACCGTATGTTCTCCTATGTCGGTTATGGTTCCCCATATACCGGAGGAGGTTATGACCTTATCTCCCTTTTTGAGGTTCGATAGAAACTCCTGATGTTTCTTTCTTTGCTTCTGTTGTGGACGAATTATGAGCAGGTAAAAAACCAGGAATATACCTACGAGGAATATAATCTGGAATAAAAACGCTCCCGTTGGGTTGGGCTGTCCCGAACCTTGAGCGAAGGCTATATCTATCATGCTTTTCCTCCTGATGGATAGTGATTAATTCCGTATTCAATTATATGACATCTTTCTATTTGTACTCCGACTACGGGAGCTTAAAATATGTACTCCGAATCGAGTTTGCAGTTATCGTACCTTTCTAAGTTGTTGCTAAGTATAACTAGCTTAATCTTTTTAACGTATCTGTCTCTCTGTATGGAATAGTATCTTAGAGAATCCGCAAGCTTTAGGGGATTATCCGTGAAAAATCTCTTCTGCCTAAAGCTGTTGTACGCCCAGCCAACGTTGAGTGTATATATGTAGTTTTCAACGGACTCAAGCAGGTTTTCAAACCTTCTGAGCTTTATGTTCGTGCCTACCACACGTATGTGGGGATGTTCTTCTTTGAAAGTCCACATACCGAAGGAGTTGTTCGCTACGCGAAAAGCCCTCGATTTTCCCCAACCACTCTCTATGGCAGCTTGTGCAAGCAAAAGGCTTACCGGTACGGTGTTAACCTTGTCTAATAACTCCTCTACACTTCTTGCCTTGTACCTTGAGAGAAGGTACTCGATGTACTCCTGTTCAAGCTCCGTTATGCTTTTGCCTTCCCTTATCTTTGCAAGTATCCTGAGCAGGTTTTCTCTCTCTTGGGCTACCCTATGGTTTGCTATCAGGGCGGAGGGTAGAAGGGAGTTTATAAATATCATCTTCCTTTTCTCTGCACTTAGCCTTCTAAGGTCGATGTTTGAGTACACGACGGGCTTCACACTATCGCAGTTTACTTCTTCTATATCTTCTAAGCTCGAAAGGTTTTTGTATATTATCCTTACACTTTTAAATTCAATAGAGCTGAGGCTGAATTCCCCGAACGCCGCAGTTTTATCCCTTTTTATAGACAGAAAGACAACTCCAAGCACCAAGAAGATAGATAAGCCTAAAGATAAGACCGTGAACCTCTTACTCATACTAAAACCAAAATATTATTATATTCTAATATTCTAAATTAATAGATGACCCCTGTCAACCTCCTTACCTATGATAACTATAAAGGGTTTACCCTCAAAGTCAACCGCGGGGCTTCCTATATCGTAATCTCCGAATACGTAGTGAACATAAACGGGATACTCGAAGTCCTTGAGCTTTACTATGCCTTTGGCTCTGTAAACGTTTTTAGGCAGAGATTTTAAGTAGCTTTCCAGCTCCTCGTAGGAAAGCTCCCTGTCAAACTCTATCACACCTTGGAACAAGCCGTGCTCCGGCTGTTCTCTTACCTCTCGTACAATATCGATGGGATTTCCTACTCCCTCAAAAACCTCTGCCGGTACTTTACCTTTCATAGCCCTGTATATAACGTATATCGGTTCTTTCTCTTCTTTTTCAAACATATTCCTCAGCTTATATACGGACTTTATTTCCCTTATCTCCTTTTCAAGTTCTCTTAATCTCTCTTCGCTTACCAAGTCTGTTTTGTTCAGAACTATTACGTTTGAGGAGGCAAGCTGATACTTTGCGGTATCTTCATTCTTATACTTGTCAAAGTTCTTACTATCTACCACACATATAACGCCCTCTACGGAGCATCCTACGGTTTTCAGGCTAAACATTATGGGAAAAGGCTCGGAGGTTCCGGAGGTTTCCACTATAACGACCTCTGGCTGGTAATCTTCTATGAGCTGTATGAGAGAGCTTTCGAACTCCTGACTTAGCTTGCAACATATACAGCCCTCTGATATTTCAAGAACCTCAGAGTAAACGTTCTTTAAGACCTTTCCGTCGAGCCCCACCTCCCCGAACTCGTTTACGATTACCGCAACTTTCTTATCCTGCAGGTGTTCCTTTACAGAGTTTATTATCAGCGTAGTTTTACCGCTACCCAGAAAGCCCGTTATTACAAACGCTGATACGTTCAAACTCAACTCCTTTTGACAAATCTATCAACTATCCTCGCACCGTTTAGGTCTCCCCAAACGTTTGTCGCAGTCCTGAGCATGTCCAGAAATCTATCTATGGCTATTATAAGCCCTATACCTTCGAGGGGAATTCCTACAGATGTTAGAACGAGGGTCATCATGACAAGTCCGGCTCCGGGGATTGCTGCCGCACCTATGGAGGCTAAGGTTGCCGTCAAGAATATGGTTACCATTTGCCCGAGGGAAAGCTCTATCCCGTACACGTTCGCTATAAAGACGGCGGCTACGGACTCGTATAGGGCTGTTCCATCCATGTTTATCGTTGCTCCGAGGGGAAGGACAAAACCCGCAGTTTCCTTCTTAACTCCTGCCTTTTCCTCTGCTACCTGCATTGAGACCGGAAGCGTAGCAGCACTGGAAGCGGTTGAGAAGGCAAGTAGCGGAGCTTCTCTGACCTTCATGAAGTACCTGTATGGGTTGTATCTACCTACCAAAAATCCGAGTAGCGGTAGAGTTACGAAGGCGTGTATACCGAGACCCAAAACTACGGTAAGGGCATACTTCCATAGGGATACAAAAGCCTCTATGCCCACACTTGCAACCATAAAAGATACGAGGGCAAATACGCCTACCGGCGTTAGCTTTATTATCCACCTCGTAAGATTAACGAGCCCGTCGTTGATACCGTCGAAGAACTTGTAAACGGAGCTTAACTTCTCTCTGCCTACCGTGAGCATGGCAAGTCCCAAGAGCATGGCAAAGAAGATTATCTGCAACACCTGAGCTTGAACGAAACTCTGAAAGGGATTAGAGGGTATTATGTTCATGACCACGTCCGTTAGGGTTAACTCCTTTACCTGAGGAGCTTCAAGCCCGGTTCTCACCTCGACGCCCTTGCCCGGCTCGAGTATGTTGACTACAATCAAACCGACGAGTACCGAAAGAGCGGTTGTGGAAAAGTAGTAGAGTATCGTTTTAATGCCCATATCCCTGAACTTAGCGATGTCTCCAAGACCCAACATGGCTATGAACACGGACGTGAAAACGAGGGGGACTATAATCATCTTCAGGAGATTTAGAAATACATCTCCAAGTAGTTTTATAGATAAACCCACTTCCGGCAGGTATATGCCCGTTATAACACCTAAGATTATGGACAAAACCGTTAGGTTTTCTATACTTATAAGCCTTTTCATAATCCTTGAAATTATAATAAAATCTCCCGATGGGTGGATTTCTTCAGAAAGTCCTCGAGGTTAAGAGGCGAGAAATAGTAAGGGACGACAAATATATAAAGAGCTTAGAAGAGAAGATAGAAAGAAGACATAAGGGCTTTAATTTTACGGAGGCTTTAAGGAGCTGTGGGACGAAAATAATAGCGGAAGTTAAAAAGGCTTCTCCCTCCGCGGGACACATAAGAAGCGTTGAACCCCACCTTCAGGCAAAGTCCTATCAAGATGCCGGTGCCGTGGCTATATCGGTTCTCACAGACGAGACCTTCTTTAACGGTTCTCTTGAGGACTTAGCTAAGGTTAGGGAAAGTGTAGATTTACCGATTCTCAGAAAGGACTTCGTAATAGATAAGCTTCAGATACTTGAGGCAAAGGCTTTCGGGGCGGATGCTGTACTATTGATAGTTAAGATGCTTAACGCAAAGAAACTAAGGGAGCTTCTCAATTTCTCCTTAGAGCTTGGGCTTACGCCCCTCGTGGAGGTGTTCTCTCTTGAAGAGGTTAAGCTCGCCTTAGACCTTGGGGCGGAGGTTGTGGGGGTTAACAACAGAGACCTCGATACCTTAGAGGTGGACGTAAACCTGTCCAAGGAGCTTATCCCGGAGATGAAGTCTATGGGTGTTAAGTTCGCTGTGGCGGAAAGTGGTATAGACAGCAGAGAGCAGATACTTGAGCTGATGAACTTGGGGGCTGATGCGTTCCTTATAGGAACATCTCTGATGAGGAGCGAGAACCCAAAAAAGAAGTTAAAGGAGCTTCTGGGATTTAAATAACTCTGTATCCTTTGAGCTTCAAAATTTATCCTAAAATATGCTCTTATGGAACTCTTAAAGCTTGTTCGTTCTTCAGGGTGAGCGGCAAAGGTAGGTCCGGGAGACCTACAGGAAATCTTAGCCGAGCTTAACCCCTATGTGGACAGACACACGCTACTACACATAGGGGACGATGCGGGAGCTTACGAATTCAACGGCTCAGTCTGGCTTCAAACGGTTGATTTCATAACACCCACGGTGAACGACCCCTATCTGTGGGGAGCTATCAGCGCTGCAAACTCTTTGAGCGACATATATGCTATGGGGGGAGTTCCGTTAACCGCTCTTGCGGTCGTTGGGCTTAACAACTGCGAACTCGATAAGAGTGTCTTTAAAGAGGTCATGAGAGGGGCAGTAGATAAGTTAAGGGAGGCTAAGACCGTTCTCTTGGGAGGACATACGATAGACGATAAAGAGCCGAAGTTTGGGCTTGCTGTCTCCGGAATAGCGCCGGAGGGAAGGTTCATAACCCAAAAAGGAGCCAGACCCGGACAGCTTATAGTCTTGACCAAGCCGCTGGGAACGGGGATTCTTATAAAGGCTTTGAAAGAGGGCAGGTTATCTCAAAGTGATATAGAGGATGCTATAACGAATATGCTCGAGCTAAACGAAAGAGCCTCGAAGTTGATGCTCGGGGCGGGTGCGACTGCATGCACGGATACTACGGGCTTTGGGCTTCTGGGACACCTGCGGAATGTGTGTAAAAACTCGGGTGTTGGAGCAAAGGTAGAATTTCAGAGAGTCCCCACTTATAAGCTCAGCGTATCCTTGCTCAAGGAGGGATTGTTCCCTAAGGGGGCGGTAGATAACCTTAACTTTGTACGGGAAATCCTTAAAACGAGCCTTGAGGAGTGGCAACTTATTCTACTGTCAGACCCGATAACCTCTGGGGGGCTTCTATTTACTATAGATAGGGAGTACGAAAGTAGGCTTAAGGAGGAGGCTAAAAAGCTCGGTGTTGACTTCTGGATTATAGGTGAGACCAAGGAAGATAAGCAAATAGAGGTGGTTTAAAAGCTCCTATCAACCTTTGAGAGGATGTCTTTAAGGTGAATTTTGTAGTAGATAGGTCTTCCATGCGGGCAGACGTGTGGGTTGTTAAAGTTAAGCCAACTTTGAACCAGCTCTAACATCTGAGACTTGCTAAGGGTTTCCCCTTTCTTAAGGGCGCTTTTACAGGCTACATCGGCTCTTTTTTCTCCGAGGGATTCGTAGTTTAGTCTTTCCGAAAGAAGGTGCTGGTCAAAAAAGTAGAGGAAATCTCCTATCCTTGCCACTATAAGTGTATCCATAAGTTGACCGACCACCTCTATACTTTCCCCGTACGGTGGCTCTTCTTGAGACAAAAAACTTATATCCGCGAAAGTTGTACTCTTGCCCGTAAGAGCCTCTCTAAGGATTTCAAAAAACTTTTTCTCCTTTATAATTCTTACCTCGTGTTTTTTAGGATGGACATTCTGCTCCAAAAGAAAGGGGGGCATTTCTACGAACACCACGGCGAGAGTTTTATACCCTAAAACCCTCCGTAGAAAGTCCTTTAGAGACCTGTTAAAGACCGGTCGTGAATTTATAAAAACGCGGATTTCCGACCTAATTTCGTTTCTCCTCAGAAAGGCTTTTATCCTAAGTTGTTCCTTTTCAGCCTCTATAAGTTCAAAGCCGGTTCCAAACAGAGCTTCTACCCTCTCTTCAGGGCTTTCGGGCTTTAGATGTAGGGATTTTCTCCCTTCTGATGTAAAGGTAAAGCCTACACCCGGATTGGTTAGGGCGTAATCTAAGATTAACCTTTTGATTTTTCTTTTTTCTGTGTCCGATTTCCTCAAAAACTTCTGTCTTACCGGCAGGTTAAAGAAAAGGTTTGTAACCTCTACGGAAGTCCCGACGGGCAAGCCGATAGTCTTCTTATGCTTAATCTCCCCCCCGCTTGCGTAAAGCTCCATTCCCGCATCTTTTTGGAAGTATCTGGAGCGTATCTTAAGGTGGCTCACAGCCGATATGGCGTAAAGAGCCTCTCCTCTAAAACCGTAAGAGTTAATACTGTAAAGGTCTTTTTCCGAACTTATCTTACTGGTAGCACCCGGTAGTATAACCTTCTCTATGTCATCAGGGTGTATACCTGTTCCGTTATCGACGACCCTTATGTATCTCTTCCCTCCTTTTGATATTTCTACGCTTATCTGCGTAGCCTTGGCATCGAGAGAGTTCTCCACAAGCTCCTTAATTACGTCAACGGGAAATTCCACGACCTCGCCTGCGGCTATCTTACTCCTTACCTCCGGTGGGAGAACCTTTACGAACATACTTAATATCATATATTGGGCTTGCAAACGGGTAGCTTTGCCTTAAAATATCCTGTGTAAGGAGGGGTTGAGATATGTTTAGAGCTTTGTGGACATCTGCATCGGGAATGACAGCACAGCAACTTAACCTTGATACGATTTCAAACAATATGGCTAACGTTAGTACGGTGGGCTTTAAAAAGATGAGGGCCACCTTTCAAGACCTGATATACCAAACCATCAAAGAGCCGGGCGCACCCACTTCACCCATAACGAGGTCACCGGCAGGCTTTCAAATTGGTTTAGGGACGAGGCTTGCAGAAACCTACGGAATATTTTCACAAGGTAGTTTAGACAGAACGGACAACGAGCTTGACCTTGCCATACAGGGCGACGGGTTTTTCAAGATAGTTCTACCGGACGGGACGATAGCTTACACGAGGAACGGCCAGTTTAAGCTGGATAGGGACGGCAGAATCGTAAACACCGATGGCTATCCCCTCGACCCTGAGATAACAATTCCTACGGACGCTATATCTATAACCATAGCGGAAGACGGTACGGTAGGAGTTCTAAGGCAGGGTGGAACTACGGTTGAGGAAGTGGGAAGGATAGAGCTTGCCAAATTTATCAATCCAGCTGGGCTGAGGAGGCTGGGAAATAACACCTACATTCAGACCGATGCCTCGGGAGACCCGATAATAGACAATCCGGGAAATCAGGGTATCGGAACTATACTTCAGGGCTTTCTTGAGGCTTCAAACGTGAACATAGTTGAGGAGATGGTGAACCTTATAATAGCCCAACGCTCTTACGAGTTTAATACCAAGGGAATAACCGCGGCTGATGAAATGCTATCTCAGGCGGCTAACCTACGGCGTTAGTTTTTTCCTTATACTTCTTAACTTTGCCTTTTCCGGAGACCTTGAGGAGCTTTTAAGGGAAAAGTTAAGGGAAAGGTTCGGAGACTCCGTCAAACTTGAAAATTTTCGGGTTTACTCGACCCATGTCCCTTCTCGTGAGGAGGTGAGCGACGTAGCCTTAAAAATTCTTAGAAACGTTTCCCGGGGCAGTGCGGAGCTAAAGCTTAAAAATGGTAAAAGATTATCTGTGGGCTTAGACGTTTCATGGAGACGGAGAGTCTTGGTGGCGAGGAGGGATGTATCTGTCGGGGAAAGACTAAGCCCTGACATGTTTACCGTGGAAGAGAGATACCTTAAAAGCACAACTCCCGATTACGAAATTGACCTCGAGGACATATTGAACTACAAGGCTACGAAGCCGATTACTAAGGGAGAGATACTTAGGAAAAGCTATCTTAAAAAAACTCCCGTAATAAAGAGGGGAGACGAGGTAAGGGTTCTTTATAAAAGAGGTAACATAGAGATACTTCTAAGAGCTAAAGCTCTTGAAAACGGATACGTTGGGAGTAAAGTACGCCTTAAACTCGATAACGGAAAGGTGATACGGGGAAGGGTTAACGCTGACGGAAGCGTAGTCTTGAACTAACCCGGTAATAATCCCCGCTAAAACGAATTTATATCCCTAAGTATGAGCCAGCTCATAGAAATTAATATTGAGATTTGATTTCATTATATAAGCAAGTTTGGAGGTGATAGGAGATGAAGGCAAAAGTCATTATGGGTTCTCTATTGATTGCAAGTTCTATATTTGCTCAGCCGCAGGAGGAAGTCAAGCAGTTGAGAGAGGAAATCGAGGTTCTTAAGGAGGAGCTTAGGAAATTGAAACTGGAACTCAGTGAGCCGAGCATAACCGAGTACAAGAGCTATTCAGGTTTAGGCCCCGCTGCATCGAAAGCTCTGATAAATCCCAAAGGTGTTTCCGTAGGTGGATACGGAGAGGTTCACTTTATAAACTCACCAGATAAGAAGCCCAACACTGTTTTCGATGCTAAGAGGCTGATAATGTACTTCGGATACTCCTTTTCAGAGAAATTGAAATTCAATTCTGAGATTGAGTGGGAACATGCCTTCGTAGAAGGTGGAGAGGAAAGCGGTGAGATTGCGGTGGAGTTCGCCTTTGTGGACTACAGACACAGCAAGGCCTTAGGACTTAGAGGTGGTATGGTTTTAATACCCGTCGGTATAGTTAACGAGCTTCACGAGCCACCCACCTTTTATACGGTGGACAGACCCTATCTTGAGAGAAATATAATCCCTACGACTTGGAGGGAGAACGGCTTCGGTGTTTACGGAGACATAGGAATGGTATCTTACAGAGCTTACTTGATAAACGGCATGAGGGCAAAGGAGGGCGAGTATACAAGCTCTGCTCCCTTGAAGAAGCTCAGGCAGAGTGCCTCTTTGGCGGCTGCGGATAATCCCGGGTTCACGAGCAGAGTTGATTTAAATCTCCCAAGGAATTTAAAGGTAGGTTTATCGACCTTCATAACAGGTGTACAGGATAAAAAGGGTAAAGGTTTGG
>WFYI01000051.1 GCA_015490155.1 Aquificaceae bacterium | reverse complement strand
AGTCCTCAAGTCCCTCCAAGGTAGGGTTACTTTCAATTAATCTCTGGGCGTCCTCTCTCGCCTTGCTCAGTATCTCCCTATCGTAGGAACGGGCAAGGTTAGCGACATGAAAGCCGAAGTACCCGGACTGGGAAACACCCAAAAGCTCTCCAGGACCTCTTATCTTCAAGTCCTCCTCTGCCACCTCAAAGCCGTCGTTGGTCTTCACCAGAACCCTTAACCTCCTCAGAGCGTCCCTGTCCTTGCTCTTGAGCTCGTCGGGAACTACGAGATAGCAAAAGGACTCCCTGTCCGAGCGCCCCACCCTGCCCCTGAGCTGGTGTAGTTGGGAAAGCCCGAACCTGTGGGCGTCCTCAATTACCATGAGCGTTGCTTCCGGCACGTCAACGCCCACCTCTATAACCGTCGTGGAAACGAGTATGTCGCCCTCTTCCCTGAACTTCTCCATAACCTCCTGCTTCTGAAGGTCGCTCATCCTACCGTGCAGTAGGTAACCCTCCCTATCGGGGAAAGCTTCCTTCCATCTCTCGTACTCCTCGGTGGCCGCTTTCAGCTCTAGCTTCTCCGAAAGCTCTATGAGGGGGTAAACTACGTAGATTTTGTTTCCCTTTTTCAGTTCCTCCCTTACGTGCTTGATGAGTTTTTCCTTTTCGCTTTCAAAGAGAAGTTTAGTTCTTATCTCCTTTCTACCCGGCGGTAGCTCGTCTATCACCGACACGTCCAAGTCTCCGTATATGGATAGGGCGAGGGTTCTGGGAATGGGTGTTGCGCTCATAACCAAGCAGTGGGGATAGAAGCCCTTTCCCTTCTCAAGGAGGACTTTTCTCTGCATGACCCCGAAGCGGTGCTGTTCGTCTATTACCACAAAGCCCAGGTTTTTAAACTCCACCTTATCCTGAATTAGGGCGTGTGTGCCTACGACCACATCTATGTTTCCCTCCTTTATGTGCTTGTAGGCGCTTCTCTTCTGTGCGGGGGTGAGACTGCCGGTAAGGAGTGCAACGTTTATCCCGAAGCCCTCAAGGAACTCCTTGAACTTCTCATGGTGCTGGAAGGCGAGAATCTCCGTCGGAACCATTACCGCCACCTGATAGCCCGAGCGAACCGCGGTATAGGCAATCGCCGCAGCCACCACGGTTTTACCGCTCCCTACGTCTCCCTGAAGGAGCCTGTTCATCGGGGAGTCCTTCGCTATATCTTTGAGTATCTCCCTTATCACCCTTTCCTGAGCCTTAGTTAACCTAAAGGGCAGGGAGGCTGTAAACTCCTGAAGTGTTGTAAAGGAAGCGTCTATGCGAGGGGCGGGGTTCTGCTCCGTTTCCCTTTTCTTTAGAAGTAGGGCGCTCTGGAAGATAAAGAGGTCGTCGTATATGAACCTCCTGTGGTAGGCTGAGGAGAAGCTGTTGAGGACGTTAACGGGTGTGAACTTGGGCAGGTGTACCTCCGAAAGAGCCTCCTCCGTGTCCGGAAAGGAGTACCTTTGAACCAGCTCCTCCGGTAGGTACTCGGGAACGTACTTAGAGGCTTTGCTGACAATCTTTGCCAATGCCTCCCTTATTCTTTTCTGCTTCTGCTTTGAAGATATCTTAACCAGCTCACCCTTTACCCTTGAGTAATAGACGGGAACTATCCTGCCCACCTCTCCGCTTTCGGGCTTGAGTATCTCCGGGTGGACTATGTACTTCTCACCCTTAAAAGCCTTCAGCTTTCCGAAGACCACTATCTCCATTCCCCGCTTTAGGGAGGCGAAAAGGAAGTCCACCTTCTTGTACCTGAACTTGAGCTTTAAGAACCCCGTGTCGTCGGTGCATAGAACCTCTGCGCTGTATCCCCTTTCCTGAAGCCTTTGGACTTTTAAAACCTTGACCTTGAGGGCGACCTTCTGCCCCGCCTTGGAACTCTTTATAGATGTGTTTAGCCTTCTGTCCTCGTACCTAACGGGGAAGAAGAAAAGGGCATCGAGGAGGGTTTCTATTCCCAGAGCCTTCAAGGTTTTGAGTTCCTTCTCGGAGAGGAACTTGAGCTTTTGTAAATCCATGAGGAACTTTTTAAGGGGCTTCTTCTCTACGTTTTCTTTGGAACTCCGAAGGAGTTTAGATTTATAAGACTCTAAGAAACTTAAAACCTCCAGCAGTATGGCTCTTCTCTTCTCGTAGGTCAGCCCGTCAAAGCTCTTGAGCTTGTCAAGTAGGTAAATGGGGGCGTCTTCCTTCAAGAGGTTAAAGAGGTAAATTCCTACGCCGAAGCTCCTTTTGAGCTTCTTTCCATCGTTTTTTAAAAGACCTTCCACGAATTCCTTTGCCTTTGCAACCTCTACCATCTTAGAAATCAAACTTCCTTCGTATCCTAAATCTAACCCCCTTGGTGTTATCCGAGTACACCCTCGTTCCTACGGAAATTCCCAAAGGTTCAAGCAAGATGCTAGCACCGTAAAAGGTAGCCCAAGGGTTTTTGAGGGTGCTTTGTTGGTACTCCAACCTGAGTATATTTGAGAGCTTTTTTGATACGAGTACATTTAAGCCTATGTCCCCCTGACTGTCCGTGTGTGTGAGAAACCTTATGTCGAGTCCGAGTAAACCGCTTACGTTCCTTCTAAGCTCGGTGAAGTAGGTGAACTCGGTAATGAGCGAAGAGACTACGGGAATAACGCCTTCGGTTATACCTCCCAGGACAAGTCTCGTCAGTATCTCTCTCCTGTCCATGGGAGGGTCTGAACGCAGGTATATCTTAGGAAGCGGCAGCTCACCTATTAGGTCTACGTATATGAAAACACCGTCCTCTACGTTTGTAATTGAGAGATTTATGTACTTTCTTTCCTTAGTTTTCTTCTCTAAAAGTATCCAACCTCTTTTTATAAAGAAGTCCCTCCCGAAGTAGTTTGCCTCTCCGGATATTAGGTTTAGACTTATTGCGTACATTAATTCTCCCGAGGAGTTCGTCACCACACCGCCGGGTTTTAGGTTTACGTACCCTTCCGGAAGAACCACCCTTATGGGGGAGCTGGGGGTGATGCTCAAGAGGAACTTAAAAGGTAGGTTGGGTAAACCCTTATCTCCATCTCCGGCCTGAGCGAAATCGCTCCTCGTAACCTTCACATTACCGCTCAGCTTAGCCTCTAAGGCGGCGTTTACGTCTTCAAGGGAGTTAATATCAACCTTTCCTTTCCCGTCTGCGTAAATTACCGCCCGTATGCCCTCGGATATGTATCTAAGAGGGAGGTTATCACCGTTGAGTTTTACCTGTACTCCGCCTTTTTCCTTTGGCTCAAAACCAACGAGGAGCTTAGATATAGGATTGAACAGTAGAAGGTAGCCGTTAAGTTTATTCCCTTTGAGGGACAGGTTCACACTTCCGGACATGGGAAGGGCAAGATAGCTCGACCTAACGGTGAAGTAGTTATCGGAAAACATTTCAAGGTAGGGTTCGCCCTCGGTATATCCCGCAGAGTAGTTGATATAGCCCTCGAGATTACTCTTCATAAGGCTTCCGAATACGAGGGACAGGGTAGAGAGGTTTATCTTCCCCTTAGAGCTAAGCTCGAGGTTCCTGTTTATAAAGTGAACCGACAACTTTCCATCTAAAACGCCCTTCAGCTTAATTTCATCAAGGTGGAGTTCCCTTTTAGGGGGAAGGATATACCCTTCGCTCCCGCTCAGGCTAAACACCTTTTTACCCAATACCTTTACGGAAGAAGTCCCCACCTTCAGGTCAAGCCTCTGCCAGCTACCCTTTAACTCAACACCACCAAGCTCTACACTCAAATGGTTGTCTTGGTAAGATGTCGGCTCAAGGTTCATGGAGAGTATGTTCTCCTCGGCTTTAAACCGGAGCTTCACCGGAAGGCTCCTATTTCCGAAGGAAATATCACCTGTCATGTTTCCCGTCAGCGTGTCCCTCTCGAGCCTGCTAACGTAAATTGCTGATAGCTTTACGCCCTCTTCCTCGAGCTTTACTTCCCCCTGTGTTCTGAAGGCGGACTCGCTAGGAGAGAACCTATAAGAGCCGTTTATCAAGCCCTTTACGCTGTACAACCCCTCAAGGAAGCCTTTATTGTATTTTCCGAATAGGTAGCCCTTTTCCCTCACGAAGTTTCTGAGCCGCAGCTCCTTTATATGAACCCCTAAGAACCCTTCCTCCTTTTTGGGATTTACGTAAGCTACACCCTGAACGCCTTTGAGCTTCACCTCTCCGTAGGACAAAAGCCCATCGTCCATGAAAAGCGATATATGTGTGTTTTCCTTATCCGAAAGGAACTCTATCTTTCCCTTGCTTACGCTAACGTACACGCCCTCGTAAGAGCTTTCGAAGTTATTCAATCGGAACTTAGCCTTTACACTTTCCTTACCCCTGTGTACGAAGCCTCTGTAAGATGGAGAGCTTACCCTGAGTTTAAGTTCGTCCCCCGCGAGCGAGTAATTTATACGGGCTGACCCGAGAGATATACCTCTAACCTGAAGGCTCTCCACGAGTCCGCTACCCGAAGAAAGAATGTTCCTTTGTTCATCCTTTTCAAACCTCCCGCTGAGCGTTAAAACACCCCTCAGCTCTTCTAAGAAAAGGGGAAGTTTTCTCAGTTGGTAGCTACCCTTTACGTAGGAACCCCTAAACTCTCCTTGGGTTACAAAGTACCCTGTATCGCTAAGCTCAAGGCTAAAGTTCCCCTGTGGGATACCCTTTAGATTTACATCGAGTTCAAGGTTTCCGTGTCTAAAGAAGTTCTCCTCAAAGCTTATATCACTGCCCGTTAGGGATAGGGAGAGCTTTTCCTTACCGAAGAGGAGTTTCACGGTGCCCTTTACCTCTGCGCGTAGCTCCTTATCTATGCCTATCAGTTTGCCGTCCACACTGCCCGAGTTTATGTGTACCAGAAGCTCTCTATCGGGAAATATCTTGTATAAGTAATCTGCCTCTATGTCCCTGTTCCAGAGGCTACCTTCGAGGTAGTTCTTAACACCGAAGACTATTTTAATCTTCCCATTTGCTCTTACATCGGTAAAATCTTTTCTCCCCTTTACGCGAACGAGGGGAGCGGTTGCTACCGCTTTTATTTTGATACCCGTTAGGTTAATCTTCCCCTCGCCCTGTATGTCTATCCGCGGTATGTGGACATTCTGCGTATCTATCGTTTTTATAAAACCCTTTGACGAAAAGTTTCCCTCTCCCCATCTCCATACACCTTTCCCGTTGAAACTATATAGCGGTGACTCAACTAATACACTCTCTATAAATACGCCCTCGTCCCTTACCGTAGCTCTTTTTAGGTCTATGCTGAACCTATTTCTCGTCCTCCTGCTTAGGTAGTAAAAATCCGCCTTACCTATGATTTTCTCATCTTTTAAGCTCAGATTATCAAGGAAAGTTGTGAGGGAACTTCTGTACCCGAGAACGCTTATGTACAGATTTTCGAACTTTAGATTAAAAGCCTTTATAAAGGAAAAGCTCCTAAGTTTTATAGGCTCTCTTCTTCTTACGGCTTTCTTTAAGTTCACGGCTATAAAAGAGGAGTTTTTAATTTCTAAGAAGGACTTCTTACCCCCCAGGTTTAAGGATAGATTGCCTATGTAAAGGAACCATGCCCGGTTCTTCCCCGCAAATACGTAAAGAGTCAATCCCCTTGCAGACACACTATTAGCAGATAGCTCAATATCTCCGGGTTTTATGTCTACGGAGTAAAATCTTAGCTTGGGTTTAACGAATACGAAGAAAACAAAGGCAAGTAGAATTAGAATTAAGGCTATATAACGCACATTAATCTATACCGTGCATTTTAAGATTTTCCTTTATGCGGTGCAAAAGCTCCGCCGGATTTCTTACAGGATATACTATCTCTTCGAGAACCTCTTCTGCTCTTCTACCTTTGATTCTTATACCCGAGACCTTGTCCCTTAACTCGTCGGCTGACTTGATAGGAAAGTGACTACCCTTGAGCCTTTTCAAGACCATGTAAGCCCACGGTATATCCAACGCTTCTGATGCCTGTATGCAGTACTCAAGGAAGAGGTTAGGTTCTTCTGTTCCCTCCTTCACAAGTTTATAAGCGAGCTTTGCTATACCCCCCGCGGTATGAACCCTTAGCTCCTTCTTTTCCTCGCGGGAAAGCTCATCTACATTTTGAATTTTGTAAAGTGCAAGTTCCGGATTTGCCCTGAGAATGTTCCTTACGGTCTGCCTCGTCAAGCCTACCTCTCGGGCTATTTCCTCCTCGCTCTTCAAGAATTCTTCTCTCAATACCACAGCAAAGGACGCCCTTGCAAGAGACGGAAGCCAAGTTAGTGTCCTGTACTCGGCTAATTTTTGCAATCCTCCCAGAAGGTCTATGGCTTTCAAGAAGACCCTTAACACGAGGGGCTCCGCATTTACCTCAACGGGTTTTATTTCCACTACCATTCTCTAATACCTCCGATTTAAAATCGGGGTGCCGGGACTTGAACCCGGGACCCCTGGCCCCCCATGCCAGTGCGCTGCCACCTGCGCCACACCCCGTTCTAAATATTAATTATACGCTTTTATTGCTGGAGCTCAGAAGACTCACGAGTTTTTTGCTGGGTTTGAAAAGAACTACATATCTATCGGGAACCTTTATGGTTTCTCCCGTCCTCAAATTCCTTCCTACTTTGCTTTTTCTCTTTTTGACTACGAACGTCCCAAAGCCGGAAATCTGGACTTTTTCTTTTTTGTGAAGACTTTCTATTATCAACCTGAAAGCATTTTTAACTATATCGTGAACCTCTTTTTTAGATAAACCTGCTTCGGTGTTCTCGTTCAACCTGTCGTATACCTTGTATGCCAGGTCTCTCTTAGTCATTTACACCTTCCACTTCTTCTTAAGTATATCTCCAAGCTTAAAGCCGGTTCCGGCTTCCTCTTGGACTGGTTCGCTGTCCTGCTCCTCTTCTTCGGTGTACCCGCCCAAGGCTTTTATACTTAGGGTTATTTTGTTCTCGTCCGGATTGAGGTCTATTATCCTTACCTCATGCTCCTCACCCTTCTCTATACGCATTCCCCTTGGAACTTCGGAAAAGGGGAGTAGCCCATCGACACCTTCCGGAAATTCGAGAAAAGCTCCGAAGGCAAACGTGTCTTTTACCGGTAGCTTAACCGTATCACCAACTTTGTAATTTTTCTTTACGAGTTCCCAAGGGTTCTCCGTAAGCTGTTTTATACCGAGTTTTACGAACCTACCTTCCGAACCCAAAACCGCAAACTCAAGCTCCTGCCCAACCTCAAGGACATCTTCAATCCTACCGGGCTTGGTCCAGGATAGGTCGCTTCTGTTGATAACACCTTTTACATCACCTTCAAGTTCAACCGTAGCCCTGCTACCCTCTATCTTCACTATCTTACCCCTGACCTTAGTGCCGGGTGGGTTTTTCGCCAAGAAATCTTCCCAAGGCTTGGGTTGAGCTTCCCTTATGCTAAGTATGACCCTTCTCTTTCTCGGCTCAATCCTGAGAATTTTTACCTTAACCTTATCTCCCTTTTTAAAGGTTTCTTTTTCCTCCTGGGATTTTTCCCAGCTGAGTTCCTCTATGGGGACAAACCCTTCGACACCCTCGTCTATGTCTACGACTACTCCCTTAGAGACTACCTGATGGATTTTGCCCTCTATGATGTCTCCAGCCTTATGCTCTTTAAGAAACTTCTCCCAAGGGTTTTCCTTCATTTCCCTTAGGCTGACTATACCGAATGCTTTTTCTTTGTTTATCTTCTTTACTTTAACCTTTATTACCTCGTCCACCTCTGCGTAGTTGTAAGGGTTTCTGTCCCTTCCCCAAGAAAGCTCCTCTCTCGGCAAGAACACCCTCAGAACACCGTCAATCACGAGGGTTATTCCCTTGTTGGGGTCTATCTTAACAACCTTTGCCTCGACTATGTCCCCTTTTTGTAGCTTAGACAGGAGTTCCTCTCTACGCCTCTTTCTTTCCTCCTCTACGTAAGCCTTATGGGAGACTATAATCTTCGGCCTGTCCTTGGATATAAATATGTCGAGAACCTTTACCCTTACGGGTTTACCGACACTTAACTTCTTACCACTTTCCTCGAAGGGCAGGAAAGCCCTGACTCCGTCGAGGTCTACCACGTATCCTCCCCTTACCTTCTTTTCTACATTTCCAACTAAGTCTTTGCCTTCTTTGAAAGCCTCCCTTACCTTTTCAAATTCCTTCTTTTCCGCGATTAGTCTGTAAGAGAGTCTCGGGTATTCGAGCCTCGGGGATATCCTAACTATTACAGCCTCTACTTCCTGACCTTCTTGGGCTTCCGGAAGCTCCTCCCTCGGGATTATACCTTCTATTTTGTAACCTATATCCACATATATATTCTTATCGTCTATCTTTATAACCCTACCGGTTATCGTTTTACCCTTTTTGAATTTTTGTTCCTCGGTAAGGGATTCCTCAAGGAGCTTCTCAAACTCGTCCATTCTTTCCTCCACGGAAGTGTATATTATAGCAGGTTTCATAAGAGTAAAGAATTATACTCTAAGCCTGTGGGGATTTCTTTTCAAAAAGGCGAACAGCTTCCTTAAATACCACGGAGTTTGGAATTAAGATTTTTCCCTTTTCGTCTTCCAGTTCAGTGTACCTAAGATTAATCAGCGACACCTTTCCTTTAAATCCCTTTACCTCTACGAGGTCTCCCACCTTGAAAGGCTTAAATACAAGTATCATTATCCCCGATATAAGGTTTGAGACAACGTCCTTGAGTGCAAAGCCAACCGCAAAGCCCAAAAGACCCAGACCCGTCAGTACGGACGTGACGTCTATACCGATAGCTCCCAGCCAAACTATCACTCCCAAGGCGAGCAGTGCGATATTGAATATGCTGAACAGCACAGATGCGTAGCCCCTAACCTCCGGGTCAAGCTTGGAGTAGACGCTTTCCGAAATAGACTTAACCTTCCTATGTAGGAAGAAGACCACCGCAAAAACAACGAGGGATATAAGAAGCTCTTTCATTGCCAAGTAAGGAATTATCTTACATTAAACCTCAGTATGCAATATATCTTTACTCTCGGTACTCAGTTAATAAGTAGATAGGAGATTCCATCTGATAAATACCAAAGCCAAAGCTCTATATAAAGCTCTAATGGACTTAGCATAAGCTTTGGTCTTCCTCTTGAGCATAGCTAATTTACTCCTTAAGAAGGAGTGCAACCCCTCGTT
>WFYI01000050.1 GCA_015490155.1 Aquificaceae bacterium | reverse complement strand
TTCTGAATGAGCCTGAAGGCATCTCCTATAGCGTGGTTGCCCGTAGCGCATGCGGACACTACGCAGTAGTTGGGACCTTTAAATCCCCACCTTATAGCGGCAAGCCCCGCCGCCATATTGGATATGCCGTAAGGTATAAAGAAAGGGGAGACCCTTCTGGGTCCCCTCTCCATGAGAACCTTGTTCTGCTGCTCTATGTCGCTCAGGCCGCCTATACCCGTTCCGATAATCACACCTACCTTTTCGGGATTGGGCTTTGATTCCAGAAGCCCGCTGTCCTCAAGGGCTTCCTGGGAGGCGTATATGGCAAACTGAACGAAACGGGAAACCTTTTTAGCCTCCTTTGCATCAAACACGGATAGCGGGTCAAAGTCTTTGACCTCGCCGGCAATGTGAACGGACAGACCTATTTCAACCGGGTCAAAGCTCCTTATGGTGTCTATGCCGCTTTTGCCCGCAACGAGGTTTTCCCAGAACTTGCCTACGCCCGTCCCTACGGGCGAGACTACACCGATACCGGTAACGACGACCCTTCTCATCCCACCTTCTCTTTAAGGTAGTTGATGACGTCCCCTACCGTCTGTATCTTCTCCGCATCCTCGTCGGGAATCTCTATTCCGAACTCCTCCTCAAAAGCCATTATAAGCTCAACCACGTCAAGGGAATCCGCACCGAGGTCATCTATAAACTTCGCTTCGGGTACGACCTTTTCGGACTCAACTCCCAGCTGGTCTGCTATTATCTCCTTAACCTTATCCTCTAAAGCCATCTTACCTACCTCCTCTTGATAGTTTTTTCAATACATGCCTCCGTTGACATGTATAACTTCACCGGTTATGTAAGAAGACATATCGGAAGCTAAAAATAAAACCGCGTCCGCTACCTCCTCTGGTTTCCCCATACGCTTCATGGGGATGCTATCAAGATACTTTTCCTTAGCCTCCTCGGGTATCACCTGAGTCATGTCCGTGTCTATAAATCCCGGGGCAACGGCGTTCACAGTTATATTCCTCGCCGCAAGCTCTTTGGCAAGAGACTTCGTAAAGCCTACAATCCCAGCTTTGGTAGTTGAGTAGTTCACCTGTCCGGGGTTGCCGGTAAATCCCACAACGGAGGATACGTTTATAATCCTTCCCCAGCGGTTCTTCATCATGCCCTTTATAACCCTGTGGGTTACGAGAAAAGCTCCCGTAAGGTTTACCTTCATAACCTCTTCCCAATCTTCGAGCTTCATGCGCATAAAAAGGGTATCCCTCGTAATACCGGCGTTGTTAACGAGTATATTTACACCTCCCAGTGAGCTTTCCACATTCTTAATAGCATCCTCAACGGATTGGGGGTCAGATATGTTTAGCCCTACACCAACAGCATCAACTCCGAAATTACGGGAGATGTCCTCCGCCACAGCCTTAGCCCTATCCTCGGACGTACCTGTTACGGCGACGTTAGAGCCTGCCTGAGCGAGCTTGTAAGCTATGGCTTTACCTATACCTCTGGTAGAACCGGTTATAAGGGTATTTTTCCCGTTGAGGTTTATCATTTGGTTAACTCATTATAGCACAAAACGCTCCCAACTGCTATATTAAAGATGATGGGGGTTTTCTGGGCTTTGGTATTCGTATCCTTAACGCTTGTCTCCTGTTCCCCAAAAGTTAGCAAGGACACGAGAACCTACGAAAGGAAAAATCCTTATTCATTTTACGAGGATAACAGAGAGGTGGCTAAGGGAAGCCTTTACAGGGGAGGAGCATGGGTAGACTTGTACGGCGAAAATAGAGCCTCAAAGCCAGGGGACGTAATTTTTATAGAGGTCACCGAGAGTTTAAATGCGGTAGAGAGCTTATCGAACCAAATTCAGCGTTCCTCTTCCTTCTCAAGTGCTATAAGTTCCTTCTTTGGAATATCAAAAGCCACCCTCGGAAATCTTGGAACGAGCGGAGAAAGCTCGTTGCAGTCGCAGGCAAAAGGTTCCGTTCAGCAACAGGGGAAACTCTCTACCAAGCTCGCCGGCAGGGTTCTGAAGGCTTATCCCAATAGAACTATGTTGATAGAGGCTGAAAAAACTATTGTAGTGAACGGTGCAGGCAGGGTCATCAAGCTGAGGGGCATAATACGTCCGGAAGATATAGACAGCACGAACACCGTATCCAGCGATAAGATAGCTAATCTAGAGGTTTTTGTAGATGGAAAGGGCTACACCGCAAGCGGAGGTAAGCCGGGATGGTTTTTAAGATTGCTCTCCTCTGCATTTCCCTTCTGAGTTTAGCTTTTAACGGCTACGCCGTAAAACTCAAGGACATAGCCTCCGTAGAGGGGAACCGTATCAACTACCTCGTTGGCTACGGTCTCGTGGTAGGTCTGAAAGGCACAGGCGACGGTAAAGCCACCCAGTTTACGGTTAAGAGCCTCGCCAACGTTCTTCAAAAGATGGGGATAGTGGTGGATTACAACAGGTTGACAGTGAAGAATGTGGCTGCCGTCATGGTCACGGCAAAGGTTCCACCTTACGCAAAGGCGGGTATGCGCTTCGATGTAGAGGTTTCTTCGATAGGAGATGCCAAGAGTATAGAGGGGGGAACTCTTATCCTAACTCCATTAAAGGGTCCCGACGGAAAGATATACGCTCTCGCTCAGGGGCAGGTAATAGTCGGCGGATACGAGGCAAGGGGCAGAGGTGCAAGGCAAACTAAAAACGTACCTACAGTCGGCAGAATTCCCAACGGGGCGGTTTTGGAGGTGGATTTACCTTTCAACGAAGAGTTCAAGGAGGTGAACATATACCTCGATAACCCTGATTACACGGTAGCTAAGCTCGTTCAGGATAAGATAAACAGTACCTTCGGTGAGAACGTCGCCGAAGCCCTTGACAGTGCCACTATCAAGTTGAGGATGCCCAAGGGTTACAGCGTAGTTGACTTTCTTGCGAAGGTGGAAAACATAGAGCTTGACGTCCCAAGAGTCTCAAAGGTCGTAGTAGACAGCAGAACCGGAACGATAATCTTGGGAGGTGATGTTAGTATCAACCCTGTCTCGGTTGCTACCGGAAGTCTGATAGTGAAGATAACCGAAGAGCCTCAAATTGTTCAACCTCCACCTCTGTCGGGAGGAACCACCCAGCAAGCGGAGAGAACTACCGTTCAGGTCAAGGAGGAAACCAAGCGGATAGTACCCTTGAGGGGAGCTACGGTAAAAGAGCTGGTAGATTCGCTAAATGAGATAGGCGCTACACCTAGAGAGATAATATCCGTCCTTCAGGCTATAAAGGCGGCGGGTGCCTTAAAGGCAAAATTGGAGGTGCTTTGATGAAGGTTTACCTCGATAAACCTATAAACCTTATGCAGGGAAGGAAAGCAAGTCCGGAAGAAACCGCCAGGGAATTCGAAGCGATACTCTTGAAAGAGGTTCTCAAAGAAGCCTTCAGACCCATTGTAAAAAACAAGAGTTTTCAAGAAAGGATGTATTACGATACCTTCCTCGAGGGATTGAGCAGGAAAATTGCCTTGAGCGGAGGTATAGGCGTATCTGAATTTATCTTAAAGAGTTTAAAGGGCTATGGTGGGGATAGACATAGTAAAGAATGAGCGTATAGAGAAAGCCTTGGAAAAATTCGGGGACAAGTTTTTAAATCGCATATACGCACCCGAAGAAGTGGAATACTGCAAAGGTTTCAAAGAGTTTATCCCCTGCCTCGCGGCGCGCTGGGCTTGTAAGGAAGCGGTTCTCAAAGCAGTTTACATGGAGTTCGGTGTTCTGCTAAAGTTCAAAGAAATAAGTGTTCGCGGAAGAAAAGGACAACCTGCAAAGGTAAAGATACTTAGAGAAGGTATAGATGAATTATTGAGCGGTCGTTCTGTTGTAGTTTCTATATCCCACGAGAAAGATTTCTCCGTTGCGGTTGCCTTTATAAGGTAAGGTGCATACAAACCCTACCGAGGTGATTTAAGCTCCAGCTTCACCCTCTTAAAGACTCCTACCCAGTCCTCCCACTTTAACCTGCCTGTCTGAGTGTTCTGCTTGCTGGGATGGTAGGAGGTCATAAGTGTATAAGGAAGCCCTTCAGGTTTGTAAAGGAGGTTGTGTCCGAACTTTATACCCTTGAGCTGAGCGCTCGGGTAGAGCTTTTTTAAAGCTGTCAGAGTTCCTTTAAGAGCTATACTTCCAAGACACAGTATCACCTTGACCTCCTTCAGGAGTTCCAGCTCTCTTACCAGAAAGGTGTTGCAGTTCTCCATTTCCTCCTTTGTGGGCTTGTTCTCGGGAGGAGCGCACCTGACCACAGCGGTGATGTATGCACCCTTCAGCTCAAGCCCGTCATATTTATTCACAGACTCGGGTTTGTTGGCAAAGCCCGTCTCGTAGAGCGCTCTCGCGAGCCAATTACCGGAGCTGTCGCCTGTGAACATTCTCCCTGTTCTATTACCACCATGGGCAGCAGGAGCCAAACCTACGATCAAAAGTTCAGCCCTCGGGTCTCCGAAACCCGGAAGCGGTCTCCCCCAATATTTGTCGCCTGCAAACCTCCTTACCTTCTTCCTTGCCACCTCTCTTATGTATTCAGAGAGACGTGGACACCTTTGACAGCCGATAATTTCCTCTTTTAACAGCTCTAACTCCTTCATGGGGAAGATAATTATAAGAGATGGAATATGTAGTTATAGGAAGGGTGATAGACACCTTCGGTGTGAAGGGAGAGTTGAAGGTCTTACCTTTTGCTCCTATGGAAGTCTTTGAGAACCTCAGTAAGGTCTATCTGAAGAGAGCGGGGGGAGGATACGTTCCCTTTAAGGTGGAAAGGATAAAAGAGCACGGAAACTCATTCATAATCAAGCTAAAAGGCTACGACTCTATCGGTGAGGCTGAGCAGTTCAGGGGCGCTCACCTCTTCCTGCCCGAAAAAGAACTACCACCCAGAGAGGAAGACGAGTTCTACGCCTACGAGCTCATGGGTATGGAGGTTTGGACTGACAAGGGCAAGAAGTTGGGAAAGGTAAAAAGGGTTGAAGACCTCGGCATTTACGACATGCTTATCTTGGAGGACGAGAAGACGATGATACCCTTCGTGGGGGATATAGTGTTGCAGGTAGATAGGGAGGGTAGGAGGATAGAGGTGAAGGAGGAGATGATTGTGGATTAGGACTTTAATCCATACATTCTCCCCTTTTTACAGATAAATCTAATATACTGCCCATTGACTCCTACTTAAGCTTTATCCTCCCTGCTAATTTGCCTCATCCCCTTATCAATAAAGGATAACACTATATTAGAGTCTGACGATTCGCTCTTGCTGGATTTTATATATCCTGTTGAGTGCATATCAAAAATATACTTTGCTACTGTTAGGGTTAATTGCTCCTTTACTAATTTGTCATCTACTGATTCTATGAAGGTTTTGAATGTCCTTAATGCGTTATGCCTGTGTTTATTCAAAACATACAAATGCATGTTTACATTAAATAATTTAACAAAGTTAAATAATGCGTATATTGAAATTGACAAAATAAAAATCCTAAGTAAATTCCCAGCGATAAGCTTTGATGTAGTCATGGAGGCATCGTTGGCTTTAGCTATAAAATCCTCGTATAGAAAGATCCCAAGGTAAATAACGGCTGAAAGAGCACCTATGCTCAAAACACCGAATATGATACCAAGCTTCAGATATTTCTTCGCTTCGTTATTAAATAAACTTGAGTATTTTCCCACAGTCTCCTTAGAAGCGATCTCCTGAAGTTCGGCGGCTAAGTCATCAAATTGTTTCTTCCTCTTCTCTATTTCTTGCTCGTATTCCTTAACTTTAGATAAACTATCTTCAACTTCACTCCTTAATTTTTCGAAACGCTTTTCTAAAACTTTATCAAGCAATATTGCTTTATACTTTCCTAAAAAGCTGATCAATGTGTTAACTTGGTTTTTGAATTGTAATTCAAGATTTTGGACTTGCTGGTGTATATTAGCAGTGTTGGGGTTCAAATTTCTAATATTGTTGATTATCGTATCAAGTTGATTGAGAACATTGTTTATATTCTGCATATCTGTATCACTCATTATCTCAACTACGCTATCAAGCCATTCCTTGGAAATTAGCTCTTTTAAGTAAGATACTGTTTCTCTTATCCCATCAAGCTTAATCTCTATATTTCCAACATTAATATTCTCAAATTTCTCTAATTCATAAATCTCGGATAACCTTTTTAGTAATTCCTCTCTTGCCTTATCCATCTCAAACACTCCTTGCCTTGTCTAAGCGTGCCTTTACGAGTTCTGCGAGAGACCAGTAAACCTCTTTTCGTTCTTCTTGGCTGAGTCCGAGGGCGGAAAAGACGATGTCGTCAAGGGCTTTGCGGTCGGGGACGGGGTTGGGTTCCTGCTCTCTGATGGGCTTGTCGGGGTCAAAGCCTAGTTCGATGAAGATGGAGTGGATTTCTCTATTCTCAACCTTCAGGTTTGTATTTCCTAACGCATTAGGATTTAAAGTTATAAACTCATTTACTTCATAAACCATTAAACTTTTAGCACCTTCACCTAATCCCTTTCTTCCCAAGACTTCTGATGTAAGAATATAAATTGCAGTATTTAATAAAGCGTGAAGAATTTCATCACCAATTGCAGTATAGAGCCTGCAGTCGCACGGTATTAATTGTTTGGAAAAGAAAACGACAAGACGGTCATTAGTCTCTTTAACCCAAATAAGGTTCCCCTTAACACTTTTATACCTCCACCACTCACTCCTCCCCGCACATGTCGGTCTCTTATGGTAGCCTTCCTCCTCGCCCCACTTTATGT
>WFYI01000049.1 GCA_015490155.1 Aquificaceae bacterium | reverse complement strand
TGGCTAATTCTCTGATGTTTTTGGGTCTATGCTTTTTGGCAGCATCTGGGGTAAATCTTCTTGAGCAGTTTCTACAAAGGTAGGTTTGTTTACCTTTTTGCTTGCCGTTTTTCACTATCCTAATCTAAGTTGCGGACTACCTATCTTACTACTTGGTCGGAGCTATCTAACTACCTGGGTTATACTAAGGATATAGCTCACTATTTAGAAGAGGCTCCTCGAGCTTTACGTATAGGTTTACGTCTTAACTTATACTTGAGTGTATAAATTTGGTTAAAAATAACGTTAAATTGTTAGCTTGTATTAACATCCCCTCGGTAATATTCTGAATATTTATGAAAAGAAGTTTTAGAGTTCAAGGAATGACCTGCGTTAACTGTGCAAGAACTATAGATATAGCCCTTAGAAAGAGCGAAGGGGTTAAAGATGTAAGCGTTTCCTTTGAGCTGGGAAAGGTCGAGGTTGAGTTTGAGAAAGGCAAAATCTCGGAGGAGCAGATAAAGAGGCTCATAGAGGAGTTGGGATACAGGGTTGTGGAAGATGGTCAGGAGGGAGAGAAGAGGGAAATCTTTATCCTCTTGACGGTAATCCTGCTCTCCGCTCCCCTTATGCCACTCATGTTCATTAAAGCTCCCTGGAGTATTCATCTTCAGTTTATCCTCGCTACACTCGTTCAGGTTATAGGAGGCTACGGCTTTTATAAGGGCGCGTACTCCTCCCTGAAGACGGGAACCGCAAACATGGACGTTCTCGTAGCTTTGGGAACTACAGGAGCTTACACATTCAGCTTTTTAGCTTACACGGGCTTTTTAAACGCCTCTCCATTCTTTGAGACCTCCGCTTACCTAATTAGCTTCGTGAAGCTGGGTAAGTTCTTAGAGGACTACGCAAGGAAGAAGGCTCTGAGCTACCTGAAAAACCTGTTTACCTCCCAGTACAAGAGTGTGAAGTTGGTATCCGAAGAGGGAGAGGTTGAGGTTCCAGTCAGGGAGGTATTCAAGGGCAGTGTGGTTCTCTTTAAAACAGGGGATACCGTGTTGTTTGACGGTGTTGTCGTTGAGGGTGAGGCTTACCTTGACGAATCGATACTTACGGGCGAGCCGGAGGCGGTGGTTAAAAAGAAAGGTGATAAGGTCATATCGGGTGCTACCGTGATAAACGGCGTTATTAAGGTAAGGGTTGAGAAGATATTTCTTGAATCTTTCATATCGAAGGTTTCTCGCATGGTTGAGGAGGCTCTAAGCTCCAAGCCGAGGATACAGAGGCTCGCGGATAAGGTCTCCCACTACTTCGTACAGGGTGTTGTGCTTATATCCCTCCTAACCTTCGGTGTTTGGTTCTGGCTCAGCGGAGACCTGCAAACGAGCTTGATGTTTTCGCTGGCTGTTCTCGTAATATCCTGCCCCTGCGCGCTGGGGATAGCAACGCCCTTGGCAATAGCCGTGGGCATAGTGCGGTCTTTGAAAGAGGGAATACTGATAAAGAAACCGGAGGTTTTGGAGAGAATAGGAAGCTTGGACGCACTCCTCTTTGATAAGACAGGGACTCTAACGGAGGGAAGGTTCAGGGTTGTAAAGGCGGAAACGTTTACAGAGAAGGCTTACGACTACGCCCTGTCTGTGGAGAGAATTTCTAACCATCCCCTTGCGAAGGCGATAGTTGATTTTTGTAAAACCCAAGGGGCGAGGGAGGTTAAGCTTGAAAACTGTAAAGAAGAGATAGGGCTTGGAATTACCTGCAACGGCATACTTGCGAGGGATGCATCTTTTTGGGGAATAGAGTACAACGGCGTTGCAAGCGTAGTCGGCATAGGTACAAAAGAGAAGCCCTACGCGGTGTTTTACCTTGAGGATACTCTAAGGGAAGAAGCTAAGGAAGTGATAAACTCTGTGAAACGGCTGGGTATAAAGCCGGTTCTAATCACGGGTGACAGAAGGGAAAAGGCTCTGAAGGTAGCAAAGGATTTAGGCTTTGAGGAGGTTTACGCCGAGGTAAAGCCGCAGGAGAAGCTCGGCAAGGTGGAGGAACTCCAGAGAAAGGGGTTTAAGGTAGGTATGGTAGGAGACGGCGTAAACGATGCTCCCGCGATGGCTAAGGCAGACCTCTCCTTTGCGGTAAATACGGGTACGGATATAACCAAGCAGGTGGGGGATGTGGTGCTGCTTTCGGGCATAAAAGCTTTACCCGCCTCTATACTTTGGGGAAAGGCTACTTACAGGAAGGTAAAGGAAAACCTATTCTGGGCGTTCATATACAACTCTTTGGGAATTCCCGTAGCCGCAGGAGTGCTTTACAAGTGGGGTATATACCTGAAGCCGGAGATAGCCGGCTTGCTTATGGCTCTATCCTCTTTAAGCGTTGTACTTAACACCTTGCGACTTAGGTTTAAGAGGCAGCTCCGTTAAGCTCCTCAAGGGGTACTACGCTTACGAACTTCTTTTTCCTGCGGTTCTCAAACTTTACCACACCGTCGGTAAGCGCAAAGAGCGTGAAGTCTGAACCCATACCCACGTTTTTACCGGGGTAAATTTTCGTACCCCTTTGACGGACAAGTATGTTACCCGCCTTAACCACCTGACCTCCGAATCTCTTTACACCTAATCTTTTAGAATTACTATCCCTTCCGTTCCTTGTAGAGCCTCCGCTCGCCTTAGAAGCCATACCGAATACCTCCTGTAATTAATAATCTAAGCCTTTATGTCCTTTATAAGCAACTCTGTGTAGAGCTGTCTGTGTCCCTTCCACCTCTTGTAGTTCTTTTTGGGCTTGTACTTGAATACGGTAACTTTTTTGTGCTTACCGTGGGACAGAACCTCCGCCACGACCTTTCCGGAGGAGAATGAAACATTCCCTTTATCGTCCGCCACCATTATAGGTTCAAGCTCAACCTTTTTGCCTTGTTCCTGATTTAGCTTCTCAACCCTTATCTTCATTCCCTTTTCAACCCTGTATTGCTTTCCACCGGTTTTTATAACGGCAAACATTCTCTCTTTCCTCTAACCGGCTTTTTGTGCCGGTGCTGGGGTATTTCTATCCCGCCCGAATTACGGTGTCCACGAACCCAGCCGGCGGCATTTGGACACCATGAGCAAAAAATTTATTTTATCACAAGCTCCAACGTGTATAATATGAAATCACTATGAGCGGTGAGGCGTTGCTATTTATGTTAGCCTCATGGGGCATAATCTATGGGCTGATGGTTTTTTGCTTTACCATGCTTTTTAATAATCCCCCTGTGCAGGAGGCGGTTGACAAGTTGGAAAGGGAGCCGTTAGAAAACTCAGAAGAAGAGATAACTTAAACATGAAAGGGGCAAGGGTTTTCTTAGTAAACCTGTTCTTACTTATCGGCGTGGCTATGCCCTCGGAGGATTTGGAGAGGGGAAACATACTGAAGATTTTTGAAAAGTTCCTTAAAGGCTCAGCGTCGGAAGAGGAGCTGTCGGTAATAAAGGAGGTTGCCTCCAAGGTGGAGGTTAAGCCACCCTTGTACCTGAAGGAGTACGCCCTTGGGCTTATTGAAGAAAATAGGGGAAACAAAGAGGAGGCTCTCAAGCACTTTCTAAGGTCTATAGAGCTAAAGCCCGACTACAACCCCTCTTACTTCCGCTTTAACGAGCTTATAAGAAGTGTTGATAACCCTGGACGCTATAGAGAGAAGATAACACACATAGTTAAGAATAGATTTACAGAACCACCTCCGGTGATAATTGCAAACTCGGATAAAAAATACGTTTTCCTCGTTGAGAAGATGTCCCAGTACTTGTTAGTTTACAAAGGCAAAAAGTTAATAGCTCTTTACCCCGTAACAACAGGGCAGGGATGGGGCGATAAGTGGGTTGAGGGAGATAAAAAGACTCCCGAAGGTCTTTACTTCTTCACAAGATTTATACCTCCTTCTCAACTCCCCGCCATGTACGGAGGAATAGCGGTAGTTCTCAACTATCCAAACCCCGTGGACAAGCTGTTGGGTAAGGGTGGAAGCGGTATATGGCTACACGGAAGCAACGAAGAGGACAGAGAAAAGATACCCTTTAGCACCCGCGGATGTGTTGTAGCAGATAACGAATCCTTGAGAGATGCCCTCAAGTTCATAAGACTGGATAACACTCTGGTGGGCATATACAAAACCATTCCGGAAAAGCTCGAAAGCGAGAACGTTCTCGAAGTTCTGAACAGGTGGAAGGAAAGCTGGGAAAACAAGGACCTGGAGGGCTACATATCCTTTTACTCTAAAAACTTCAAGTGGAAGAGGGGCGGATTAAGGGAGTGGAAGAGGTACAAGAAAAGGGTTATCCTCGGCAAGAAATACATAAAAGTGAACATGAAAGATATAACCGTACTTGCCTTCTCAAAGGGCAATGAAGCAACCTACTATCTGGTAGAGTTTCTGCAGGAGTACGAATCCGACAGCTACAGGGATAGAGGTTTAAAAAGGTTGTATCTCGTTAAGGAAGGTAGTAATATTAATAGTATAAAAATCCTATACGAGGGATTTATCTATGGGGGGAATAGGTAAAGTACTCGCAGGCTTGGTAGCCACAGCTCTCATATCGTCCACCTCCTTCTCGGTGGAAGGGTGTAAAGTGACCTTTTACGCCTCTTTGAGTAAGAAACACCTCACGGTTGATAAGGTGGGAGAGGAGTACAGAAGGGGAGATATATACGTTTACATACCCATAGACGTAGGCGAAAAATTGCTTACGAAGAAGGTGTCTTCTATCCTTGAAAAGAGCGTATCCGTTAGCTACGTAGGTGAAAACACCTACGCCTTTTCTATAAAGGTGAAAAACATAACCCCCTACCAGATAAAAGACGTAATTCTGGAACAGGATATTACCACCTCCGGTTTTGAGGAGGAGAGCCTGAAAGCTGTCAAAATCCGTTCCTACTCCCCTTACGTGACCGAGTCTTTGAGGGTCTTCCCCACCGATATAACCGCTGAAAAGGTCGTCGTTGGTTTGCCGGCCCTCAGTCCCGGGGAAGAGGTCAGGATAGACTACAACGTTGTAGGCGAACCGAAAATACCTAAGATTTACACTTCCTCCCTTCGGGAGATAACCAGAGAAAAGAGAAAGGTAGTAAACGTTTTAGTGGGTAAGTACTCGGTATTCTTTGGCTATGGCAAATCAAAGGCGAAGGACATAAACATAGAGAACATAAAAGAGGTTCTAAGGGGGCTGAACAGCCTAGGCTTTGAGCCGGTAGTCAAGATTGTGGGTATGGCAGATGGGAAGGCTAAGTCCGTAGAATCAAATCTGAGGGTTGCCAAAAGCAGGGCGGACTTTATAACTAAGGAGCTGTTCGGAGAAAACCTCGCCTGCCTGATTAACAGGGGACTTGCCGAAAACTCAAACCCTCACTAAAACTTCCTTCTCCCGTAAAAAGCTCTTTAGCTCCGGTATTGATATCTCTCTAAAGTGAAATAAAGACGCTGCAAGGGCAGCGTCCGCACCGCCGTACTCAAAAGCCTCGTAAAAGTGCTCCATCTTGCCCGCTCCCCCGGAAGCTATCACAGGTATATTTACCGCCTCCGATATAGCCCTGCACAGCTCAAGGTCGTAACCGCTCTTTGTCCCGTCTCTGTCCATGGAGGTAAGAAGAATCTCTCCAGCACCGAGCGATTGAACCTCCCTTGCCCACTTAACAGCATCTATCCCTGTCGGAGTCCTGCCTCCATGTATGTAAACTTCCCAACTGTCGTTCTTTCTTTTGGCGTCTATCGCAACCACGATACACTGAGAGCCGAACCTGACAGCCCCCTCCCTTATCAGCTCGGGGTTTTTAACAGCTGCGGTGTTTATAGAAACCTTGTCCGCCCCGGCTTCGAGTAATCCTCTCATATCCTCAACGCTCCTTATCCCACCTCCCACCGTGTAGGGCATAAATACCGTTTCAGCAACCCTTTTAACTACGTCAAGCATTATGTTTCTATCTTCTGCAGATGCAGTTATATCAAGAAACACAAGCTCATCAGCTCCCTGCTCCTCGTAGAGTTTTGCAACCTCAACCGGGTCTCCTGCATCAACGAGATTCTGGAACTTTATCCCTTTCACAACTCTGCCTTTATCAACGTCAAGACAGGGTATTATCCTCTTGGCGAGCATGGAAAAAATTATGACAGAGATTAAGGAACTTTTCCAAGCACGGAGCTATATTTTATCCGTGGATAACACTCAAACAGGAGGTTTTTGAATATGGGAACAGTTATTAAATACGATAATATAGAGAGAAAGTACATACTCGACAGTAATACGGGTAAACCCATAAAGGATGCCTACATAGAAGGGGATAAGATAGTTTTGGTTAAAGAAAACGACCAGAAGGTAGAAGTCCCTCTAAACTCCGTCAGAGGTAGGCACATATACGACAGGTTATCTCAGGGAATAGCGGAGATAACGAGCCCCATATATGTATAATCTCCTTTATGGAGATAGAAATCTTAAGGGGTAGCCTTTTAGAAGTTCAAACCGATACTATCGTGAACCCCGCTAACAGTTATGGGTACATGGGCGGTGGAGTTGCGGGGGTTATACGCAAGGTCGGCGGGGAAGTTATAGAAAGGGAAGCTACTTCCAAGGCTCCTATACCTGTCGGCGATGCGGTTCTTACCTCCGCAGGTAATTTGCCCTTTAAGGGCGTAATTCATGCCCCCACAATGGAAGAGCCTGCAATGGCTACCACCCCAGAGAAGGTTTTGCTCGCAACCAAAGCGGCGTTGGAGCTTGCGGATTCGCAAGGATTCAAAAGTGTAGCGTTTCCCGGAATGGGAACGGGTGTTGGGAGGCTACCTAAGGAAGTAGCCGCGGAGGTTATGTTAAGAGTTATAAAAGACTTCAAGCCAAAAAACTTAAGAAAGATAATCCTCGTGGACTTGGACGAAGATATGGTCAATTCTTGGAAGGATAAGTTTCAGGAGGTCTTCGGTAGATAGGCAGTCCCTCCGGATGCAGACGTTCGGAAAACAGGGTGCGCAGTCCAGCCGAAGGCTTACTATCTCAAAGTTTTCTCCCAACGGTTTCCAAACCACGCTATCAGTGGGACCGTAAACGATTAAACTCCTCACACCGAGGTACGAAGCAAGATGGGACACTCCGCTGTCAAGTCCTATGTAAAGGGAGGCGGAGGCTAAATCCCTTGAAAACTCAAGGATATCCCTTATAGGATAGTGCTTGGGAAGTTTATCCTTAAGGTGGCTCTCCGCCTCACCGAGTATGTAAAGGCTCTCTACACCGAGGCTTGATAGGTAAGCTTCTATCTCAAAGAAAAAGTCCAAGGGTGGATTTTTCTTGGGCGAACCGCTTGAGGGATGTATAGCCACTTTGTTCCTAAAGGGGGAGCTTTCCGAACCTGCTATAGGAAGTTTAGAGGAAAACTCCCCGTTCAATCCTACGGATTCAAGGTAATGCTCAACAATCCATTTTCTATTTGAAGGAAAGGGGGAAATCTCCTCGCCGGAAAATATAAACCTCCTGCTAAACTTCTCAAGTTCCGGAAGTTCAGAGTAAACCTCACTTACCCAACCTACATGCTTTGCGAGCTTCAGGTAATCGGTGTTTCCTACAGCGTGAACCTCAAAGCCCCGTTTGGTCAAAAGCTCAAAAGCGGGAAATAGAAGAAGGGTATCGCCTAAGCCACCCCTTCTGTATATCAAGACTTTTCCTTCACGCAAAGGGTACTTAAATGGTAGGCGCGAGGGGGCTCGAACCCCTGACCTCTGGCGTGTCGGGCCAGCGCTCTCCCGGCTGAGCTACGCGCCTTGGTAAATTAATATTATAGCCATTCCTTTCAGAATCAGAAGGCTTTTAGGGCAGTTAGCCAATCGTATATCTAACAGTTAAACAATCGGCGGACTGGTTAAACGGCATTTGAGCCTCATTTACTAAAGCGGAGTAAAAGTTTAGTAAAATACATCAAGGAATGGACGAGATATGGAAACTCCACGGGTTAAGCGAAGAGGAATACAGAAGGATTCTCGGTAAACTGGGTAGAACTCCCAACAGCGTTGAGCTTGGAATACTGGGAGCGCTGTGGTCTGAACATTGCTCTTACAAGTCTTCAAGGAAACATCTAAAAGCACTCCCCACAGAAGCCCCTTGGGTTGTCCAGGGACCCGGAGAAAACGCAGGCGTTATAGAGATAGACGAGGGTGTGTGGGCTGCGTTTAAGGTAGAAAGCCACAACCATCCGTCCTTTATAGAGCCTTTTAACGGAGCTGCCACGGGAGTAGGAGGTATCATCAGAGACATAGTTTCTATGGGAGCAAGACCCATAGCTCTCGCAGACTCTCTCCGTTTCGGAGAGTTTAAAGATGAGCATACAAAAAGGCTGGTAAAGGGTGTTGTAAAGGGTATAAGCTCTTACGGAAATTCTATAGGTATACCTACCGTCGCGGGAGAGACGGTTTTTGAAAGCTCATATAAGACAAATCCATTAGTTAACGCTTTCTGCCTGGGGATAATGCCCGCGGGGAGGATGTTTCGCGCCAGAGCAACCTCGGAGGGACAGCTCCTTTTCCTTATAGGCTCCTCTACCGGAAGAGATGGTATACACGGAGCTGTAATGGCTTCCGGTGAGTTCAGCGAAGACGCTGAAGAGAAAAAGCCCAACGTGCAGGTGGGAGACCCCTTCTTCGGAAAGAAGCTCCTTGAGGCTGTGATGGAGATAGTAGAGGAGGGTTTAGCAGTTGGAATTCAGGATTTTGGAGCCGCAGGGCTTGCCGGTTCTGCCTCTGAGGTGGCTTCTAAGTCTCGGCTCGGTGTGGAGGTTTACCTCGACGAGGTTCCTCTCAGAGAAGAGGGTATGAATCCTTACGAGATACTCCTTTCCGAATCCCAGGAGAGGATGTTGATAATAACCGAGGAGGATAACCTACCAGCGCTCAGAAGAATTGCAGAAAAGTACCATCTCCACCATGCGGTTGTGGGTAAAACCACCGACGACGGTATCATGAGGGCTTTCTTTGAGGGTGAAACGGTCGCTGAACTTCCGGTATCCTTGATAGTTGACGAGGCTCCAGTTTACGATAGAGAGTCCAGAGAGCCTGAGTACATATCGCAGATAAGAGACTTTAAACAAGAGGAGCTACCGCAGGTTGATGTATATAAATCTATTGAAAAGCTGTTATCCTCACCCAATATCGCGGATAGCTCGTGGGTTTACACACAGTACGACTATCAGGTGGGAACCAACACCGTCGTGAAACCGGGCGGGGACGCCGCATTGCTTAGGGTAAAGTGGCCTGCAAAGCCGGAGCTTAGAAGCTCAAAGGGTATAGCCATAGTATCGGAAGGTAACGGTAGAATGGTTTTCCTTAATCCTTACGAGGGAGCAAAGTACGTAGTAGCAGAAGCGGTTAGGAATTTAGCCTGCGTGGGAGCTAAACCTCTCGCTATGACAGACTGTTTGAACTTTGGAAATCCTGAGAGACCGGAGGTTATGTGGCAGTTTACCCAAGCTGTTAAGGGAATGGCTGAAGCCTGTGAGGAGCTTAGCTTTCCGGTCATAAGCGGGAACGTATCCCTGTACAACGAGACCGTAGAGGAAGGTGAGGTCAGAAATGTATTCCCCACACCGGTTGTGGTGGGCGTAGGTGTTCTGGAAGACGTGGAAAACTACTTAGACCATGTGTTTCAAGAACCTTCTGAGATTTACCTTATAGGCGACATAGCCAGACCGAGCCGTATTGACGGCAGCGAGTACCTGAAGGTAATTCACGGAATTATAAAGGGCGACGTACCCAAAGTTGATTTGAAAAGGGAGAAGGCTCTGATAGACACGCTTATTTACCTTAACGAGAGGGATATGCTACTCTCAGCTCACGATGTATCTAAGGGAGGGCTTATGGTTAGTTTGCTTGAGTCCCTTTTCCCTTCAAGGTTCGGTGCGCAAATAGAGATATACAGTGAGGATAGACCGGATTTCTTCCTGTTCGCTGAGATGCCAACGAGGGTAGTGGTAAGCGTAAAGCCAGATATTAGGGATGATTTCAAGGAGGTTCTGGATAAAAACTCGGTAGGTTGGACTTTTCTGGGCAACGTGGTAGAGGGCAGGGAAATCAAGATTTCTTACAACGGTGAAGTACTTTTGGAAGAGAACTTAGAGACACTTAAAGGATTATGGCAGAAGGCTTTAGAAAACTACCTTTGACTTACATATATGTGGCAATCCTGGTTTTTGTGATTGACATAATCACCAAGAACCTTGCCGAGATTTTCCTCGAGGGTAGGAGTGTGGACTTGTTACCCTTCTTACAGTTTACACTCGTGTACAACAAGGGTGTGGCCTTCGGTATGTTCTCCGATTTACCCGACAGCGTTAGAGTTCCCCTACTTCTCATACCTCCTATAATCGCGCTCGTTATAACCGCCCTCTACAGCATAAGTTCAAAGAGTAGGCTGACCTCTTTGATTATGGGGCTTATAGCCGGCGGCGCCTTGGGGAATTTCTACGACAGACTCGTTCTCGGTAGAGTCAGAGATTTTATATACCTACACTGGCACGATTACTATTGGCCCGCCTTTAACATTGCGGATGCCTCAATAAGCGTCGGTGTAGGAGTACTGCTCTTCAGTAGCTTTTTCAAGAAGATTACCTGATACCTATCTCAGCTCTCAGTATGTCGTGCATGTGGATTATTCCCTCCGGCTTGTTATCGTCGTCAACTACTATGAGAACGGTTATCTTAAACTCCTCCATCTTCCTTAGAGCCTCTAATGCGAATGCGTCAGATTTTATGGTTTTCGGGGAGCGGGTCATAACCTCTTTTGCCAAGCTATTATCGAAGTTCCCTCCTCCCTTTACGAACCTTCTCAGGTCTCCGTCTGTTATTACGCCCGTTAACTTACCCCTTTTGTCCACGACGGCGGTTGCCCCGAAACCTTTTGAGCTAATCTCGAGGATTACGTTTTTCATAGGCTCCTCTTCGCTTACCACCGGTAGCTCCTCCCCTGTGTGGTACAGGTCTCTAACGAGCCTGAGCTTCCTTCCCAGCATACCTCCGGGGTGTCTGAGGGCAAAATCCTCCTTTGTAAAACCCTTTATACTGAGGAGGGTCATAGCTATGGCATCTCCCAAGACCAATGTGGCGGTTGAGGATGTGGTTGGTGCAAGTTCCAACGGACAAGCCTCTTTGTGTATGTTCAGAAATAGATGAACGTCGCTGTGTTTAGCAAGGCTCGAGTTTTTTCTGTTGGTTATCGCTATAAGGGGGACGCCGAGCATTTTTATGTAAGGGATAAGCTCTATAACCTCCGCGGACTCCCCGCTGTTGGATATGGCAATCACGACATCCGAGGCAGATATAAAACCGAGGTCTCCGTGGAGAGCTTCCGAAGGATGTAAAAAGTGGGAGGGGGTTCCCGTACTTGAGAGGGTAGATGCTATCTTTCTGGCTATGTGTCCGGATTTCCCTATGCCCGTGAGTATTACCTTTCCCTTGCAAGAGCTTAGTATCTCTATAGCCTTTACAAACTCATCTCCTACGGAGTCCTTTAGCCTGTTTAGTCCTTCTATCTCCTCTTCTATTACCCTTTTAGCTCCGGCTATTATCTCATCCCTGCCCATTCTTATAGTTTTCTATGCCCCTTCTTATTTCCTCTATAGCGCTCTGGACACCCTTCCAGCTCTCAACCTTTACCCACTTACCCGGTTCAAGCTCTTTGTAGTGTTCAAAGAAGTGCTTTATCCTGTTCCTGAGTATCTCCGGCAGGTCGTCTACCGTTTTTACATTCTCGTAAGATGGGTCTAACTTGGAATGTGGTACAGCCACGAGTTTTGTATCTATTCCCTCTTCGTCTTTCATCTCGAGCAAGCCTATGGGTCTGCACCTGATTACGCTCCCGGGAACCACCGGCTCTCTCGATACAACGAGGACATCAACGGGGTCTCCGTCGTCCGCGAGAGTTTGGGGAATGTAGCCGTAGTTAAAGGGATAGTACATCGCGGTAAACAGGAACCTGTCCACAAAAACCGTATCTGTATCTTTATCCACCTCGTACTTTATACCGCTTCCCTGCGGAATTTCCACGACCACGTATAGGTCTTCCGGCGGATTTTTGCCCGGAGGAATGTCCTTAAAGCCCATGCTTGACCTCCAAAGGGATTTTGGATTTATTCTAACCCAAACGGCTTACCCACCTTTGCTTATTTCACCCCTCGTAAGGGAAACTTACCGTTGCCCCTAAGTCTGCCCGGAAATATCTTTAAATGCCATGTTCGGGGTGCTGAAGAGGAACGGAATAGACAGGCTTTCCAAAGCTTTGGGTAGTGAAAAGGTTAATACCTCCATCGTAGAGAGAAAGCTCTACTCTTACGATGCTACACCCATACCCGTAGAAAGGGAAGTGCCTTCGGCAGTTGTATTTCCCGAGAGTAAAGAGGACGTACAAAAGCTCGTGGAAGTTTGTTACGAGGAAAACATACCTATTTTTGCCAGAGGTGCAGGCTCAGGACTAACGGGAGGGGCTGTTCCTACGAGTAGCAAAGGCGTGGTAGTGTCCTTTGAGAGGATGAACCGCTTTGAGGTGAACGTGGACAACACCACCGCAACTGTCCAGCCGGGAGTGGTGACCTATGAATTTCAACAGCACGTAGAGAAGCTGGGGCTGTTTTATCCCCCAGACCCCTCCTCATTCAAGTACTCAACCATAGGCGGAAACATAGCCGAGAACGCGGGCGGTCCCCGTTGCCTCAAGTACGGTGTAACGCGGGAGTACGTTCTGGGAATTGAGGCTGTTATAAAGGAAGGGAAAACCATAAGAACGGGCAACCCCGTTATAAAGGACGTAGCCGGGTACGATATAACCAAGCTCTTTGTGGGTTCGGAGGGAACGCTGGGGCTTGTTAGCGAGGCAACGCTCAAACTAATTCCCAAACCTCCGAAAAGAGCTACAGCCCTTGCGCTCTTTGAGAGGCTCGAGGACGTAGGCTCTGCGGTGACGAGGATAATGACCGGCGGGATATTCCCCTCAGCCCTTGAGTTCATGGACAGGGATGCTATCCGTGCGGTGGAGGACTTTAAGCCCGTGGGACTGCCGAGGGACGTTGAGGCTCTTCTTTTAATAGAAGTTGACGGCTCCGAAGGAGCCGTGAGAGAACAGATAAAACAGATAGAGGATGTATTAAGCTCCATGGGAGTTAAGGTCAAGACCGCCCAGAGTGAGGAGGAGGCTCAAAAGCTCTGGACTGCCAGAAAGAACCTCGGTCCCGCCTTGGGCAACCTCAAGAGTGGTAAGATAAACGAGGACATAGTCTTTCCGAGGATATATCTCGCAGAGGCTCTGCCCCGGCTCAGGGAGATAGCGAAGAGGTACGACCTAATGATGGTGATATTCGGTCATATAGGGGACGGAAACCTTCACGTTAACTTTCTCTACGATAAGGCGAACAAGGAGGAAGAGGAAAGGGCTGAGAGGGCGGTTGACGAGGTCTTTGAGCTTGCTCTGTCCTACCACGGCTCCATAACGGGTGAACACGGTGTAGGGTTAACCAAGAGGAAGTTCTTAAAGTGGCAGTTCGGTGAGACCGGCTACGAGCTTCTAAAGGGGATAAAGCTTCTTTTTGACCCTAAGAACCTCTTTAACCCCGGCAAGGTCATAGAGCTGTAATTTCAGAGTATATTCTTGGCTATCACGCTCCTTATGAGGGACTGGCTTCCCAACTGTCTTCTTAGTGCGTTCTCTAAGTACTTAACCGGCAGTAAGTTCTGGGGTGCCCTCTGTTCAAGAAGTTCCGAAGATGCGAACCTCGGTATTATCGGGGATAGGGTATTCGCAAGCTCCACGGTTTTCTCTATACCCAGCTCCGCGGACACTTCCATCCTGGCAAAGCCGTTCAGTCCCTCATGCTCGCTTATGCGCACATACCAAGTGAACTTATCAAACTTGTCCTCTTCCTCGTCGCTTAGGTAGGGATGGGAGTGAATGCGTATTATGGGTGTTCTCTGTCCTACCTTCATGTCTCTGAAGATACTTAGCTTCTCGTGTTCCACGTAAAGGTGTTTGTGTTTCTTCACGTAGCCCACTATGGGCAGGGTTTCCTTTTTGGCTATAAAGTGCAAGGTTCCATCTGCCACCACGTACTCCACTCCCCTTGCGAGCAGTTTCTTTGAAACTCTCAGCTCCAAGTCTCTCATGAGCTTGTTCACGTAATTCGTAAGCTCACCGTCCGAGTACCTGACCTTGAAGCTGATGGATTTGCCTTCCCAGGACATATCCAGCTTGCTCACTTTAAGCTCTACTCCCTTCTTAAGAACGAGGTACCTGTCAACTGTACAGCTCAGGAGTGATCCTTCACGGGTGTTCAACTTACCGTAGTGAATTAGAACCGCTCCAGCGCCCACAGACACAAAGGCTCCCTGAACAGTTCCCTCGGGAGTGTCTATGTATATCAGGTTTTCCGTTCTCCTCACCCCGTCCACAAAGGCAAGCTCTACATTTTTGAACTCACAGTGTATAGGTCTCCAGTTGGGGGTCTCCTCCGTGGTACTTCCTATCTGAACGGATTCCTCCTCTTGCTCCTCGAGTGTTAGTAGCTTCCAGCTGTCTAAGGAAAACTTGTAGCCCTCAAGCCCCTTCACACTTCAAATTCTAAACCAAAGTTATGTAGATGTAGCCGTCTCTTACGCTCGCCTTATCGGGTTCTTTGTCCCTCAGCTTTCTCGGTAGGAGTATGTGGCTCTTGAAGTTTCCTGCCCTGATTATTATCTCCTCTTCGCTCTTGAGGATTGAAAGGCTCTCTTTCCTTACAAAGGGTGCTTTTATCTTGAGTGTGTATCCGTCCCCTTCCTTCATAAACCTGTAAGGCTCTTCTTTGTGAAGCACCTGAGCCGGGTCTTTGTCTCCGTAAATCAACCCTGCAAGGGTGTCCAGTCTCTCAAGTCCGAACACCTCCTCCTCGAGCATAGGGACTTTAAAAATCGGTGTGGGGGAGAAGTAGTCTTCTATCTCATTTATGTACTTCTTCTGTATAGTTAGCCAGTTTTTTAGGTGTTCGCAGTCTCCAAAGCTCTCTGGTAGAACCTTGTTCACTATAATCCCGTCTACGTTAACTCCGAACAAGTTAAAGTACATGTACGCCCTCTGGCTCTCCTTCAGAACCATTTTCTCGGGGTTGGAAACTATCCTCACAGAAGTTACGTCCGGGTCTATGAGAACCTCGTCAACACCCTTTAGCTTCTCGTAGAAGTTCTCGAGAGCTTGAAAGTAGGAGTCGTCCGGCAGGGGAACGTCGGTTAGCCTTCCCACGACAGGTCTTGCTACCTTCATAATCATCTTCTCTGTCTTAAATACCTTCTTCATATACCATTTGAGGACTGTGGGCATGGATACGAATCTCAGAGATTCTCCCGTGGGGGGTAAATCGAGAATCAGCACATCGTACTCTCCTTCTTTGTAGTACTTATTCACGTACAGCAGGCTCGTTACCTCTTCCATACCCGGCAGTATGGCAAGTTCCTCGGAGAGCATCTCGTCCAGTCCCGTTGTGTTGAACAGAAGCTCAAGGAACCTGTAAACGTCTCCCCAGTATCTATCAATCTCCTCCTGTATGTCTATCTCCTGTATGTGGAGTTTATCGTTTATCCTTATGGGAAGCCCTTTGGCTCCGAACCTCTCCTTCTCCGTAAGGTCAAAGGCGTCTGCGAGGGAGTGGGCGGGGTCTAAGGAGACGACTATGGTCTTATATCCTCCCTGAGATAGCTTGTATCCCGTTGCGGAGGCTATGGTAGTTTTACCGACACCGCCCTTACCCGAAAACAGAATTATACGCATGAGAAGATTATAGTCCCAATCGAACAGGTAAGCCCCTCTTAGTCATCGTTATATAAGCATATTCGCATATCTTTTTGGAAAATTAGAAAGTTTTATGCCCTTGTAGGAAGATAGGTTATTAAATAGAAAGTGTTAAAAATCCATAAAGGAGGGATACAAATGAGAAAGGCAGCTTTGCTGAGTTCAGTTTTATTCTTAGGGGTAGCGGTAGGTTTTTCTAAGCCCGTTTTTATGGACGAGGAATACGCCAAGGGCTTGTGTGAAGCGTGGAACAACACTCCCGAGCTTGTGGACAAGCTGGGAAACAGCAGCAGTTTTACCAAGGTTCCCGAAAGAAAGCTCTTCCTTTACAGAGAAGATTGTGGAGATGAAAAGCTCATACAGCTTACCATAAAGAACGAAAACGGCAAATCTATGTGCGTTTACGGAGGAAAGGCTAAGGACGAAAGAACCGGAGACGACTTCCTGATGTATGCAGACACCTCAAGGTGGATGGAGATGGGAAGGAAGGAGTACGGTCCTATGAAGGCTATGATGTTCGGGAGGCTGAAGTTTGAGGGTCCCAAGTGGGTTGCCATGAGGAACATGGGTCCCTTTGAGGCTTTCCTTGACATCATAGACGCTGTGGATTCGGATACGTCCAAATGCCCATAAGGGTCATATACAGGGGCAGAGAGATAGAAATTCCCGAAAGTGAGATAAGGGCGGTTGAGCTTCTTCGTAAGCTTGACCTCTCCCCTCTTTCCTCCATCGTTATCAGGAACGGCGAGGTCGTCTCGGAAAAGGATATACTTAAAGAGGGTGACGAGGTCAGGGTCATAAATGCGATTTCTGGAGGAGCTTAGGAACTTAGACTTAACCTTACTCTTTCTTCTTCTCGTAATTCAAGGATTCGGGCTTGTAGCCATATTCAGCGCCTCTTACGACGGTGGTACTTCCCTGCTCTTCAAGAAACAGTTAATTTACGTACTTCTGGGCTGGGTAATAATCGTAGGCGTATCCTACGAGCGCGTTAGGAGTTTGCTCGACTACTCCCTTTACATATACCTGCTCGTTCTCTTTTTGCTGATACTCGTCCTCGTTTACGGCAGGGAGGTTTACGGTGCAAAAAGATGGTTGGGGCTGGGAATATTCAACATACAGCCCTCGGAGCTTATGAAGCCTGCCCTCATACTTCTTACCGCTCACGTTCTTTCCCACGTTCGCAGTTGGAGGGATAGAGAGGTTCTTCTTCTGCTCTTTGCCTACACCACAGCGGCACTTATAACGCTGAAACAACCGGACTTAGGAACTACCGTATCTTACTTCGTTCCGCTCTTAGCGATGTTGTTTATCAGGGGAGTTCCCGTAAGGTACTTTGTCTACACAATCTTTGTGGGACTAATCTCAACGCCTCTAGTGTGGCAGTTTTTAAAGGAGTATCAAAAAAAGAGAATACTCGCGATAATAGACCCTTACAGCGATTATCTCGGGAGCGGGTATCAGATAATTCAGTCGGTCATAGCTGTAGGCTCCGGGGGTTTAACGGGTAAGGGCTTCCTTCAGGGAACTCAGGCTCATCTCATGTTCCTGCCCGAAAAGCACACGGACTTCATATTTTCAGTCATAGCGGAGGAGTTCGGGTTTCTGGGAGCTTCCTTTCTGGTGCTTCTTCTCATGTTCTTTCTTCTCAAGATTTTCCTGTACCTACTCACACCGCTGAGCTTAGGAGAGAGACTCGTCGTGACCGGGATATTTTCCCTTTTGCTATTCCAAAGCTCTGTAAACATACTCATGGCTGTGGGTATGTTCCCTGTGGTGGGTATTCCACTTCCCTTCGTCAGCTTCGGAGGAAGTGCGATGATAACCTTCAGCTTTATGGTAGGCATACTCCTATCAATCTACAAAGAGTATTCTAAGGAAAGCCTCCTGCTTGCCTCCCTGAGTAGAAAGCCATGATAGAGTCCCTTTACCTGCACATACCTTTTTGCTCTTACAAGTGTCCTTACTGTGATTTCGTATCCGTTCTTGAGGGAGATATAAAAAGCTACCTTGAAGCCCTTGAAAGGGAAATTGAGTTTTACAAGGACGAGGAGGCAAACCTCAAAACCGTTTATCTGGGCGGTGGAACACCCACGCTCCTTGAGCCTTCGGATATAGGCAGGATTTTAGAGGTCGTTTTGGAGGGCTTTCCCTACTCCGAACCCTTGGAGATAACAGTAGAGTGTAACCCGGAAACTTACAGGTACAAGGAATTTAAAACTATAAACTCCTTCGGAGTTAACCGTTTAAGCGTAGGAGTGCAGAGTTTTCTTGAGAAAGGGCTAAAGGCTCTCGGTAGGATGCATACCTCAGAAGACTCTATCAAAACCATCAGCGATGCCCTTGATGCAGGGATTAAAAACGTGAGCTTAGACCTCATATACGCCTATCCGGGGCAGGAACAGGAAGACCTTTTAAAAGAGCTTGAAATACTCTCTGAACTTCCCGTGAGACATGTATCTGCGTACATGCTAACCGCTTACGAAAATACGCGCATGGGAAAGCTGATAAACGAGGGAAAGTTAGAAACCCCCTCGGAGCTTGAGCTTACGAAAATTTACGAAAGCCTGTGGAAGGGCTTGAAAGACCTAGGCTTTAAGAGGTACGAGATATCCAACTGGGCTAAAGAGGGAGCAGTGTGCAGGCACAACCTAAACTACTGGGAAAGAAAAGAGTTTATAGGCTTGGGTGTATCCGCGTGGGGTTTTGTTAACGGAATTCGTTACGGCAACACACGGAACTTAAATCTCTACATGGAGAAATTAAACAGGGGCTTATCCCCCGTTGAGCATAAAAAGGTTATAGACGAGAGGGAGGCTTACGAGGAGGAGGTATTTTTGGGTTTGAGGCTTGTAAGGGGAATAGACAGGAATCTCGTGAAGATACCGGCGGAGCTTTTTCCTTTTCTGGCATTCCCCGACGGCAGGGTTGCGATAAGGGAAGAGTACATGCTCCTTGCAGATGAGATAATATCCCAAATCCTTTATTATAATGATATTCCAGAAAAAAAGGAGGTTTCCCGATATGGCTAAGATATACTACGATGAAGACGCAACCCTTGAGCCTTTGTCCGATAAGACCGTTGCAATACTCGGTTACGGAAGTCAGGGACACGCGCACGCCCTAAATCTGAAGGACAGCGGAGTAAATGTAGTAATAGGACTTCACCCCGGTAGCCGTTCCAGAAAGAAAGCGGAGGAAGACGGCTTTAAAGTTCTCCTTCCTTCGGAGGCTGCGAAAGAAGCGGACGTGATAATGTTCCTCGTTCCGGATACAGTCCAGCCCGAGCTTTACGAAAGCTGTGTAAAGGAACACCTTGACAGCTCAAAGACCCTTGCATTTGCCCACGGGTTTAACATACACTTCAAGCAGATAGTTCCCCCTCCCGAGGTTGACGTGTTCATGGTGGCTCCCAAGGGTCCCGGACACTTAGTTCGCTGGATGTACGAAGAGGGCAAAGGAGTTCCCTCCCTCGTTGCTATATATCAGGACGCGAGCGGAACCTGCCTTGACAAAGCCCTCGCCTACGCCAAGGGTATAGGTGCCACGAGAGCGGGTGTAATAGAGACCACCTTCAGGGAAGAGACTGAGACAGACCTGTTCGGTGAACAGGCGGTTCTATGCGGTGGTGCAACCGCCCTTATAAAAGCGGGATTTGAGACCCTTGTGGAGGCAGGATACCAGCCGGAAGTAGCTTACTTTGAGTGTCTGCACGAGCTTAAACTCATAGTTGACCTCATATACCAGTACGGAATAGCGGGCATGAGGTACTCTATCTCCGATACAGCCAAGTACGGAGATGTAACGAGGGGAGATAGGATATACGATGTCGTGAAGCCTAAGATGAAGGATATGCTCAAAGAGATACAAAAAGGCGAGTTCGCGAGGGAGTGGGTTCTCGAGAACAAAGCGGGAAGACCCGTGTTCCACGCACTACTTGAGAGGGACAGACAACACCTCGTTGAAAAGGTAGGGGAAGAACTGAGAAAGATGATGCCTTGGCTGTCCGATAAAGGCTTGAAATGAACCTCACGAATAAGAGGGAAGAGCTGAAGAAGGTTTACACGCCCATAGGTCTTGCGGTTGCGCGTATGGGCGTACCTCCAAACCTGATAACCTTGCTCTCCCTCTTCTTAGGCACCCTTTCCGCGTACTTCTTCTATAGCGAGAAGCTCCTGATGGGTATAAGCTTTCTCTTCCTTTCGGGTCTTTTTGACCTCCTTGACGGGGTCGTGGCAAGAACCAACGAGAGGGCTTCCAAGTTCGGAGCGGTTTTTGACTGGCTGGCTGACAAGTGGGTTGACGGCATGGTTCTCGGGGCAATCGGCTTCGTTTACGGCTCACCCTTCATAGCTATAACCGTCGTAACCGTGTCCATGCTCCACTCTTTCATAAAACCGGTTGTATACTCGGAGATAGGTTTCAGCGAACGAGTTAAGGGGAAGATAAAAGACCCCCTTGAGGGGGTCGGTTTTTTCGGAAGACCGGAGACGCACATAACCGTTATGGCATTCGCTCTCCTTGAGAGAGTTCACTTTCCCGTAGGGCTTGAGTTCGGGATAAAGCTCATCACAGTCCTAACCCTTGCATCATTAATTCTTAGGGTGCTTTACCTTTACAAGCACTACTCCAAGGAGTACGAGTAACCCTTAGCAACTTCCCGCAAGCTCCACAGCCTTCTTAGCGCCATCCCACATATCCTCTGCACTTATAAAGTTCATGCCCGAGTTAGCGAGTATTTCTTTGCCCTCGTTCACGTTTGTTCCCTCCATACGGACGACTATAGGAACCCTCAGCTCCACAATCTTGCCCGCTTCCACGAGACCCTGAGCGAGTCTATCACACCTGAGTATCCCACCGAATATGTTTATGAAAACAGCTTTCACGTCCTCGTCCGCCATGAGTATCCTGAAGGCGTTGGCTATCTGCTCCACGTTTGCACCCCCGCCCACGTCAAGGAAGTTGGCAGGCTCCCCGCCGGCAAGCTTTACTATGTCCATCGTCGCCATGGCAAGTCCTGCCCCGTTTACCATACAACCTATGTTCCCATCCAGCTTTATGTAGTTAAGCCCGTACTTATTAGCCTCCACCTCAAGGGGAGATAGCTGACTCTCGTCCTCCATCTGCTCAATATCTTTATGCCTGAAAAGGGCGTTGTCGTCCACGTCCACCTTTGCGTCAAGGAGTATGAGCTTGCCCTCTTTGTCAAGGACAAGGGGGTTGACCTCAACCAGAGAAGCGTCCAAATCTATATAGGCTTTGTAAAGGGATAAAGCCATCTTTGAGAACTCCTTGACCGGAAGACCGAGTTTAAACGCTAACTTTCTTACCTGATAGGGCATCAAGCCCAGCTCGGGGTCTATCTCCTCTATTACTATGGCGTCGGGATTTTCCTTTGCAATCTCCTCAATCTCCATACCGCCCGCCGCGGAAACCATCAGAACCGGTTTAGACCTTGCCCTGTCAAGGGTTATGCTGAAGTAATACTCTTTGTCTATGGCCGTTGCCTTCTCTATCCAAACCCTGTTTACCGGCTTTCCGTCGGGACACTGAAAGGTTTTAAGAACCTTACCTAACATGGAATTTACTGCCTCTTCCAGCTCTTCCATGCTTTTGACTATCTTCACACCTCCGGCTTTACCCCTTCCCCCGCAGTGAACCTGTGCCTTAACTACGAGGGGAAACTCCCCGAGTTCCTCTGCCACCTGCTTTGCTTCCTTTAAAGAAAAAGCCACCTTACCCTCTGGCACCGGAAGGTTGTATTTGGACAATATCTCCTTTGCCTGATGCTCGTGCAGTTTCATACCCTTACCTCCTGTGCTTATGCCAGAAAAATTTTATCACTATCCTGCCCGTAGGTATCTTGGTAGTTAGACGGGATAATTTGTGCTTCTACGCCTTACGGCGTGTAAAATTTTGACAAAAGAGAAATAAGTGCTAAATTCAAAGGATACAAAAATTTACAAAGGAGTTTAAGTATGCAGGTAGCAAAAAACACCGTCGTATCCTTTCACTATACCCTAAAGGACAAAGAAAGCGGAAACGTTCTTGACTCGAGCCAGACCCACGGTCAGCCTCTAACCTTCCTCGTGGGTGCGGGTGAGATAATCCCGGGGCTTGAGAGCAGGATGATAGGTATGCAGGAGGGGGAAACCAAAAGCATAGAGGTTCCCGCTGAGGAAGCTTACGGGAAAAGAGACCCCAACCTCGTTCAAGTTGCTCCCAGAGAGTACTTCCAGAACATTCCCCTTGAAAAGGGACTTCCCGTTCAGGCTCAAACCCCGGAAGGGCAGGTAATAAACATGATAGTTCTTGACTTTGATGAGAACTCGGTTACCGTTGACATGAACCACCCTCTTGCGGGCGTTGACCTGGTCTTTGACGTTGAGATAGTCAGCGTAAGGGAAGCCACTCCCGATGAGGTTCTCCACAGACATGCCCACGGACCCGGGGGACACCAGCACTGAGGAAATCCTAAAAGAGCTTATCTCCATACCCAGCCCCTCCGGTAAAGAGGGACAAGTTCTCGGGTACATATACGAGTTCCTTAAAGGGATAGGTATAAACTGTGAAAAGCAGATTGTAGACGGAGAGAACAGATTTAACTTAGTCAGTCTGAACTCTGAATACCTAATAGCCGTTCACGTTGATACGGTTCCTCCCATAGACATGGGTAAAAAAGCGTTCCTGTCCAAAGAAAGGAATGGATTTATCTACGGCAGGGGTGCAAGTGATATTAAGGGTGGCGTAGCCTCCTTGCTTTCCGCGGTTGCAAAGTTCAGAAGGGAGTTTCCGGCAGAAAAGCTTCCTGTGTCCCTCGCCTTTGTCGTTGATGAAGAAAACAACACAGCTCTCGGCTCAGAAAGGTTGATTGAGCTTATAAAAGACATAAAGGGTGTTGTAGTCCTTGAGCCCACCTATGGAAAGATTTGCACCTCCCAGATGGGTACGTTGGAGTTCTCCCTTAAAGCAGAGTGTCCGTCGGTTCACGCATCGGAGTTTGAGAGGACTACGAACCCCGTTAAACTGCTCTTTAGGGTTATCGGGAAGATAGAGGAGATTTTAGGCAGGGAGGTGAGTATCCTTCACATACGTGGTGGTTGGAAACACTACGCCACTCCCAAAAGCTGTGAGGCTCTGTTAGAGATAAAGCTCTTGAGAGGAGAGAGGTATTCCGAGATAGAGAAAAGGATTAGGGAGGTATTGGACACTTTACCG
>WFYI01000048.1 GCA_015490155.1 Aquificaceae bacterium | reverse complement strand
GTCTCAAGCAATATCCTGCTCGTTGGTGTTTTCTTAGCAACTTCACGGACGCCTTCGGCGTTTTTATAGGTAAGGATTCCCGAATAAGAGATGTAAAACCCAAGGTCAACCGCTTTCTTCATGGTCTCGTAAGAACCCGTAAAGCAGTGCATTATCCCGCCAACCTCGTAGGCTCCTTCCTCCCTCAGAATCCTTATGGTCTCTTCTTCAGCGTCCCTCATGTGTATGACCACTGGAAGTCCCAACTCTCTCGCAAGGGCGAGCTGTTTTCTGAAAACCTCTTCCTGTTTCTTCCTGTCCGAGTAGTTCTTGTAAAAGTCCAAGCCCATCTCCCCGAGGGCTTTTACCTTCGGGTTCTTTACCGCAAGGTCTTTGAGCCACTCAATATCCTCGTCCGTCACCTTATCCGCCTCGTGAGGATGGAAACCTATGGCAGAGTAAACGTGCGGATATTCCTCAGCCAGCTTCAGGGCGTTCTCTATGGTCTCCCTGTCGTATCCGATGGTGAGCAGATACTCCAAGCTGAAGTCCTTTATGGTCTCTTCAAAGTCTTCTTTCTTCAAAAGGTCTAAATGGCAGTGGGTATCTATCATGGAAAATCTAATTTATACCATGTTACGTGGTTAGGCAAAACTTCCTTAAAAGTGATAAAATTAAACTTAGGAATTAAATTTACCATAAGGGGGTTTAGAGATGAGAAAGAAGTTTTTACTCGGAATGGCGATGGCACTTTCTTTGAGTGCTGTGTCTTCAGCAGGGGAGATAAAAGACCTCTGTGGTAGCCCCAAGGAAGCTTACTCCAAGTATCTCCTTGACAAGTGCTACGCAAACTACTTCCAAGCTATAAAAGACAACAGGAAGATGATTAACGACCTCAGAGACGAGATGAACAAGAGGTTCGCGGACGTTAATCAGAAGATAGACCAACTGAGGAGCGACCTTCAGTCCCAGATTGACGACCTGAGGAAGGAAATCGAAGCTCTAAAGATTACCTCTCAGGAGAGGGTAAAGGTTCTCTTTGACTTTGATAAGTTCAACATAAAGCCCGAGGCTAAGGCTGCCCTTGATGAGTTTGTCGCAAGCATAAAGGGTAAGAACCTTAAAGAGATAGTTGTTGTCGGTTTTGCGGATACCACCGGAACATCAAAGTATAACTTTGGGCTTTCCCTTAGAAGGGCGCAGAACGTAGCCGCTTACTTAGTACAGAGCGGTCTTCCAATAGAGAAGATAAAGATTACCGGCTACGGTGAAGAGCTTGCGAGCATGCTCGGAAACGAGAAGCCCCAGCAAAGGGCTGTTGAAGTTATAGCCATATACTAAAGGAAGTTATTTATTTATGCTAAGGCGGCTTTCAGCCGCCTTCTTCTATGAAAATTCGTCTAAACAGATACCTATCAATCTCGGGTGTAACCTCAAGGAGAAAGGCGGAGTTTCTAATACTTCAGGGTAAGGTAAAGGTAAACGGAAAGACAGTACGGGAGCTTTCTTACAGGGTTGATACTGAGAAGGATATAGTAGAGGTAGAGGGAAAGGTCGTAAAACCCGAAAGGAAAAGGTACATAATCCTCAACAAGCCCTGCTGTTATCTTACGGCACTTCAGGATAAGGAGAAAAAGACAATTAGGGAGCTTATCAAGGACATTCCCGAGCGTGTGTTCCCCGTAGGAAGGCTTGACTATAACACCGAGGGTCTGTTGATACTCACCAACGACGGAGAGCTTGCCAACAGAATCCTCCACCCAAGATATAAACTCCCCAAGGTTTACCTTGCCCTTGTCAGCGGTGTGGTTGATAGGAAAAGACTTGAACTTTTGAGAAAGGGTGCGGAGCTTGAGGACGGCTTTGCTAGACCTGACTCCGTGGAGGTCGTTAAAACCTACAGGAACGGAAGGAGCTTGTTAAAGGTAGTGTTTCACGAGGGAAGAAAGCACATAGTTAAGAGGTATCTGGGTAGTTTTGGCCACAAAGTACTGAGGCTAAAAAGGGTTGCTGTTGGTCCTGTAGAGCTGGGAAACCTGCCCGTAGGCAGATGGAGGGGCTTAACTCCTGCGGAGTTAAAAAAGCTCTTTAGGGCTGTGGGGTTGAGGTATGAACTTAGAGGTCATAATTAAGGCTGTTCTGGGTGTATTACTTGCCTTTCTCCTGCTGATACTAATTACGAAGGCAATAGCGGTTTACAAGGCTAATAAACTCAAGGGTAGAAGGCTTGAGGGTTTTCCCAAGGGAAAGCTGTTTTTATACTTCTTCTCTCCCAAATGCGGAGCTTGTATATCTATGGAGAGAGAGCTATCTAAGCTCAAGGGTGTAAAGCTCAAAAGGATAGACGTATCTGTCAAGGAAAACCTTTCCTTAGCGAAAAAGCTGGGAATCCTTGCTACGCCTACGCTGGTTCTGATTGATGACGGTGTGGTCAAGGAGGTTCTCATCGGAATTCAGAAGTCCGAGAGGTTAGAGGAGCTTTTTCATAACGAGGCTTAGCTTTTCCAAGAAGAGAGAGTTTTCCTCTTCCTTTCCTACACTCACCCGAAGGCAGTTGTCAAGTGCCGGTAGATGGCTCATATCCCTAACTAAGACACCCTCCTTAACAAGCTCTCTGTGAACCGAGCTTGCATCAACTCCGGTTCTGAAAAGAAGAAAGTTAGCCCTGCTGGGAAACACCTCAACCCCTTCAATCTCGGACAAGCCTTTGTAGAGTTTTTTCCTTTCCTCTAAAACTCTGTTTGCGGAGTCCTCTATAAAGTCCCTTCCCTTCGTTAGAACTACCTTTGCTATTACCTGCGAGGGCAGGGTTATGTTGAAGGGCAGTCGGGCTTTGTTTATCTCCCCAACAACGCTCTCTTTGGCTATCATAATGCCCACGCGTATCCCCGCAAGCCCTATCTTTGATAGGGTTCTCAGAACGACCGTATCCTCCCTATTTAACGCTTCCTCCTGAAAACTCTCACCGCTGTAATGGTAGTAAGCCTCGTCAATCACGGTGAAAAGCCCCTTTTCCCTTATGCTCTTTATTTTCTCCCTTGAGAATAGGTTTGCGGTGGGGTTGTTGGGATATGAGAAGAAAGCTAAAACACATTCGTTTTCTTCAAGGGCTTTTATGGAAGTGGGCAGGTCTATGTCAAAGTCCCTCAAAAGCGGTACTCCTACCGCTTGCCGTCCGAGGAGCTTTGCAGATATTTCGTACATGGGAAATGTGGGAACAGGAAAGTAAATCCCCTGATTGAACTCCCCTACCGATATGCTCAGGTAGTATATAAGCTCGTCGGAGCCGTTTCCCAAGAGTATGTTGGTCGGGTTTACCTTAAAGAACCCTCCTAAGACCTCTCTAAGTTCCTCCGAGTTCGGGTCTGGGTAGCGACCGAGCTGAACCTTCTCAAGCTCTCTTGAGATTTCCTTCTTTAAAGACTCAGGCAGGTCAAAGGGAAGCTCGTTTGAGGAGAGCCTTACCTTGGCGGGTGTAGTTTCGGTTTTGTAAGCTACGAGCTTGCTTATCCGTTTAGATATCATTCAGAGGAGCTTTCCTCTTCCTTCGGCTGTTCCTCCTCTCCTCTTCCAAGGTAAAGCTCCAGCTCAGCTATGGTAGATTCCATAAGTTTGTCTTCAAGTATACCCCTTACGAGCCTGTTTAACTTCTTATCATCACCCATAGCTATGCCGTTCAAAACGAAGTAGAGCCTTTTGGGCAAAGACAAACTAACTTTCTTGTACCTAGGACCACCTCTTTTTCTTCCTCTTCTTGCCATAACATTCCCTCCTGTTCAAGGAATAAGTTAATTATATGTCAATTTTATTATTTTTCATGCACTTTTTCAAATTTTTCGTTGAACTGTAGTGTATGCTCTATTAAATCTCTGTATATGCTAAAGCTTGTAACTATTGCCTTTATACATTCTGACTCCTTAGAAAGCTCGTCGATGGTGATGTCCAACTTTTCCTTAAGGAGGTTTAGTTTTTTGTTAATTGAGTTTATTAGCTCGAGCCTTTCTATTTCCCTCTTTAACTCTTCTGGAACGTTGGATAGGAAGGTTATATCGAAATTAAACACCTCGTAATCGCTGTAAACGCTGTCCAAAGCCTCTTCAACGCTCGGAACGAAATCGCTTTCTACAAAACTTAGGAAATCTCTAACCTTATCCCTTTCCTCGGGAGTTAAGAGGCTATCTGCCAGAACCTTGGTTTCTTCTATGTCAGCTTTAAGCTCACCCTTTATACCCATTAGGAGGTCTATACTGAAGCGTAAGACCTTATCGTAGATTAAAACCTGCTGAAGTACCTCAAGTTTTTCCATGTTCACACGTCCTCTACGCAGTTTATTTCAACGGTTTTTAAAAAGTCCCTAAAGCTGTAATCCACCTTAAACCCTTGAGACTCTAATATACCCCCGAGAGTATCGCTCAACCTCTCTCCGAACTCGTCTGCGTCAGTTAGCATAACGACTTCGTTGACACCGAAATCCTTTTCTATAAGTTCGGGGATGTTCGAGAGCCTCTTTCCGGACATCTCCAAAACGTTCATAACACCCATCTTCTCTAATCTAATTCTATCCCTTTTACCCTCAACGACAACCACTTTGTTTTTGGAGGTCTTTCGGAGTTTTGACTTCCAGTCCGAGAGATTTTTAAACATCCTTTATGTAGTTCATAACGTGCTGCATGTCTTTATCTCCCCTACCGGATAGGTTCACTACGAGTATCGAGTCCTTACCCATCTCCTTGGCAAGCTCCACAGCCTTTATTACCGCATGGGCGGACTCTAAAGCCGGGATAATTCCCTCTGTTTTGGAGAGGAGCTTAAAGCCCTCAAGAGCCTCCTCGTCCGTTGCGGATATGTACTCTGCCCTTCCGCTTTCCTTCAGAAGTGCGTGTTCAGGTCCCACTCCCGGGTAGTCAAGACCCGCAGATATGGAATGGGTAGGTAGAATTTGCCCCTCTTCGTCCTGAAGGAAGTAGCTCTTCATACCGTGCAAAACTCCGATATATCCTCCAGTCAGGGAGGAGGCGTGTTTTCCCGTGTCTATACCGTATCCCCCCGCTTCTACACCAACCAACCTAACATCTTTGTCCTCTATGAATGGATAAAAAATTCCTATGGCGTTTGAGCCGCCCCCAACGCAGGCTATTACCGCATCCGGTAGCCTGCCCTCCTTCTCAAGTATCTGTTCTTTAGCTTCCTTACCTATAACGCTCTGAAAGTCTCTAACAATCATCGGAAAAGGGTGAGGACCCACAACCGAGCCTATTACGTAGTGGGTATTTTCCACGTTTGACACCCAGTCCCTTAAAGCCTCGTTTATTGCGTCCTTTAAAGTTCTCGAGCCACTCTTTACTATTCTTACCTCAGCACCGAGGAGCTTCATCCTAAATACGTTAAGCTCCTGCCTTATAGCGTCCTCCTCTCCCATGTATACCACGCACTCTATTCCCAGCAGAGCGCAAGCCGTAGCTGTGGCAACTCCGTGCTGTCCCGCTCCCGTTTCCGCTATGACCCGTTCCTTCCCCATACGCTTCGTGAGTAGAACCTGCCCGAGTGTATTGTTTATTTTGTGTGCGCCTGTATGGAGCAGGTCTTCCCTTTTTAGGTAAATCCTTGCTCCGCCCACGAACCGGGTTAATTTCTCAGCGTAGTAAAGAGGTGTGGGTCTTCCCGCAAACTCCTTCAGGTAGTATCCGAGTTCCTTTAAAAAGCGTTCATCTCCTTTGATTTCCTCATAGCTCTCCTCAAGTTGCTGTAGGGCGTACATCAGCGTTTCGGGAACGAACTTTCCCCCGAAGCTCTCAAAGTATCCTCTAACGTCAGGCAGTTTATACATGGTTAAGTGTACATTTTACCCCTTAGTGGGTGTGTAGTTAGAGCGTTTTATATGCTACTATAAAATTAGTTATGCGAAAGTACAGGGTGATAATAATGCCCAGAGAGGGTCTCCTTGACCCGCAGGGTAGGGCTGTTGCAGAGATGCTTCAGGACAACGGGTACAGCGTGGGGGAGGTTAGGGTAGGTAAGGTGGTCGAGATAGAGCTTCCGGAGGATATAGACGTTAATTTGCTTGCTCAGAAATACTTGATAAACCCTCTTATAGAGGACTACATCGTTGAGGAGGCTACACCTTCTTCCTGATGGAAAAGAAACCCATGAAATTCGGAGTGTGCGTCTTCCCTGGTTCTAACTGCGATTACGACACTTACTATGTCCTTAAAGAGGTTCTGGCGCAAGATGTTGAGTTTATCTATTACAACGAGAAGGACATAGATAGGTTCGACTGCGTGGTTCTTCCGGGGGGATTTTCCTTCGGAGATTATTTAAGACCCGGAGCGCTCGCATCTAAAAGCCCTCTTGCGGAGGCACTGATTGAGTTTGCGGCAGATGGTAAGCTCCTCTTAGGTATATGCAACGGCTTTCAGATACTTACCGAGCTACACCTATTGCCCGGGGCTTTGCTTCCCAATGAAAACATGAGGTTCGTATGTAAAGACGTGTACCTGCGGGTTGAAAACGCCTCCACTCCCTTTACGCGAAAGCTGGAGGAGGGAGATGTTCTAAGAATTCCCATAGCCCACCACGACGGTAGGTACTATGTTCCTGATGAGGAGCTGAGACTACTTGAAGAAAGGGGGCAGATACTTTTTAGGTATTCTGACCCTTCGGGTGAAGTTAACGGCAAAGACAACCCCAACGGCTCGGTTTCGAACATAGCGGGCGTTATGAACAAGGAGGGAAATGTCTTCGGCATGATGCCCCATCCAGAAAGGGCTTCTGAGGACATACTGGGGAGCCACGACGGGCTTATGTTGTGGTATTCGCTGATAAGCGAGTGATATACAATTAGAAGTATGAGGGGGATTAGGGCAATCTTTTTTATACTTCCCTTGCTTTTAGTTTCCTGCACACCTACGGTTAAAGAGGTGGTCATGCCGGAAGCTCAGGTAGAGGTGGTAAAGAAGGGGAAGTTCTACTTCTCGGAGGAAGAGGAAAGGTACATAGTTAGGGAGGCGAGAAGGTTCGGTATAAAAGTTCCCGATAGGGAAGAGATTAAAAGGTTTATAAAGTTCTACCTAAGCAGGAAGAGGAGCCTTGAGAACGCTTTGAGGAGAGCCAAGCTCTACGAGCCTTATATAATCCCCGTCTTAGAGAGATACGGTTTACCGAAAGAGCTTGCTTTACTACCCGTTATAGAAAGCAGTTTTAATCCCTTCGCAGTTTCCCACGCGGGAGCGGCGGGGATATGGCAGTTTATGCCCGCAACCGCAAGGAAGTACGGCTTGAGGGTCAATTCACTCGTTGATGAGAGGTTTGACGTTCAAAAGTCCACGGAAGCGGCGGCGAGGTATTTAAGAGACTTGTACTCTATGTTCGGAAACTGGGAGCTTGCACTTGCGGCTTACAACTGCGGTGAGGGCTGTGTCCAGAGGAGAACCGGCGGCAAGAGCTTTTGGATAAATCAGGCTAAGCTTCCGAGGGAGACGAGGAACTACGTCCCTTCCTTTTTTGCAGTTCTCCTCTTGGCGAGAGACCCTGCAAAGTACGGCCTTAGGATAAACCCTTGGGACATGGAGGTAAAAAGGGTACTGGTTAAAAGGGACACGAGCGTTATAGAATTTGTAAACGAAGTAGGTATCACGGAGAGCAGTTTTAGGGACTCAAACCTCCACATAAAGGGTAATAAAATTCCCTCCGGAACCTACGTTTACATACAGAGGGGATTCAGGGAAGCCAAAAGGGTAGAGTTAGAGAAAGATGAAGGGTACAAGAAGGTGATAACCCTTGAAAATGGAGCGAAGGTCTATATTAAAGATTGATGGAGTGCTACATACTTGCGGGTGGAGAGAGCAAACGATTCGGTGAAGATAAGCTCTTATTTAACCTCAGAGGTAAGCCTGCGGTTCAGTATGTAGTTGATGCGGTTCTGGAGGTAGGGCTTATACCTTACGTAGTTACCAAAGACCCTTCTAAGTTTTCATCTCTGCAGGGTGCAGGTGTATTGGGCGATAGCTTGAGTTTTCAATCTCCCCTTGCAGGGCTTTACACCGCTATGGAACACTGCAACGGGGATAAGTTTCTCCTTCTGGGGGGAGATATGCCACTCGTAAAGCCGAGGGCTATAAAACTTCTCATAGACTCATACGAAAGCCCGATAACGATAGTTAGCATAAAAACCAAGCTTTACCCGACGTTTTGTATCTACTCTACTTCTTTGATGGAAAGACTCGAAGAGTACATAGAAAGGGGATTTAAAAGCGTGGTCGGGTTCATTCGCAAGGTGGGATACAAAGAGGTTATAGAGGAAGACATGGCTACCGTTGACCCGTCGCTTGAGTCTGTAATCAACATGAATACCAAGGAGGATGCGCTTAAGGTCTTAAAATACTTACAGAACCGGTATGAGAGTTAACAGAATACTAAGGGTTAAAGACTTAGAGGAAAAAGAGAAGGCGAGGGAGCTTTTTGAGATAAGGAGAGAGATAGAACGGATAGAGCTGGAAATAAGTAAGATAGAAACGGAAATATCGAGTATAAACGCCGAAATTCCATACTCAAGTCAGCCCGAGAGGTTAATTCATAAACAAAGGGCTTTAGTTAGCAAGGTGCAGGAGCTAAGGCAAAAGTTGGAAACCTTAAAGAAGGCTGAAGCTCTTTCCGAAGACAAGTTAAAGGACGCGAAGAGAGAGACCAAGGCATTAGAGATTTACAAGGATAAACTCCTTTATACGGAGTATCAGCGTGCGATAAAGAAGGAGTTTATAGAACAGAACTTCATATACATGATAAAGAAGTTTTTGGCTGTTTTACTTCTCGTTTTTATACCCGCTTTCTCTCAGAGCGCGCTCCAAAAGAAGATGATGGAGGAGGAAAACAAAGAAAAGGAGAGCAGGCTCGAGGTTATGCTTAAAGACATAGATGAGAGATTGAAAAGGCTCGTTGAGGAGAGAAAGAAGCTTGAGGCTTTGAGGGCTAAACCCCTTACGGAGGAACAGCAGGAGAAGGTCAAGAAGCTGATAAAGGTTATAAGCAAAACACCCTCCGACGAGGCGGGGGCTATACTGAACAACCTTGAGCCGGAGGTTGCGGCGGAGATACTCCTTTCCCTCAAGGAACGGCAGGCGGGTCAAATCTTAGCCGCTATGAATCCCGACAAGGCTGCCGAGGTAGCCAAAATAGTTATGAAGAGAAAGAAAGATGGGAAGAAGGAGTGAGTTTCTATGGACATAGCTAAACTCATAGATAACTCGTTGCTAAAGCCCAATATCTCCCGGTCTGAAGTTGAAAGGTTCGTTATAAAGTCCGCACGGGCAGGATTTTACGCTGTCTGCCTTAACCCCGTGTGGATAAGGACTGCCAAGTCCTTAGTTGGCGATAAGATTAAGGTCTGTTCCGTGGTGGGCTTCCCTCTCGGTGAGAGTAAAAAGGAGGTGAAGCTCCACGAGGCGGAGGGAGTCCTTGAAGAGGGTGCCGACGAGATAGACGCGGTTATGAGCATATCCGCTTTTAAGTCGGGCATGTACGGGTATGTTGCGGAGGAGCTTTTAGCTCTCAGGCGTGTTTCTGAGGGCAGGGTCATGAAGGTCATAGTTGAGACCGCCTACCTGTCAAAGGCAGAAAAGCTAAAAGCCCTTGAGATTTGTATAAACTGCGGTGCTGACTTTATAAAAACCTCCACGGGTTTTGCTCCCAAAGGCGCAGAGATTGAGGATGTAAGGATGTTTAAGAGGCTGTCCGGTGGAAAGATAAAGGTAAAAGCCGCGGGAGGCATAAGGGACTTAAAAAGTGCGATAGAGTTCGTAAAGGCAGGAGCGGACAGGATAGGGACGAGTAGCGGGTTTAGTATGCTCAACCGCCCACCCTGAACATCTCCACTTTCTTGTTAGTTTTCCTTCTCCTCGAGAACCTTTCCTCGGAGTACCTGTCCCTTCTTGAAGTCCATATATCTTTTATAAGCTCCTTTAGGTCTTCCTTGTCTATGCCCTTCCTTACGAGGCTCTTTATGTCAAACCCTTCCTGTGCAAAGAGGCAGGTGTAGAGCTTGCCGTCCGCGGCGAGCCTTATTCTTGAACAACCTCCGCAAAAGGGTTCCGTGATGGAGGTTATTACTCCTACCTCTACTCCGTTGTCTATGTACCTGTACCTCTTTGAGACCTCGCTTTTATCCTCCGACTCTATGGCTTCGAGGGGCATTTCTGAGTTTATCCGTTCTATTATCTCTTTACCCGAGACCACCTTGTCCATATCCCACTCGGTAAGGGTTCCCACGTCCATGTACTCTATAAACCGCACCGTAACTCCCATGTCCTTAAAGAACCTCGCTATATCCACCACTTCGTCGTCGTTCATGCCCTTTACCACGGTGGTGTTTACCTTTACGGGATTTAAACCCACTCGTATGGCTTCCTCTATACCCTCTATAAGCTCTTTGATGTTAACCTTCCTGCCCGCTATCTTCTCATAAACTTCCTCTTTAAGGGACTGGACGCTTACGGTTACCCTCTTTAGCCCGCTATCTTTAAGCAGAGCCGCCTTTTCTTTGAGGTTAAAACCGTTGGTGGTCAGCGCTATGTCTTTTATACCCTCTACGGAGCTGAGCATTCTTACGAGCTTGTCTATGTGCCTTCTCAGGAGAGGTTCACCTCCCGTGAGCCTAACCTTTCTTATTCCCAGCTCTGCCAGAGCTTCAACTACGAACCTCATCTCCTCAAAGCTGAGGAGTTCCTCTCTGGGCAAGAAGTGGAATTCCTTTTCAGGGGGCATGCAGAACATACACCTGAAATTACACCTGTCCGTGAGGGATAGCCTCAAGTCCTTTAACTGCCTTCCGAGTGCGTCCTTTAACATATCAGGCTCCCTTTACCCATTCGCCCCTGCCGTCTTTGAAAACCTCTTTCTTCCATATTGGCGCTCTCTTTTTAGTCTCATCAACCGCATACCTGCAGGCTTTGAAGGTTTCGTCCCTGTGTCCGCCATAGACGACCACCAAAAAGGAAGGTTCACCTACTTTAAGAGTACCTATCCTGTGGTGTATGAAAACCTCTTTCACACCGAACCTCTCTATAGTCTCCTCTCTTATCTTATCCATCTCCTTTATAGCCATCTCCGGATATGCTTCGTAGTGGAGTTCAACTACATCTCCGTCCTCCGGGGCGCTTCTGGGTATTCCCGTAAAGGTAACCTGAGCGCCGCACTCGGGAGGAACCCGGTAGCTTTTTACTATCTCCTCTATTCCGAACCACTCCACACCTATGTAAACCTTAGGCACCATACTGCTCTGACCTCCTTGTAGTAAATATAGTCGCTTAATTTGATGTGCAATTGCCCCTTGAAAAAAACGAACTTAGGATTAAGCTTTATAAAGGAAATGAGGAAGGGGAGCTGGAGCGGGAATGTGTTTAGGGACAAGGTTTTGAGTAAGGTATTTCATGCTGACCTTGTAGGAGCATTGAACATTTTGAGGGTGGGAGCCAAGCTCCTTAGACTTGGTTTTTACGAGAACCTGAAGGTGCTTTTTATCAAACTCTGTAATCCTGTAAGGCTGAAGCTTGTGGAGTTTATTTACAAAGTATCTCCCGAGTCCTTGAGGATAGGGAGTAGTAGTTTGGTTTGGGCGGACGGAAATACTACGTCAGGTGGATAAGTTTAGTGCCTGATAGGGTATTTCTACGTGCCTGAACGGAATAACTCCAGAGCTAATACAAGAATTTGCCCTAAACCCAGATATTATTACGGAAGACCCCAGGCATAAAGGTAGGGAGTGGAGAATAAAGAAGGTCGGAGG
>WFYI01000047.1 GCA_015490155.1 Aquificaceae bacterium | reverse complement strand
TTATGGATTCCCTAAAAGTTGCAAAGCTGTACAAGAGGGGTGTCAAGAGGGTTTTAAGTAATAACGATAAGCTTGCACAGGAAGAGTTAGAAATAATCAAGCCTTAAGGATTCTGTATATATTCTCAAGTGCTTTGAGGCTTTCTTGGAAGCTTATACCCTCGGATATATCCTGCCTAAAGAAGTTATCTATAGCCTGTTTGTGTTCGAGAACTTTGTCCACGTACGGGTTAGAACCTTCCTTGTAAAGTCCGAGGTTTACGAGGTCTTCCATAGATTCGTAATTGCTCAGAAGCTCTTTCAGGTACATAGCCATGTTCAAATGTTCTTTAGAAACGAGCCTCGGCATAAGCCTGCTCAGGCTTTTAACCGGGTCTATAGCCGGGAACATTCCCGCGTTAGCCTTCTTCCTTGAGAGGATAATGTGTCCGTCGAATACTCCCACGAGAAAGTCCGCTATGGGGTCGAGCGTTATATCGTCTCCCTCCACGAGGACGCTGAATATTCCGGTTATGCTTCCCTTTGTAAAGTTTCCGCAGCTTTCAACAATCTTGGTCATCAGGTAAAACACCGAGGGAGTGTAGCCCTTTAAGGTGGGTGGCTCCCCTGCCGCGAGTCCAACTTCTCTCTGAGCCGTGGCAAATCTCGTCAGCGAGTCCATGACGAGGAGGACGTTTTTCCCCCGTGATGCAAAGTATCGGGCATGAACCACCGCGCTCAACGCACCCTTGACCTTAACTATCGGAGGTTCGTCAGAGGTTGATACAACGACAATGCTCTTCTTTAAACCGTCACCCAAAACGTCCTCGACGAACTCTCTAACCTCCCTTCCCCTTTCACCGATAAGCCCCAAAATGACCACGTCCGCTTCCGAGTAGTTGGTAATCATACCTAATAGTGTGCTTTTGCCCACTCCCGCTCCGGAGAATACACCTACCTTCTGACCCCTCCCCAGCGTGAGCATAGCGTTTATGCTCCTTATCCCTGTGTCAAATACCTTTGTAATTCTTTGCCTACTGAAAGGGTTTACACTATCCACTTCTATGGGGGCTTTGGGTGCCGTGTTGATGTAACCGTGTTCGTTCAAAGGTATACCGAAGGGATTAGCTACCTTGCCTAAGAGCTTATTGCCCGTGTATGTAGACACTTTCTCGTTCTTGAAGAGAACCCTATCTCCGGATTTAACTCCGTATATATGCCCGTAGGGCATTATTATAGCTTTGTCCTCGTGAAAGCCTATTACCTCTCCCAGAACCCTTCTATCGTCCGAGGTGTAAATCTCAACTATGTTTCCGGTTGCCGCGTTGCCTACATCGTAAGCCTCGATGTAAATTCCGGTAGCCTTAAGTATCTTTCCGTAAACCTTAGCTCCTTTTAAATACATCCTCTACAATTCTGTTTAAAGCCTCCTCAAGATACTCTTCGTGCCTTCGCTCAACTACCAGTCTCGGGGTGTCTATTCTGACCTCTCCCCTTTTTAAACTTTTGTCTTCATAACATAGAATATCTACTCCCGGAACTGCCCCTGCTTTAAGCTCTAAGATAAACCCGTTCACGCTGTCGTAGTCTTCCGGGCTTACGTACACCTTTACGCTACCGTTTACGTGAACGAGCCTCTCGAAGGCGGACTGTATAATAGCTTCTGCTAAGCCCTCTAAGGGTAATGATTCGTTGAGTAACATCTCCTGGAGTAGTTCTTTCACCACCTCTATTAAGTCTTTTTTTACGTCATCTGTGCATGCAGACAGGTTTTTCTCTATATGTTCTTTCAGACTTTGAGCAAGCTCCTTTATTAGCTTCTCTCCCTCTATTGAGCGTTTTAGGCTTTCAACTTCTCCGTTTAAGACGTCTATTCTTTTTACAAGCTCTGATTTTTCCTCTTGGAGCCTTTTTAGGGTCTCCTCAAGGCGGCTTTTTTCCTGCTCCAGAGCTTTTGTTTTCTCTAAGTATTCTTCCTTTTCCCGTCGGAGCTTCTTTATTTCCTCTTCGAGCAGCTCTGTGGTGTTTTTCTCTTCCTTATCGACGGTATTTTGGGTAGGCTCATCTTTTTCCTTCTCCTCGAGAAAAAGGGGTTTGAAGTCGCTATACATAAGCCTCCTCCCCTCCTATCTCTATCTTACCCTCGTCTATGAGTTTTCTTATAACCGCTACTATCTGCTTTTGCGCCTTTTCAGCTTCGGACTTCTTTATGGGACCCAGAGCCTCCATGTCCTCCTGCATAATCTTTGCAGCCCTCTTGGACATGTTGGAGAAAAACTTATCCTTTATGTCGTCCGGAGCAGCCTTGAGGGCTACGATGAGCGTGTTCTTGTCCACAGACTTTAGAACCTCTATTATCGCTCTGTTATCGAGCTTGCGTATGTCCTCGAAAGTAAACATCTTCTCCCTTATCTTGTCCTCGAGAGTCGGGTCTTCCTCCCCTATCTTCCTGAGGATGTCTTCCGCGGAGTCCCTGTCTAGCATGTTTATCATCTCTGCGGCTATCGCCGTTCCCTCCTGCTTTTTCAAGCCTGCAGCTATACCCATACCCTTTATCTCTTCTGTAACCGTCTCGATAAGGTCTCGCAGAAAGCCGGGCGATATATTCTCAAGCGTAGCTATCCTCTTTACCACCTCGTATCTGAGGTTTTCCGGAAGGTACTTTATTATGTCGGAGGACTTCTTGGGGGTTAGTTGTGAAAGCAGAACGGCTATAGTCTGGGGATGCTCGTTCTTTAGGAGACTTGCCAGAACCCTTGAGTCTATTTTCTCAAGCTGTTCTATTCCCTCTGCAACGCCTGCTGTTCCAACGAGGCTCTTAATCCTTTCGTATACCTCCGGTGGTAAGACTCCCTGAAGCTGTTCGAGGAGAGTTTCGAGGTTAGCCATCTGGTTTGCAACGTAGCTGAAGTCTTCTATGAACTCCTTCGCAGCCTCTTCTATCTCCGAGGGTGTTATCTCCTTTATCCTCGCAGCCGTAAGAAATATCTTTTGTATCTCTTCCTCACTCAGCTCTTTTAGAACTTCTGCGGCAACGTCAGGTGGTAGGCTCAGAAGCAGTAAAGCTGCCTTTTCCGACCTTTTGAGGGTCCTGCCCTTAGTTTCAGCCATACCTTAAAACCCCAAAAACCCAAAATCCTCCGTCTTTCTTTGAATATAACCTTTTTTCAGCATCCTACCCTCTATTAATGTTATCAGGACTTCAGGAGTGCAGGCTTTTGGGCAGTAAATATCACAGTTCTTACAATGAACACAGCTCTGTATGTTAAAAGGTATCAATTGTTTAAGCTTATCTTCTCCGTTGCGTTTATCCTCCACTACACCAAAGGCTTTGGTAAACAGAGAAGGACCTCCAAAAGAGGTGTCGCTCTGAACAGAAGGACATACGTTGTTACATATACCGCAGAGGATACAATCCCAGCTCTTTTGAGTCTTCTGTATGTCCGAGGGTTTAAGCTCAAGGTTGTCCTTCGCTTCTATCCATAGGGCTGCTTTCCTCATTCGTTCGAACAAATAATCTTGTTCGACCACGAGGTCTTTTATGGGAACGCTGTTGTCTACGGGTTCTATAACAAGCTCTTCGGTTTCGGACTCCACCTGAGTATTGCAGGCGAGTTTATGTTCCCCGTTCACCTTTACTGCACAGGTACCGCATATAGATGCCCTGCACATAGCCCTGAAAGAGAGAGTTGGTTCCATCTCCCGTATAAGGTAAAGGATGTCCAGAACAGTTCTCTTATCCTCAATCTCCAGATTGTAGGTATCCTCGATTATCCTGCCCTCTTTGAACCTTTTTATCCTGACCCTCATACCGCCACCAGATTTTTTAATGTAAACTCCTCGAGGCTATCCTCGGGATTTCTGTAATAGGTCTTTACACTTGTATCGAGCTTGTAAAGATTATCAATCAGCTCCCGGCTTTCCCTCTTACCGAACTTCTGAATGTAGGCTTTGAATTTGTGTTTCATCAAGGGGTGGTTTATGCTCAGTTTTGTAAACGCCGTATCCAAGCTATCTCCCCTGTCGAGGGACTCGTGTATAAGGTAAAGCTTTATCGCATAGGATATAAGTAAAGCCTGCACCTGAAGGGCATTCACACCCGAAGAGTACAGGAACTTTAAAACCTTTAATGCCTTGCCGAGGTCTTTGTCGAAGAAAGCGTCTATGAAATCAAAAACAGTGTAATCTCCGTAATTCAGGCATACTCTTCTCACGTCCTCCTTGTTTACCTTTCTATTACCGGCGTAGGATATGAGCTTCTCGCTCTCCTGTTTTAGAAGCATAAGGTTTGCCCCTGTAGTGTTCAGCAAAAGCTCTACCGCATCGTCTTCTATACCCTCACCGTTTCTATCGAACTTCCTCTTTATCAGGTCTTTAATCTTCTGTCTGCTCAGCCTCTCGCTCAGGACGAAGTCTCCTTTATTAAGTATGCTCTTGTACGGCTCTTTGGAAAGCTCCTTTTTGTTCGGCTTTGAGTTTATCACGAACACGAGCCTGACCCCGGAGCTGCCCTCAAACAGCTTTACGAGACGCTCGGTATCTTTCTTGTTAAGAGATTTAAAGAAGGCATCCGCCCTATGAATTATGCACACCTTTTCGGCGTTGCCGATAAACATACCTCCTGCAGAGGTCTCTTTTACAAGCTCTTCGAGGTTTATCTCGTCTCCCCAGAGAACCGTGTACTCGTATAGTGATTTGAGTTTGTCCAGCAATGTCTTTATAAGATATTCCTCTTCCCCTGCTACGAGCGTCACGCCCTTTAGCTTCCCCCTCTCAACCACCTCCTTAAGAAACTTTATAACCTTGTATTCCATCAGTCCTCGGCTTCTATCACTATTTCATCACAGCTCTCGTCCTCTATTATGAGTTGGCAGGTAAGCCTCTCTTCTTCGTCTACCGCTCCTACCCGCCATAGTGTCTCCTCTTCTTCCTCCGAAGGCTCGTTCAGACACTCGAGTCCCTTTAAGACCCTTGCCTTACAAACTCCGCACTGTCCGTCGGTACAGCCGAACTCTATGCCAGATTTTTCAAGCTCGTGGCTTATCTCAGCAAATTTTAACCCCTTGGGTACATCAAAAACCTTTCCATTTATTCTGACCTTCATCTTCAAACCTCCAATAGCCTAAAATTTATTTTCTATCAAATCCTTCTATCTTTCTATGGCAAAGCTCAAGGCTATAAGTTCTTCACTCTAAGGCTTGAAAACCGAAGATGCTGTCTATAAAGTCAAGGCTGTTAAAACCCATTTGCAACATAAACAATCTCTCAAGCCCCATAGAACACCCCGCACAGGGAGGGAGGGTCTCATGAATGTTTATAAACCCCTCGTCTAAGGGTAGCCCCCTTGAGACGGCTTCCTTCCAAAGCCTCTTTTTAATTTCTGCAGGGCTGGTCTCCTCAGTCCAACCGTTTGCCAGCTCCACACCCTTTATAAAAAGCTCAAACCTTTCTGCGGTATCACCTCTAATCTTTGCAAGTGCAGAGAGCCTTTTAGGAAAGTGTGTTATGAAGGTTGGCTCGGTTATACACCGCTCAAGCTCTATAAATGCCCTGAAAAATAAACTTTCCCAGTTATCTGTACCTTTTACATCGTACCCCTTGGATTTCATCTCTAAGTAGAGCTTTTCCCTGCTCTGTTGAAGCTCAATACCAAGAAACTCTTTGAACGCCTCCGCCATGGTAATTCTGAGTACACCCTTTACCTCTAACAAACCGTTCAGTAAATCCTCTATCTCGTCCATTAAGTAGTTAAAATCCTTCCCTATTTTGTACCACTCGAGCATAAAAAACTCGGGTCTATGAACCTTAGAAAGCTCGTTGTCCCTGAATACCTTTGCAATCTGGAACATGTCCACGCGAGTTCTCGACAGGAGCTTTTTCATCGAGTACTCGGGAGATGTGTGAAGCCATAATCTTTTAACTTTTCCATGAACTTTCAAGTTGACAGGTATAGGTTCCACATTGGAGTCAAGGTTGGGGTAAGGATTTAGAACGGGTGTAAAGACCTCCCTGTATCTTCTCTCTTTAAAGAAAAGCCTTACTTTGTCTATAAAGCTTTCCCATTCCTTCAGAAGTTCACCCGGTTCCGGTACTTCCGAAGCCCCCTTCGCCTCTTTCTGTTTTCGATAGCTCATGGGATACCTCTAAATTTACCTGAACGACCGGAGCGATAACGAGCTGGGCTATCCTATCACCTCTGTTTATTTCTACACTCTCTTTGCCGAGGTTTATGAGTATCACTTTGACCTCTCCCCTGTAGTCTGCGTCTATGGTTCCCGGTGAGTTGACGAGCGTAAGCCCCTTTTTTAAGGCAAGCCCGCTTCTTGGTCTGACCTGCCCTTCGAAGCCCGCGGGTATCTCCATCATCAACCCCGTAGGGATTAAGACCCTTTCCCCCGGTTCAATTTTCACAGGTTTATCAATCGCCGCCCTCAAATCCATACCTGCGGAGAGGGGTGTTGCGTAAGAAGGCAGAGGTAGTCCTTCCCCGTGGGGTAGTACTTTGACCTTTAGGGTTGCCATGCCTCACTCTACTTTGTCCGTGAGCTTTATCCTTCCCTGCTGGTCTCGTGCAAAGACCTTTACCTTAATCCTATCTCCCACTTTAAATACCTTTGTTGCGTCTCTGACCCTGTCCCTCATGTTGGAAACGTGTAAAAGCCCGGTTTGACCGGGTATAAGTTCAACGAACACACCGTAAGGCTCCACCCTAGTTACCTTACCCTCGTATACCTCACCCTCTTTTACAGATGCGGTACCTCCATCCTCAACACCTACGGTGGTAAGCTTTGCCCTGCCTTGGTCATCTACTTCTATGACCTTGACCTGAACAGTATCGCCGATGCTATACTTCTCGCCTGCGTGCCTTACAGGGCGTGCCATCTTAGAGACGTGTAGCAGTCCCAGTTTACCCGGCATTATCTCTATAAACACACCGTAAGGCTCAACCCTCGTTACCTTGCCTTCGTAGATTTCCCCAACCTCAACATCCTTTATGACGGCATCTATCATGCTGATAGCTTTGTTAATAGCTTCGTCCGAGAAGCCCGTAAGGTAGATTTTACCCTCATCTCCTACCCAGACTTTAACTTCCGTTTCTTCGTAAATCTTCTTTACCGTTGCCCCTCCGGGACCTATTACGAGCGGTGCCTTCTCCGGAGGAACTTCGTGTATGACTATCCTCGGTGCGTAGGGTGACAATTCCTTCCTCGGCTCTGGTATCGCTTCGTACATCTTCTCGAGTATGTAAAGCCTACCCTCCTTAGCCTGTTTAAGAGCTTCTGCCATTACCTCCTTTGTCAATCCCTTGATTTTTATGTCCATCTGAACGCTGGTTATTCCGTCTCTCGTACCTGCGACCTTGAAATCCATATCTCCGAGATGGTCTTCGTCACCGAGTATGTCCGACAAGATTACGTAACTGTCTCCTTCCATTATCAAGCCCATAGCTATACCGCTTACGTGTTTTTCCATAGGGACGCCCGCGTCAAAGAGCGCAAGCGATGCCCCGCAAACGGTAGCCATGGAGGAGGAGCCGTTTGACTCAAGAATGTCGGAAACCACCCTTACTATGTAGGGGAACTTTTCCTCTTCGGGGATTAGAGGCTCTAATGCCCTCTCCGCAAGAGCCCCGTGTCCTATCTCTCTCCTTCTGGGTGGACCCCAAGAGCGAGCCTCACCGGTAGATAAGGGGGGAAAGTTGTAGTGAAGCATGAACCTTTTAAAAATCTCTCCCTCTGCTATGGTTTCGACCAGCTGTGCCTCTTCGGGCGCGCCCAAGGTTACGGTAACGAACGCTTGGGTTTGCCCCCTCGTAAACACCGCGTTGCCATGGGGTCTCTCGAAGGGGTGAACCTCTATGCTTATGGGTCTTATGTCCGTGGGTTTCCTGCCGTCTATACGCACTCCCTCGTCGAGTATCTTGCTCCTCATAAGTCTGCTTTCGAGCTTCTTGTAGTGGTACTTGACCCTAAAGTGAAGCTCTTCCGGTATTTCCTTCTCCTGTAGAAAATTCTCTATTATCTCTTTCAGTTTTTGGTTCCTTTCCTTTTTATCTTCAAGGCTGAATGCCGATAGAATTCTGTCCGTGGCATAGCTTTCGAGCTCCTTTTTTAGACTCTCATCTATATCGAGACCTTCAAATTCCGCTTTTTGAATGCCTATTTTTTCTCTCAAACGCTCTTGGGCGGATATAAGCTCTTGAATTGCATCATGTCCGAAGAATAAAGCCTCCGTCAGTTCCTCTTCGGATATTTCCTTCCCGCCGCCCTCGACCATAACTATCGCGTCCTTTGAACCTGCGAGTATTATGTTCAAGTCAGCTTCCTTTAGCTCCTCGTAGGTTGGGTTAGCTATAAGTTCGCCGTTAACACGACAAACCCTGACACCCGCTATAGGTCCCTCAAAGGGTATTCTGGACACGTGAAGCGCGGCAGATGCACCGGTTATGGCAAGGACATCAGGGTCGTACTTGTCGTCCGCGGAAAGCGTGAGAGCGGTAATGACTACATCGTGAAAAAAACCCTCCGGAAATAGGGGTCTGAGGGGTCTATCTATCACCCTCGAAATTAGTATCTCCCTATCGGTTGGTTTTCCTTCCCTCTTCACAAATCCGCCGGGTATTCTACCGTAAGCGGAAGACCTTTCCCTGTAATCCACAGTCAGGGGGGTAAAGTCGACCTCCTGCCCCGGTTCCTCCGACATAACTGCGGTTACGAGGACAGCGGTTTCTCCCTGCCTTACGACTACGGCTCCGTCAGTCTGATGTGCGTACTTGTTTACCTCTATAATTACAGGCTCTTTGCTGTTTCCTACGCTTGCCCTTTCCTCCATATTACTTAACCTTTAGGTTGAGCTTATCGGCAATCTCGAGATACTTCTGGTAATCCGTTTCCTTGAGGTACTCAAGCAGCCTTCTTCTCTTGTTTACCATGGCTATGAGTCCCCTTCTCGAGTGGAAGTCCTTTTTATACTTCTTCATGTGTTCTGTGAGTTTGTTTATCCTCTCGGTGAGGATTGCTATCTGAACCTCCGGAGAACCGGTATCCTTCTCGTGCCTTCCGTATCCTTGTATAAGCTCGGTCTTTTTCTCCTTAGAAAGCGGCATAGAACAAACCTCCTTTAAAGTTTTTAGCCTCCGCCGAACTCGGACTGGTCTATCTCCATCTCAAATTCCTGAATGAAGTGTTCAATCAGCTCAACGAGACCCTTTAGGTCTTTATTAAAATAGGTCTCGTGCAGGTCTATTATCCTTTCGTGGTAATGGTTTTCGTCAGTGTAGTACCTAACCTTTACGTAGGGGCTATCCATAGAGGGGTCAAAACCTTCGTCTCCCGGCATTAAGACCTCTACCTCGGTGTCCATACCTTCGTTCCTGTTGTTCAGTATCTCCTTGAGCTGGAGTATGACGTTCTTATGCTTTTCCCAGTTCTTCATGGTCAATAAATTCTATCATATTAAAGTCCATAAATACATACACCGTAATCCCTTGCCCTTTTGAGGAATATAGGTTTATCTATTATAAACACTTTTCCGGCTTCCAAGAAGAGGGAATCAGCCCCTATCTCCTTTAAAGCCTCAAGGGTCTCTATACCAACCGTAGGTACGTCTATGCGAAAGTCCTGCGTTTTGCGGGCGACCTTGATAGCCCTACATCCCTTGCCCGCAAGCTCTCCAGCTCTCTTAAGTGTTGCTTGGGTTCCTTCCATAGCCTCAACTGCAACTACAGCCTTGTCTTTAACCACTACGGTCTGCCCTATGTCCAACTCTGCCACTTCCTTGGCTATTTGGAAGCCGAACTGTCCGTCTTCAAGGGCATCCTTTGAGGGGTGGAGAGAGTTCATAGAGCCTCTATCTGCGAGTAGACTCTCCAGCACCGGTTTGGGGTCTACGAATCTAAACCCCTCTTCCTCCAAGGTTTCCATGAGAGCCTTTATAAGGCTCGCCGGTTTTCTGTCCTTTGCCTTCCTGAGTACTTTCAGAGCTTTAAGGTCGAAGTTTAAGAGATGTGTATACACGTACCTGTGCTCGAACTTTCCGAGCATAACTATGTCCTTTAGGTTCTTTTCCCTTAGAAGTTTTATAAATTTCCCAACCTTCCCCAGGGGAATTTGGGCATCTGTTTCGAAGTCCGTTACGCCCTTTACACCTACGGTGAAAACGTTTATACCCCTTTTTGAAGCTTCTTCTTTGAAGTTCTGGGGGAGTCTTCCGGCGCCGGCTAAAAGGCAGACAAGGCTCATAACAAAATTAAAATAGTCTAAAATATCTCTCTGATGAATGCCCGTCTGATTATATCCGCAAGCAGCGAGCTTATCCTTTCCTTTTTTATCAGGGACTTTAACGTGGATAAGATAAGGGTCGAGAAGAGGAATCACCGCAGGTTATCTAACAGTATATTTGTAGGGAAAATCAGAAGGATTGCCAAAGAGCTTAACGGCGTTTTCCTAGACATAGGGCTTGAAAGGGAGGCTTACCTACCTTACAAAGGAATAAAGAACGGCGATGAGGAGCAGGAGTGTTCTATTCCTTCGGTGGGTTCCTATATGCTCGTTCAGGTTAAGAGGGAGCCTGTGGGGGATAAAGGGGCTAAGGTAAGCTGTAAGGTAAGCCTTCCCGGCAGGTTTATAGTTTACCTGCCCAACTCACGGGGCGTTTTTCTGTCCGGGAAACTTGACAAGTCTATGAAGGAAAGATTTGAGAGTATGCTCATGCCCCATCTCGAGTCCGACGGGGTGATAGTTAGAACATCTGCCCTCCTCGCACGGAAAGAGGACATTATCACGGAGCTTAAGAAGTTCCAAAGTATGTGGAAAAAGCTCCTCAAGAAGGTTCCTAAGAACAGTGTAGGTTTAGTTTACGAGGACTTCCCCCAGTATATTGAGATTATCAGAGACAACTGGAGTTCCATAGACGAGGTTGTAATTGACGACCCGGAACTCTGGGAGAGGGTAGCTTCCTTCCTCGAAGACTTCTATCCGGAAATGCTCACCAGAGTTAGGTACGTAAAGGAAATAGAAGTGTTCCTTAAAAGGTATGAGATAGACAAAGTTCTAAACAGGATTTTCAACAAGTACGTGTGGCTAAACGGAGGGGGCTTTCTCGTCATAGAGGAGACAGAGGCTATGACCGTTATAGACGTAAACAGCGGGAGCGGTTCGGGAGACTCCCTAGAGGAGAACGCTTTGAGAACAAACCTTGAGGCTGTGGAAGAGATAGCTAAGCAGGTAAAACTTAGAGACCTCGGGGGAATAATAGTTATAGACTTCATAGACATGAAAAATAAGAGAAACAAAGACCTTGTGGTGGACAAGCTTAAAAAGGCCTTTGAGGATGAATCCTCAAAGGTAAAGATTTACGGAATTACAAACCTCGGACTTCTTGAAATGACCAGAAAAAAGGAAACACGCAGTATAACTAAACAGCTTTCGGTTGCATGTCCCTACTGCAGGGGAAAGAGCTTTATTAAAAGCCCTGAATTTGTGGTTTACGAAATAGAGAAAGAGTTAGAATATTTGAAGGGTAAAAAGGTAGAGCTGAGGGTAAATCCAGCGTTGAAAGAACAGGTAGAGAACTTTATACACAGGAACAGGCTCGGGAGCTGGATAATTCTCAAAGAAGAGTGCGATGCTCCCCTTGATTACTACGAGATGACTTACGTGGGATGAGAAAGGTCTTTATACTCCTTCTTGCGGGATTGGTTTTTCTGTCCGGTTGTGCCAAGCTGAGCGAGGAGAAAAGGAAGAGAGAGGCTAAGGAGCTGTATGCGGAGGGGCTTGCGGAGTTCAGGAAGAAGGATTACGACGACGCAGCGGACAGCTTCAAAGAGGCTCTCAAGTTTATAGACTACCTTAGCCCCTACCAAATCCAGAGGGTCAGGTATCTGATAGGTAAGAGCTACTATCTGGACAAGGATTACGTTAATGCGATAATTTACTTGGAGGACTTCATCTTTTACTATCCCAAGGTAGCGGAGACTCACGAGGCTTATTACATGTTGATAGACAGCTACCTTAAGGTGGCTCCCGATGAACACAGAGACCAGACATACACACTTAAAGCTATAGAGAAAGCAAGGGACTTTCTTTCCAAGTTTCCCAACAGCGATTACGCTCTTAGGGTAAGAGACCTTATCGACGTAGCCTACACCAAGGTGGCTAAGTACGAGTACAACATAGCGAGATTTTACGAAGAATACGGCTACCACTATTCCGCCGCCATGCGATACAGGGACGTTTTGATAAACTTCTCCGCGTACCTTCCGGAGGAGGAGCTTACCTACAGGTACATTAGGTCTTTACTGCTATCAGAGGAGCAGGCTAAAAAGGAGAAAGACTGGTTGAACACTATGGTTAAAGACCTTAAGAAGAAATTAAAGAAAGCCAAGAACGAGGAAGAGAAAAAGGCTATAAGCAAGAGGCTCGAGTTCTTTAACGGTGAACTGCGTAGGTGGGACAGGCTCGTACAGGAGGCTAAACGGGAAGCCCTTGAGCTTATGGAAAAGTACAGAAGAGTTTACGGAGAGAACGGATACTATAAAAAGCTTGAGCGTATAAAAAGGAGGGCATGGAAAAGCTAAGACTTATAAAGGAACTTCTGGAAGACAAAAAAGCGGAGGATATTACAATCCTTGACGTGTCCCGGCTTACCAACATAGCCGACTACTTTGTTATCGCTACTGCAAACTCTCCCGTCCATTCTAAGGCTTTGGCTAATCAAATCATCGACGAGCTTGAGAAACATGGTTTTTCCGCAGACCACGTGGAAGGTACCGATTACGGAAACTGGATATTGATTGACTTCCTTGATGTGGTCGTCCACATACTTACAAAAGAGTGGAGAGAGCATTACGGTCTAGATTGGATATGGTCTGAGGCGGAAAGGGTAGAGGTCTGATGTTGCTCCTAAAGGTTTTGTTGCTTACGGCTGTTATTCTTCTTGCGGTAGCTTTTTCATACTTTAACACGCAGGAGGTTTCCGTAGCATTTTTCAACTACTCCGTGAGCTTTCCTTTATTTGGAGTTGTGATAGGTAGCGTTATAGCAGGAGGTATAATCCCAACCTTAGTTTATACCTTCAAGATATCCCACCTGCGAAGAAGGATTTTAAAGACTGAAGAAGCCTTAAGGAATCTCTGGTTGGGCTTTAACGCTAAATCTGAGCCTGTGTTTAAAAAACTTTCTAACAAGGACGAGGTGTACTTTCCCTTGTTTCTCATGAGCGGCAGGAACGCTCCCACAAAGGTTTACACCCCAAACTACAACCTTGGGATAGCTGAGACCTATGTAGCAGAAGGCTTGCTTAGGGTAGAAAGAGAAAGGGCAGTAGAACTCCTTGAGCGGGCATTAGGTAAAAACTGGAAGAACCTGAGAGCTAAGAAGCGCTTGCGAGACCTGTATGCTCTTTTGGGAGAGCTTGAGAAGGCTGTTGATTTACAAAGAGAAATTCTCAAGGAAAGCTATAAAGGGGATAGGAAACTCGAGGAGAGGATTCTTTCTTCCCTTGAGTCTATTTACCTTCTTGGGATAGAAAGCTTTGATAGAGAGCCGAGATATAAAGTGTCCGCGGAATATTACTTTTTTAAGATATTTGCTCTTTTGGAGAAGGAAGAGGGTAAAAGAGCCACGAAGCTATTTGAGGAGGCTCTTGACAAAGGCTTTGGGAATAAGGTTGTAGACCTTCTTATGAACGCAAAGAGGATGGAGCCGGCTTTTATAGAAATAGTGGAAAAGAGAGGTTCTGAGGTAAGTAAGGAACTTCTGTGCAGGTTGTACATAAAGCTCGGTATGTTTGAGAGGGCTACACAGCTTAAGTCAGAGGTGTCTAAGACTCTCTCCGCTATGGTTGAGCTTTCTCGTAGGCACGATACTGACTCGAGGAAACTCTTTAACCTACTTAAGGAGCTGTACACACCTTGGAAGTGTTATTCCTGCGGCAAAGCTCATACATCTTACAAATTCGTGTGTGACAACTGCTTAGAATGGTTTAATATTAACTTAAAATAGTGTCCAAGGAGGGAGAAATGATTATAGACTCGGTGAAGGGAAGTGTTAAGTTTAAGGTTGTATATCACGGCATAGCTTTGGCGGGAAAGACTACTAATATAGAAAGCCTGGCGAAATCGGACGGGCTTGACGTGTTGACCTTTGACACCAAAAAGGAGAGGACACTCGTGTTTGATTTTATCACGAGGAAGAAGAGCGTAGATGACTTCCAGCTCTCATTTTCTATATACACAATACCGGGGCAGGACATTTACAAAGACATCAGGAAGATGGTTATGAGAGGGGCTGATGCTGTGGTTTTTGTCGTTGACTCTTCAGAGAGGAAACTTCAGGAAAACAAAGAGTTTTTGGAAGTCCTTGCAGATGACCTACGTATGTACGGAAAAAGCGTTGAGGGAACTCCCATAGTGGTTCAGTACAACAAGAGGGATTTGCCCGACGCGCTCCCACTCGAAACGCTTACGAAAGAGGTGTCTATACCCGGAAAGCCTTATACCGAGGCGGTAGCTTTAGAGGGTAAAGGCGTTCAAGAGACCTTTAACCTTATCGAGGAGGCTCTTATAGAGAAGTTTAGGCAGATGGTAGGATAGCTATGTTTTACGGATACATAGACAATATAAGAACCCTATCGGGTTTGATATCGGGGCTTTTGCAGGGCAGAAGCGGTGTTATGGAGCTTTTCGTTAACAACCGCTACCTTTCTATATACGTTAGGGATAACCTGATACACTCCTTTACCTGTAACCTCGACACGGGCAAACCGGATGAACCTAACGCCCAGAACATTCTTATATACTGCATATCCGAGATGCTGGAAAATCCGGAGGGCTTTTTTGCCTTTTACGTAGAGGAACTGGATAATCCCCTGAACCTCGATTCTCCCATGGACATAGAGGAACTAACTATACAGTCGATAATAGTCAGAAAGGAGTTGGATAAGATACTCGAAAAGGTGATATCACCCTACGCAACCCTGAAAGCCACTTCCGACTCCGAGGAGTTGAAGGAGTTTGACAACAGAACCCTTCTCGATATCCTCTTCACGTCTAAGGAACACATAACCCAATTGGTCAGAAGGTTGGAAGACCTGCTAAACGAAGGAAAGCTGGATATACACAAGTTTACCGAGGAAGAGAAGGACGTTTTCAAGGAGCTGAAGATAGATTACTTCCTCAGCGACATAAACCTCGATAAGGTTAATCTGGTGGCGGTTTTAGAAAGCATAAAGCGCTCTAAATTCTCGGGAACCGTAAGAATATCCCTCGGAGACTCCCTCGTGATTCTCTTTTACAAAAACGGGGAGCTTATCTCCATCTTTCCCAAGAATATAGACGTTTTTGAGTTTCTCTTAAACCCATACAGCGGTGCGGAACTCAGTATAATGGAAATGGACGAAAGGCTCGTGGACTACATAAGCCTTCGATACCTATCTTACCCCCACATAATGGAGTTGAGTAGCGACTTCATGGAAGTAAGCAAGCTATTTCTCGGACTGAGTAAGTACAAAAAGAACGCCCTTTTATTTATAGAAGAAGAGGACAAAAACAGATACATAATCTTTGACAAGGGTAGTCTTGTCGCACCTATAAACGAGATAGATAACAAGTTTGAGCATTCCACGGACTTAAAGTTCAAAGAACCCTTCAAGGTCAGCCTTTACCTCTACCGTAACGTTAGGAACATAGAGTCATTTATGTACCTTTTTCTTTTGAACATAACGCTCCAGATAATACTCAAACTCTCGCTTAAAGGGTTATGGGAAGATGTAAGCTTTAAGCTTCTTAGATACACATACCTTAAGCTGGGCGAAGATAACAAGCTTTACCTAATAAGAAGCTTGAGGGAAGAAGAACAGGAGGAGTTGTTAAGCCTCGTAAGCGAGATTCTCGAAGACCTTGCAAAAGAAATAGGAGAGAAGAGACAGGAGGAAGAGCTTGAACTCCAGTTGCGTCCCTTTAAGGACATATTTAAGGTTCTCGACATAGAGGAGTATCTTAAGGTAAAGGACGCTCAGACTTCCTAAGCCGTATGTTTAAAGAGGGTGATTTTATACTCATAACTTACAAAGATAAAAGATTCTTGAGAGTCCTGAATTCCGGGGATTCGCTGAACGTGGGTAGGGAGGTTCTTAAATTTAGGGAGGTTTTGGGGCAGAGGTCAGGATTTCGGAAGGGAAATTTCTGCATATTTGAACCCACTTTGTTTGATGTAATCATGTACGGCTTCAGGAGGAAGACACAGATAATATATCCCAAAGATGCCTTTTACATAGCCTTTAAGCTCGGTATAGACAGAAGTTCGAAGGTTCTCGAGTTCGGAACCGGGAGCGGAGCTTTATGTGCTGTTCTATCTCATCTCGCTGGAGAGGTTTTTACCTACGAGAGGGAGGAGAAATTCTCAAAGAACGCGCAGGAAAACCTGAACAGGTTCTCTGTGGGACGGAACGTTAGGTTTTTCGCTCAAGATTTCTCAGAAGCCGATTTGCCAGAAGAGTTCTTTGATGCGGCCTTCGTGGACGTAAAAACTCCGGAGGAGCATGTGGACAAGGTTTACGAGGTTCTAAAGCCGGGCGCTTGTGTGGGCTTTTTACTTCCCACCACCAATCAGGTGTCAGAGGTACTTAAAGCTCTGCGGGATAGGTTCGGGAACATAGAGGTCTCGGAGATTCTTCAGAGGTTTTACAAGCCCAATCCGGAGAGACTTAGGCCGGAGGATACCATGGTAGGACATACCGCCTACCTCCTGTTTGCAAGAAAGACGTGGACTTAGCCTATAACCTCTCCCAGCTTGAATATAGGCAGGTACAGTGCTATGAGTATGAACCCTATAATCGTTCCGAGAATGACTATGAGCATCGGCTCAATCAGAGATATTATTCCCTCTACTGCTCTGTCAACTTCATCTTCGTAAAACCTTGCCAGGGACTCGAGCATTTCGTCTAACCTACCGGTTTCCTCACCTACCTTTACCATTGCTACGACGAGGTGGGGAAACGTAGAGTGTTTTTTCAACGAAGCCCACAGAGTTTGTCCCTCCGTAACATCCTTTTGCACTTTGGTTACGTTCTCCTGAACTATTACGTTACCCGCTACCTTTCCCGCAATCTCGAGAGACTTTTCTATGGGGACTCCGCTCGAGAAGAGAGTAGCCATAGTCCTCCCGAACTTAGCCATAGAGCTTTTAAGTGCGAGGTCTCCGAACTTGGGAATTTTTAGGATTAGACTGTGTACGGCTCTTTTGAATTTGTAACTTTTAACGTAGGCGTACCTGAAGGCAACTACGAAGGCAACCGCTCCCACAATTATGAAGATTATCTTCTCCCGTAGAAAGTTTGAAGCCGCGATAAGCATCTGGGTGGGAAGTGGAAGGCTACCACCGAGGCTTTCGTAAATCTGGGCGAAGGTAGGAACGAGAAAGTACAGTATTCCTAATACTATTACGGTTGCAATTACCAGAACGAATGCGGGGTAAAAGGAGGCACTCTTTATTTTACTCTTTATCATGGCGATTTTTTCGTAGTATTCGGAGGCACGCATGAGGGCGGTATCGAGATTACCAGTTTCCTCACCTACAGAAACGAGGTTGATAACGAGTTCCGGGAATACATCCTTGTGCTTTGACATAGATTTGGATAGAGCCTCTCCCTCGCTAACGTCTTTGGATACGGATACGGTTGCGGATACGAGTTTCTTATTAGGCATTTGGTCTGCAACGACCTCGAGAGCTTCAATTATACCCACACCCGCATTTATGAGAACGCCGAGCTGTCTGCAGAACAGGGATATGTCCCTGTCACTGACATTACCACCCAGGGATATGGAGCCTAAACCTGTCTTTTTTTCTGACTTTTCCTTTGCCCCTTCTCCAATTTCTTCTGCATTTATAAGTATGTAGTTGTTTTCTCTCAGGCGAACTATCAGGTCGTTCAGCGTCGGAGCTTCAGCTGTATCCTCAACTATGGTTCCACTTTCCGCGTAAGCCTTATACTTAAACTTGGGCATTTATGCGTTACTCCTTACCTTTAGCATACGTTCCAACTCTTTCTGGTCTGGTGAGACCTTCAGGGCATCCTCAAGGGTTATCGCACCACCGTTGTATAAATTTGCCAAGCTCTGGTTCATGGTTTGCATACCCGACTCCAGTTGTCCGCTCTGCATAAGGGAGTATATCTGTTGGAGTTTATTCTCTCTTATGAGGTTTCTTATACCCACGTTCGGTACCAAAAGCTCGTAGGCTAACACTCTGCCGCCACCTATTTTAGGGAGTAGCCTCTGGGATATTACACCCTGCAATGTGAAGGACAGCTGAACCCTTATCTGTTCTTGTTGTTCCGGAGGGAATATGTCCACTATCCTCGTTATAGTCGATATGGCTGTGTTAGTGTGAAGTGTTCCGAAAACGAGGTGTCCGGTTTCTGCAGCTCGCAGGGCTATCTCAACGGTTTCCATATCCCTCATCTCTCCCACCAATATAACGTCAGGGTCTTCTCTCAGAGCTGCTCTGAGAGCCTCTGAAAATGTGTAGACGTCCTGTTCTATCTCCCTCTGGTTAACTATGCTCTTCTTGTGTGAAAACAGGTACTCTATAGGGTCTTCTATGGTAATTATGTGGTAGGGAAAGTTTCTGTCTATGTAGTCTATCATTGCGGCAAGTGTTGTGGACTTACCCGAGCCTGTGGGACCTGTAACAAGTACGAGTCCCATACTTTTATGACATAGGTCGAGGACGTTCTCGCTCAAGCCCAATTCCTGTACGGTTCTAATTTTGTACGGTAGCCTCCTGAGTGCCATAGCTACCGTGTTTCTTTGAAAAAAGACGTTTGCCCTAAACCTACCGACGTCCTTTATCCCAAAGGAAAAGTCAACTTGACCCTTTTCTTCGAGCTTCTTACGGTGTTTTTCCGTCATTACTGAGTACGCGAGCTTCTGGGTGGTATCCGGTACCATTACGGGGAATTCCTCGAGAAGTTTTATCTTACCGTCCACCCGTATGGCGGGCTTAGTCCCCACCGTTATGTGTATGTCGCTTGCGTTTAGCTGTACCGCTCTGTGGATTATTTCTATGAGCCTTACCTCTCTGTTTTGAACCTCCTGCACTACCTACAACCTCCTTTACTGCATCAGAACCCTCTCCACCTCCTCAAGGGAGGTTATCCCTCTCCTAACCTTTATGAGTCCCGTTTCGTATAAGCTCCTCATCCCCTTCTTACGGGCAAGTTCCCGTATATCATCGGCTGTTCCTCCTTTTATTATAAGTTTTCTAATGTCGTCATCAACTTCTAAAATCTCGTGAACCGCAGTCCTTCCTTTGTAGCCCGTGTAATTACAAGTCTCGCATCCCTTGGGGTTGGATTTGTATACGGTTACGTCTTCGTTGACGTCTTTGAGGATACCCAGCCTCACGAGCGCCTCCTTTGGTGTGTCGGTAGGTATCTTACAGTTGGTACATAACTTCCTTATCAACCTCTGGGCTACAATCAGGATGAGGGAAGAACCTACGAGAAAAGGCTCCAGCCCCATATCTTCGAGCCTCGTTACCGTGGTGGGAGCATCGTTGGTGTGCAAAGTGGAAAATACGAGGTGACCTGTAAGAGAAGCCCTCACGGCTATATCCGCGGTTTCAATGTCCCTTATCTCACCTACCAGTATTATGTCCGGGTCCTGTCTGAGGAAGGAGCGTAAAACGGAGGAAAAAGTTAGACCTATACGCTCGTAAACTTGAACCTGATTTATTCCCGGAATCGAGACCTCTACCGGGTCTTCGGCGGTCATTATGTTCACCTCGGGTTTGTTCCGCTCCATCAAAGAGGAGTAGAGTGTTGTGGTTTTTCCTGAGCCTGTGGGACCTGTAACCAGAACCATACCCCAAGGCTTCCATATAGCCTTCCGAAACTTCTTAAGGTCGTCCTCTTCAAAACCGAGGTCTTCGAGCCTCACATTCAGGTACTTTTCAGCTTCCTGAATCCTCATAACTACCTTTTCTCCGTAAACCGTAGGCACAGTGGATACCCTCAAGTCTATTTTCTTGTTGGTCATCTTTATCCTAATTCTTCCGTCCTGCGGTTTTCTCTTTTCAGCTATGTCCATGTTAGCCATTATCTTGTACCTTGCTACTATGCTGTCCTTTATCTGGGCAGGAAACTCGTGAAATACCCGCAGGACACCGTCCACCCTGTACCTTACGATTACCTTTTTCTCCTGAGGCTCAATATGTATGTCGGAGGCTTCCAGCTTAACCGCTTCGAATATCAAGCCGTTGGCGAGTCTTACTATCGGAGCTTCCTCAGACGCCCTGGCGAGCAGTTCCACGGGTATTTCGGGTCCTTCCTCGTCCAGCTCTATTTCGTCGGGAACCTCTATATCTTCTATAACGTTCGCAAGCTGGGGAAAGAGTTTGTCGAGGAGCTTCTCCACCGTGGATAGGGGAGCTGCGTAGGGTATTATCTGATTCAGCTCCGTGTAAAACTTCAGCTCGTTCACCGCAGCCTGGTTCAGTGGGTTTACCATCAGGACGTAAAGCTTGCCGTCTTCGTATTTGACGGGTGCTATTTTGTTTTTTCTCAAGAACTCCTGTGGCAGGCTTTTGAGAATCGTCGGCGGGAGTTCCACATCTCCGATTTCTTCATTCCATATCCTTGAAGGTATAAGTCCCTTTAGAAACTCAAGAATCTTGTTCTCATCGAGAATTCCGAGCCTGATTATGGTGTCGAATATGTCCTCGTCCTTGCCTTTTTCTTGTAGGACTCTATTCTTATCCTGCGGGGATATGTACCCGGTTTTTACCAAAAGATTTAAGAGCTTTTCAGCGTCCATAGCTTTCCTCCTCGGAGGGAAAGGAACCGCTTTCTACATCATTTTTGAATTTAACGAGGGCTTCCTTAAAGAGTTTTGCTCCTTCCAGATACCTACGCACGAAGCGTGGTTTCATGTCTTCAACAAGCCCGACGAGGTCGTGAAACACGAGAACCTGTCCATCACAGTATTTCCCTGCACCGATTCCTATGGTTATAGCAACGGAGGACTCGGATATTTCCTTGGCTATGTCGTAGGGAACACTTTCGAGGACTATCATCGCAGCTCCGGAGTCTTCAAGGGCTTTAAAGTCCCTTTTTAGCTTTTGAGCCTCTTCTTCTCTCTTACCTACTACTTTGGCTCCGCCGAATATGTTAACCGACTGGGGCGTGTAGCCTATATGCCCTACGACCGGTATTCCCGTGCTAACGAGCCGTTCTACCAGAGGCACTATTTCTTCTCCCCCTTCCAGTTTTACCGCCTCAGCTCCGGTTTCCTTTAACACTTTACCACAGTTTTTAAGCCCTTCTTCAACAGAGGTTTGATAACTCATAAAAGGCATGTCCACTATGAGGAAGGGACGCTTAGCTCCCCTTCGAACAGCCTTTGCGTGGTAAATCATCTCCTCAAGGGTTACTGGAACGGTACTTTCTTTTCCCTGAAATACCATTCCGAGTGAGTCTCCCACAAGTATTGAGTCTATTCCCGCTTCGTCGCAGAACCTTGCGGAGAGGTAGTCGTAAGTGGAGACCATAGTTATCTTTTCCCCTTTCTTCTTTTTATTAAAAAGCTCCTTTAAAGTTATCTTTCCCTCTAACATATTTACCTCTTCCTGTCTAATTCAGGGTTTACATGTATGCCCCCTTTAATCAACGCGGAGGTTTTACAATCAGGGGACTGTTCAATTGCATCACTGCCCTGCATAATCATAATTATAGCCCTCCACAGCTTTAGTCCATATCTCCCCGTAGGTTAGATGCCTGATATAAGCTCTATTTGCCTAAGCTCTTAGCCTTTTTCGTAGTAGCTTCTATACATTCCATAACTATTCCCCTGAAGCCTTTCTCCTCTAACTTTTTAATTCCCTCGATTGTCGTACCTGCCGGTGATGTGATTTTGGTAATCCACTCGTTGGGATTGCCTTTGAGCTGTTTTAACAGCTCGGCGGTTCCTATAAGTGTGTTAAGTGTTATGTCCAGGGCTTCTCTATAGCTGAAACCTTCCCTCACACCTGCGAGGGCGAGGGCATCTATAAAGGAGAGTACGTAAGCCGGAGAGCTGCCCGCCAGAGCCGTGAAACTATCCATCATGGACTCATCAATCCTGTACAGAACACCGCACGAGGAAAACAACTCCACGAACTCTCTAAGCTCTTCTTCCGTAACGTTGTGGTTGTGGGAATAAGCTATACTCCCACCTGAGACGAGAACGTTTATGTTGGGCATACACCTTATAATCTTTTGGTCTCCTACAACAGCCTCTATGTCTTTTATGCTTACTCCCGCTGCTATGCTTACGAGGATTTTGCCCTTAAGGTTAGTTAATTTTTTAAGAAGCTCCTTTATATCCTTCGGTTTAACCGCTATAAGCACATAATCGGACATGTCTAAGAGGAAGTGTAGCTCTTTTGCGAAAGGTATGCCGTCTTCTCCTGCGAGCTTTCTCTTTTCCTCCTCGAGGTCGTAGGCAACGATATTCTCATATCCCAGTTTTTTAGCAAGACCAAGGGCGAAAGCCCTCCCCATGTTTCCGTACCCTATTACACCTACGATAGCCATTCCCTTTATTTTAACCCTTACATACAGACTAAAAAGCCTATTTATTCTCTCGAGTTATCGTCCCTGTCCTACGGAAACTGATTTTACCCTCGACATATCTATGGAAACCTGCGCGCCGGAGGATAGTTTAAGTTCTATAACCTTATCGTAGATACTCCCGCTTAACCTGTCGCCTGATTTAAGTATAACCAGGTCTACATTTGTACCTCCGCCTTCAAGCTCTAACCTCTTTACATCTTTCTTTTTGAAGGAAAACTCCCCGTAGGAAGTCTTGATTTTGAATTGGTCGTTGAGTATCTTGCCGCTCAGTTTATCCCCGTTTTTTAACACTACCAAGTCTATATCTAAGTCTGCCTCGGAATCCGTAGGCTTTAAACTTCTATTTCTAATAATCTCCACGATATTTATATTTGAAAGCCAGCCTTTCCACTTTCCTATCTCTGTATCTCCGCGAATGCAAACCTTGAATCTTCGTATTAATACATTTGCCTTCTTGCCATCTATAAAGGTGACCTCAACTATATCGTACCTTCCCTCTTTTCCTAAGAGTTTAAGCTTCTCAATATTATTCATCTCAAGGGTTATCTTCCCGCCCTGCCATTTGGCGAATATTTTCCCCTTAGAAACGTATCCGACCTCGTCTGAGCATAGTGTAGAGTTAGAGACTATAAAAGGTTGCCCATCAGAGGGAGTGATTCGTAAAGTCAGCTTTCCGTCATTAACAGACGCTCTCGGAAGGCTAAACAGTAAAAGTAGGAGGGTTAAACACGCACCCAGCCGTCTCAACCCAAGTTAACCTCCCTACGAAGGTTCTCAATTGTAAAGTGATATTCTCGTTTCCTTCCTCTCCATAAAGCCCTTTCTGAGCTTGTAACCCTCTTCTGGGTAAAGTCCGTAGAAGAGGTTTTGGACGTGGTTACCTTCTACGAAGAAAGTCCACCTTTCAACGGCGCTGCCCACGAGCAGGGACAGGTAAACCGTCCAGAATATATAGAGGTTCACGGTGCCGGTAATCCAAGCGTAAAGTATAAGTATCAGAGGTACTATGAAGGTGAGCAGATAGGATATAGGTAGGGTTGTGGAGAGCAATTCTTTGCCCTTTCTGTAGTAAAACTCGGTGGTACAGTAGTTTTCTGTAGTTGAGCCTGTATCTAAGACCCTTATGGTTCTATTGTGAGGAAGGTTCAGAGCCTCGTTCAGAGTTGGTCTTTTAAGGTAAAACTGCCTTATGTTGAAGGCAAGCCTGAAGCCGAAGCCCAGTGCCACGAATAGGAACGTGAGAAACACGAAGGTTCCCGTGTAGGGAAGTCCGTAGTAGAGGGACATTATCGTAAATAGGGCAGAGCCGAGCATGAGATACATGTCTAAGTAGTAGAGAACGGTCAGAGAGGTATTCCACTCAAGCACGAACTTGTTGGTTGCGTATATCATCGCTGTGGAAAACCCGCTCAGGATACCTATGATGAAGGTGAGAATACCGAAGAAGTGTTCAAAAAAGGGGTTTATCTCGTAATACATTAGAAAGAGGTATATAAGAAGTGTAAAGCCGTAAGCTCCGCTGAAGACCGCTTCCCTTGAGAGCCAAGAGGTTCTAAATCTTTTTATAGCCTTCCACGCCCTAAGCTTATGTCCGAGGTGAAAGGATGCGGCAAATGCACCTATTCCTATAAGCACGAGGCTTATTATTCCCGAAACAAGAACCACCTCCTTGGGCAGTCCACTTCCTTTTCCAAACAAGGTTAGAAACTCTATAAAGTAGGTAAATATGAAAAGCCCTATTGAAGTCCCTGCCGTTAAAAAGAAAACTATCAAAGAAATCGGCGGATGCATTATCCTACCTCCTCTACCGTTGTCTCTGCTGATTTATTGGATACGTGATGTCTCTTCATAACCTCTAAAAATAGAGGGTTATCGGGCTTTAGTATGTGCTTCTCAAACTCCTCAAGGTTTATCTTGGTCTCCGTCCTTGCAAGGTAGTGGTTTCCGGGGTTGGTTCCCATGTCCGGGAAGAGAACGAAGCCGTTTCTCTCTTCTATAGCCTTGAACACCTCGCTTTCGGGGTCTTCTATGTCTCCGAAGAACCTCGCCCTTGCGGGACAGGTGAGAACGCAGGCGGGCTTTCTGTGTTCGGGTGGTAGAGTCTCATCGTAAACCCTGTCTATGCAAAGGGTGCACTTCTTCATTACCTTATCCGCCTCGTCGTATTCCCTGCAACCGTAAGGACAGCTCCAGGAACAGAGCTTGCAACCTATGCAGTCATCGTAGTTCACCAAGACTATGCCGTCCTGTTCTCTTTTGTAAGAGGCTCCCGTAGGACAGACGGGAACGCAGGGCGCATCTTGACAGTGTAAGCAGGATTTGGGTAGGTGAAATACCTGAGTGTTGGGAAACTCACCTATTTCGTAGGACATTATCCTGTTGTACCAAACGCCCGAAGGGTGTCTCCCGTAGGGGTCGTAGTCCGAAAGGGGACCGAAAGCAGCCTGAGTGTTCCACTCCTTGCAGTTGGTAGCACAGGCGTGGCAACCTACACAGGTATTCAAATCTATAACCAACGCATACTGAGCCATCGCTAAACCTCCTTAAAAAGCTCCTCCAGGTATATCTTCAAATCTTTAATTAAGAGCGAGCTTACGCTACCTTCCCTCCTCTTGGAGGATACCTTTCTGAAGTTCCCTCCTTCGTTTACATACACCTCCACTTCCTCCATCTTGGGGTCAACTATCCAGTATTCCTTAACGCCTTTCCTCTCATAGACATCTTTCTTTTCTTTAAGGTCGTAGTAGGCGGTAGATGGGGAGAGGACTTCCACCACCAAGTCCGGTGCACCCTCTATACCTTTCTCGGTAATCTTATCCAGAGAGTCCTTGAGAATAACCACGAGGTCGGGCTGAAAGGCGTTCTCCTCGTCAAGATAAACGTCTATGGGAGAGAATACAACCTCACCTATGCCGGCTTTCTCTACCTTCTCGTGGAATGTTAAAAACAGCCTCTTTAAAATTTTCTGATGCCAAAAGCTCGGTGCAGGACTCATAACAAGTTCTCCCTCTATAAGTTGGTAAGGTGCACCCTCGGGCAGAGCCTCGTAATCCTTTATGGTGTGTCTCTCTTTCAGCCTCATGGCTTGTATCTTAACACCTCCGTCCATCTCTCTTTAATGTAAGGCAGGGGTTCGGTTTTGTAGAAGGGAGCGGTCTCCGGCGATTGGTCTTCGGCTTTGTATATCTTAACCTTGGTGTCAAACCATGCGAGGTGTCCCGTTATGGGGTCTCCGTAGAATATCTCCCTGCCACCTATCTTTATGCTGTGGGGTATGACGTGGTTAAGGAGGAATCCTTCGTGTCCTTCATCAGCTTCAGGTTTTAGTCCCCACGCACCCGCCATCTTACCTATAGCGTTCCAAGTCCAAACGGAGTTGGGTTCGGTTGCCTCCGTCAGGTAAGCCTGACACTTTACCTTACCTACCCTTGACTCAACCCACACCCAATCAAGGTGCTTTATGCCATATTTCTCTGCGGTTTTTGGATTTATATACAGGTAGTTCTTTGAGGAAATCTGCCTGAGCCATACGTTCTGGGAGTCCCAAGAGTGATACATCCACATGGGTCTCTTTGTAAAGGCGTAGAGGGGATACTCGTCCCCGCTTACCTCCTCTTCAAAGGGCGGATACCAGAAGGGTAGCGGGTCAAAGTATTTGACGAGCCTCTCCCTTATAACCGGGTCGTTGGGGGGCTGGTTTTCACCTTCCCACAGTCCCATACCTGCAAGGCGGAAGGTCTGCAGGGATTCCACGTAGAAGTTGAGAATTATGGGGTCTGTTTTCTTCACGAATCCTACGCTCTTAGCCCACTCAAGGTATTCCCTGTTCCAGTTCCTGAAGTATCTCATGCTCTCGGGGAGCTTGTAGAAGAAGAAGCCCTTGTTCTTCGTATACATCTCCAACTGATTTGGGTTGGGTTCTCCTACGAAGTGCTTATCGCCGTTTTTACCTCTCCAGCCTGCCAATAGTCCTATGCCGGGCCTGGGCTGCCAATTTATTATGAAGTCTTTGTAGTTCTTGTATTTGGGTGTTCCGTCCTCGTTTAAAAAGCCGGGAAGCTTTAGCCTCGTTCCCAGCTCAACCATCACATCTCCCCAGCCCCTAACGTCAAGCCCCTGGTCTTTGGGGTCAACCACCGGTTGTCTGAGGGCGTCCACGGGTCCCGCTGCCACGGAAGGTGGTCTGTCTAAAAGTGAGAGGGAGAACCACTGCTCAAGGTAGGTGGCATCGGGCAGAACTAAATCCGAGAATGCCACCTGCTCACTGTAAAACGCGTCTATGGTTATAACCTTGGGTATTACGTAGTTTCCGCTGGCGTCCTTTGCCGTCAGAGCCTCTATTATGTAAGGTATGTTCTGAGAGGAGTTCCAAGCCATGTTGGCCATGTAAATCATGAGAACTTCTATGTCGTAGGGGTCTTTCTGGTATGCGGCGGGTATGACGTTCTGGATACAGCCGTGGGCGGTGACAGGAAACTCCCAGCTGTATGCCTTGTCTATCCTGAGAGGGTTGCCCTCCTTATCCACCAGAAGGTCATCGGGATTTTTGGGCAGTCCCAAGTGGGGTCCCTTGAGGGGTTCTCCGGTAAGGTCATCCAAGGACTTTATCTTGTAGGGTTTGGGTAGGTCTTCTATGTGTTTGGGATAAGGTGCCTTAGCTAAGTGTCCTCCGGGGGTCTCTATGCATCCCAGGAGCATTTCCAAGAGAAAGACAGCCCTTGCCGTCTGAAATCCGTTTGAGTGGGAGGCTATCCCCCTCATTATGTGGAAGGAGACGGGTCTTCCCTTCATGCTCTTGTGTTTCCTTCCCCACGCGTCCGTCCACTCAACGGGTATCTCTAAAGGCTCAAAGAGGGCAATGGTGCCCATCTCTTTGGCAATCCTCTCTATGTCCTTTGCGGATATTCCCGTTATCTTTTCCACTTGCTCGGGGCTGTAGTCCTTTACGAGCCTCTCCGCGAACAGGTCAAAGGCTGGACGAACCTTAAAGCCCTCGGGCGTGTCAAACTCACCTATGAAGGCGGGTTCCAGCTCATCGGGAACTACTCTGTCTGCAGGCTTGAAGCTCTGAGACTTTTTATCGTAAACGAGTGCTTTACCTTCCTCGTTTCTGTAAAACATACCGTCCTTAGAGGTGCCGGGGGCCTGAATTACGAGCCATGTGGCGTTGGTAAACTCCTTTAGGAATGTCCAATCTATGAGGTTGTATTTAAATAGGACGTGCATTATGCCCATGAAGAAGGCTCCGTCGGTTCCGGGCTTTACGGGAACCCACTCGTCGGCAACGGCACCGTAGCCCCACCTCACGGGGTTCACCACAACGAACTTGCCTCCCCTCCTCTTCATCTCTTGAATTCCCAGCTTGAAGGGGTTGGAGGCGTGGTCTTCCGCCACACCCACCATCATAAAGTATTTGGTATTCTCAAAGTCCGGGTCTCCGAACTCCCAGAAGGAATAGCCCGTGGAGAGCAGTCCAGCGGCTGCAACGTTAACTGAACAAAAACCCCCGTGAGCGGCCCAGTTTATAGTTCCCAGCTGTTGGGCAAACCAGCCGTTGACCGCCTGCATCTGGTCTCTTCCGGTGAAGAAGGCCACCTTGGCGGGGTTCTTTCTTCTTGCCTCCTCTATCCACTTAACCGCTATGTCTATCGCCTCGTCCCACTCTATCTCTTTAAACTGCCCGGAACCTCTGGGACCCGTTCTAAGGAGAGGCTTCCTGAGCCTCGCCGGCGAGTATTCCTTCATTATCCCAGAGGAGCCTTTTGCACACAAGACTCCCTTGTTTATAGGGTGGTCATCGTTTCCCTTTATGTAGGCTACCTTGCCGTTTCTCGTATATACCTCTATGCCACATCTACAGGCACACATGTAGCATGTGCTGTAGTATTTTCTCTCGTAAAAGCTTCCTCCGATATCCATATCTATCGCCTCCTGAAAGGGCAATCTTACCCATTTAAGGATAAACCTTACGAAAAGTTAGAGAAAGCACATTTACTTAAAACTTTATAAGCCCAGCTTATAGGGTCTATAAGATATGAGCTATAGCACCTCCACCCAGACGCCTTTAAGGTATAGGGTGTTGGGCATCTGCAAAACCCAGGGGTGGTCTCTGTCCTGAAAGGTTTTTGCAATCACCCTAACCTGCCTCCTTATTCCGTAGGAAGCCTCCGTTAGAACCTCTATCAGGTGGTTCTCTGTTATGTGGTGGGAGCAAGAAAAGATTGCAAAGTATCCCAGCCTCTTCGTTAGCCGCAATCCTTGAACGCACAGCTCTTTGTATCCGCGCAGGGCGTTGGGAACCGCCGCCTTGTTTTTGGCAAAGGAGGGCGGGTCTATCACCACCACGTCAAACCTCTTACCGGCTCTTTGCAAATCTCTTAGGAAGTTAAAGGCGTTGGCCCTTACCCACTCTATACCCTCCAGGCTGTTCAGCTTTGCGTTCTCCTTGGCCACTTCCAGAGCCTTCTGGGATAAATCCACCGCCAAAACCCTGCCTGCGCCGGCTCTCTTCATGTTCAGAGCAAAGCCACCCGTGTGGCAGAAAACGTCCAAGCACCTGTCTCCTGGTTCAACCAGCCCCCTTACCAGCTTCCTCGCATTCCTCTGGTCTAAGAAAAAGCCTGTTTTCTGTCCTTCCTGCACGTCCACGTTATACCTGAGGTCGTGTTCCCACACCACGATTCTCTCGGGCACTTCTCCGTAAAGAACTCCCTCCTGAGCCTTAAAGCCCTCTATCCTCTGGGCATATTCGTTCACCTTCTCGTATATGCCCTTGGAATTCAAAAGCTCTATCAGGGCAGACACCACATCTTTCCTGAAGTTGGACATGCCGTAGGTGGTAAACTCCACCACTACATACTCACCGTAAACGTCCACTATCAAGCCCGGGAGCAGGTCTCCTTCCGAATGCACCAATCTGAAAGCGTTGCTGTTTATGTAGAGCCTCTTTCTGTAATCGTAAGCCTCCCTTATCCTTTTCTTTATCAGCTCTGCGTTTAGCTTTTCTTTCTTATCAAAAGACAGAAGCCTGACGGCTATGTTCACCTCCGGGTTTATGTATCCGTAGCCCAAAAACCTGCCTCCGAAGTCCCTAACGACGACGGGTTCTCCCTTCTTGGGCTTCCTTGAGAAGGAAGAGATTTCCGGCCTGTAAATCCAAGGGAAGAATCCCTTGAGCTTGTCCTCTATGCCGGGGACGACCCTTACCTGCAACATCAGAAGCGATACTTGTTTATTATGGGCATTCTCCAGTCCTTGCCGAAGGCTCTGGGGGTGAGCTTCAGCCCTACCGGTGCCTGTTTCCTCTTGTATTCCGCCCTTTTTATCATATCTATAACTTTATAGACAGTTTCCCTATCCTCTCCCCCACTTATTATCTCCTCAGCTGACATGTTCTCCTCAAGGAACTTTTTCAGGATTCTGTCAAGCACTTCGTAGGGTGGAAGTGTATCCTGGTCTGTCTGGTTGGGTCTGAGTTCTGCACTGGGAGCCTTCTTAAACACCCTGTCGGGTATG
>WFYI01000046.1 GCA_015490155.1 Aquificaceae bacterium | reverse complement strand
CTTTTGAACAGTTGCTCTTTCTCAGAGGAGTAAAAGGCAGCCATACTGTACAAAGCTACGAGCTGGGCTGTAAAAGTTTTCGTCGCTGCAACACCTATCTCGGGTCCCGCGTGTGTATATACGGAATAGTCTGCTTCCCTGTCTATAGAACTGCCTACCACGTTCACCATAGCTATCGTCTTTATACCCTTTTCTTTAACGCTCTGAAGGGAGAACTTGGTATCCGCTGTCTCCCCGGATTGGGATATCCCCATAACTATGTCCTCTTGGGAAATAGGTGTATGGCTATATTTAAACTCCGAGGCGTAGACAACCTCTACGGGTATATTTACAAACCTTTCAATCCAAACCTTACCGACGAGTGCCGCATGGTAAGAGGTTCCGCAGGCTACAACGATGAGGCGACGAAAGTCTCTCAAGTCCACCGGGAGAATGCTTTCCTTGGATATAAATCCCTTTAATGTATCGTTAACAGCCTTCGGCTGTTCATAAATCTCTTTTAACATAAAGTGTTTGAAGCCCCCTTTCTCAGCAGATATAATGTCCCAAGGCACCATCATTATCTCTTTGGTTATGGGGGTTCCGGAAAAGTCGTATATGTTTACACCCTCGGGATTTATATCAACTACCTCTCCATCGTTCAGGGGAATTATCTTCCTCGTGTAGGGAAGGATTGCGGGTATGTCTGAGGCTAAGAAGTTTTCACCCTCTCCTATCCCAACAATCAGCGGACTTCCCTCCTTTACACCCACTACCCTGCCCGGTTCTTTGGAGCTTATTACCGCAAAGGCGAAGGCACCCTTCAGGTGTTTAACGGCCTCTAATACAGCTTCCAGCAGGTCTCCTCTGTAAAACTTACTAACGAGGTGAGCGATAACCTCCGTATCGGTATCCGAGCTGAGCTTTACACCTTCTTGCTCAAGGGACTTTCTTATCTCCAAATAGTTTTCTATAATCCCGTTGTGAACTACCGCAAACTCGCCTTTAGAGTCCGTATGAGGATGGGCGTTCTCTTCTGAAGGCTCCCCGTGGGTTGCCCACCTAACGTGTCCTATGCCCGTTTTGCCCTTTATGGGTTTCCCCCACAAACTCCTTACGAGTTCCCTTATCTTTCCAGCTTTTTTATCTATAAAAACCTTCCCGTTTTCGAGGACGGCAACTCCTGCGGAGTCATAACCTCTGTACTCAAGCCTTTCTAAGCCCCCTATAAGTATGGGCAGGGCGATGTCTTTGCCTGTGTATCCAATAATTCCGCACATAGTATAGAGAATTTTAATAGAATTTAGAGGTTATGAACATTACGGTCATCGGCGGTGGTTATGTCGGTTTGGTAAGCGGCGCCTGCTTTGCACACTTGGGACACAAGGTTCTCATAGTTGAGAAGGTAAAGGAGAAACTTGAGCTTTTGAAAGAGGGCAAAAGCCCCATATACGAGCCGGGGCTTGATGAATTACTCAGAGAAGGGCTGGATAGAGAGCTATTAAACTTCACCGACAGCCTTGAGGAGGGGACGGAGTTTTCCGAAGTCCTATTTATCTGCGTAGGTACTCCATCCCTGCCCGACGGCTCTCCCGACCTCTCTCAGGTGGACGAGGTGGTACGCAACGTCGCCAGACACATGGACTCCTACAAGGTGTTTGTTGAAAAGTCCACAGTTCCGGTTCACACCCACGAGAGGGTAAAGGGTATAGTCAGGAGGTATTTAAAAGATAAGAGCTTGGAGTTTGATGTCGTGTCAAACCCTGAGTTTCTAAGGGAAGGTGCGGCGGTTGAGGACTTCATTAACCCCGATAGAATTGTCGTAGGGGTAAGCTCCGAAAGAGCCAAGGGAATAATGGAAGAGATTTACAAGCCGTTGGTGGAAAAGGGCGCTCCCCTGTTTATAACAGACCCGGCGAGCGCAGAGATAATCAAACACGCGGCAAATTCCTTTTTAGCGATGAAGATATCCTTCATAAACATGGTTGCCGACCTATGTGAGGCTACAGGTGCAAACGTGGACTCCGTTGCGGACGGAATAGGCTTTGATAAAAGAATAGGAAGAGAGTTTCTGAACGCAGGTATAGGGTGGGGAGGCTCTTGTTTTCCCAAAGACCTCAAGGCTTTCGTTAGGATAGCGAAGGACTTCTCGGTAGACTTCTCACTGCTTGAGGAGGTTGAAAGAATAAACGAAAGAAGGATAGATGTTCTTATGAAAAAGCTAAAAGACGCCCTATGGACTTTGAGAGCCAAGAGAATAGCAGTATGGGGACTTTCGTTCAAGCCCAACACGGACGACATAAGGGACGCTCCTTCCCTCAAGGTAGTCCAAAGATTGCTGAAGGAGGGTGCAATCATTTCAGCATACGACCCCAAGGCTACGGAGAACTTCAAAAGGGTGTTCGTTGAAGGACAAGACCTGGGATACGTAGAGGACAAGTACGAGGCGGTAAGAAACGCAGAGGCACTCTTAGTGCTAACCGAATGGGAGGAGTTTAAGAAGGCAGATTTGAGCAGGATTAAGGAGCTTATGGAGATACCCGTGGTCGTTGACGGAAGGAACATCTACGACCCGAACACCATGAAAAATCTCGGCTTTGAGTACTACTCTATAGGGCGCTGATTTCCTTTTCAAATACCTCCCTGTGGGAGTTAAACCAGCTCTCAAGGTCTTTGGTATCGTAAACACCCTCTACGCTGAAAGCCCTCTCAAACTCGTCAAGCCCCATGCCCATCTTTATAGCCAAGATGTAGTACCTTACACCTTCTTTGTCAGTAGGGTCTAAGTTATAGGTTAGTTTAAGTACCTCAAGGGAGTTCTCTATGTCACCCATCTCCCACAGGAATATCCCGTAGTTCGTCAAGAACTCAAGTATGTGCAGGTTGCTTTCGTACTCCCACGGAACCCTATCGGGTAGCCTGCCGGAGGGTAGAGCAAGCAATTGTCTAAGTCTTTCGTACCCTGTGTCCAGAAGCTCTTTAGCTTCCTTGATTTTACCCTCACCTTCCAGAAGTTCGTAAAGCAGTACGTAAGGCTTGAAGAAGAAAGGCTCACGCTCTATCAAAACCTTCAGTTCGGACTTTAGCTTCTCTCCGTCCTTCAAGCCTTCAAGCCTTTTTAGTGTTATACTCCCTTTCCTGTAAGTGTCCACAAAGGTTATCATGCTTTCCTCCGAGAGCTTATTCCTTGCACGGATTAAATATATCCCATAGAATTTACCCATGCACCTTATAGAAAACTACAAAAGGCTGGGTGTAAGCTTTGTCAGGGGAGAAGGTGTT